>JBEAUV010000085.1:0-10660 GCA_041161265.1 Bacteroidota bacterium | reverse complement strand
TCAAGTCCAGAACTGGCTGTTTCAGCTGCTACTTATTCTTGGACAACAGATTCTAGAGTTGATGCTACCTCAAGTTTAACAGGTGCTGTTTCAGATCATCCAGATGGAATATTTATTGGAAGTTCAACAAACTCATTTTCACAAGCTGCAAGTTCTCAACCAGCAGTTTTTGATTTGTTGACAGCAACGTTTTAAATGGACACCACAAAGTGTTCTTTCACTTGTTGCGTTCGTTTAAGAATTATTCCCATTCTAAATAAATCCATTGTGACATGGTAATCTTGTGAAGCACAAAGTTCTGTCCATGCCTCAAACATAGAATTACTCCAACGAATATCGTCGAGAATAAACAGTGTGTCGTTATGAGTGAAGGGATTTAATTGTTCCAAATAGTTTTTTAATGCATCACCATCGTGATGCCCATCAATAAAAACGATATCGAATTTTTCTCCAGAATAAGAATTTAAAAATGAATTGAATGTCGAATGTACACTTTCAATGTTTGTACAATTTAATTTTTTGAAATTTTCTAAAGCTTCATTTCGCGTTGCTTGACAAGCCTCAACGGTTATAATATTTGATTCAGAATTCCCATTACTAAAATGGATTGTACCAATTCCCAAAGAAGTTCCAAATTCTAAAATTTGCTTCGGCTTGTAAAATGCAGAAAGTTGGTAAAGTAAATCACCGTATTTACCTTTTGACGAACTTGTTCTGAAAATTTGAGAAATTCGTCGCTGATTGCTTAGTTTTTTTGAACCAACGCCAAAATCTTCAATTGTAATTGTTCGATGATCTGTTTTTAATGATTTGAACAATTCCTCTCGCCCTTTAATAAAATTTTCATCGAGTGGAATTTGCATACACTGATCTACAAAATCATACACAAAAGGAGAATGTGTTCCATGTCTTCCCTTGGCATTCCACCGATATTTTATATATTCGAAAGCTAAATTCACATTACAAAATAAAGAAAACTTTCTCCAATTCATGAAATATCAGTTCACAGATCAAGAAATTCACAATCAAAAGCTTAAAGTATTCAGTGAAAACCCTGAATTAGAACTGATTGCGCCGTGTAAGATTAGTGAAGGTATTTTACGACTAACTAGTACTGAAAAGGAAAGATATTCAGAGATATATAGAAAACATCAGACGCCAGTTAGCTTTTTTATTCCAGCTTCCGGTTCAGGCTCTAGAATGTTTCAATTTTTATATGATTTTTTAGATGAACCAAATGACGAAAATAGAAGTCAAGTAGAACGTTTTTTAAATTCAATTTCTGATTTTGCATTCTTCAAACAAATTCCAACAGAAATGCAAACTGTTTTGCTGAATCAAACCATTTCGTTTGAAGAAATAGTTGCCTATTTGTTAGATAAAGAAGGCTTGAATTTTGGACATTTACCAAAAGGATTAATACCATTTCATAATAATGAAACTGAGATTTTAAATCCTTTTCAAGAACAAATTATTCATGGGGCTAAATTGGGAAATTCTAATTTGTCATTTCATTTCACAATCCAATTGGCCTATGAACATGAAATTCAAAATGCTATTCAGTCAATAAAAGAATCTAAAACAACGTTTTCCGAACAATCAATTGAATCAAATTCTATTGCATTCAAAGAAAATGGCGAGGTGTTTTTGAATGATGAAAATGAAATCGTTTCTCGACCAGCTGGACACGGAGCGTTATTGTTACATTTAAATAATATTGATAATGAAATTATCTTCATTAAAAATATTGACAATGTTCAGCATCCAAAAAACATAGATATTGCGATGAATACCTGGCAAGAATTAGGAGGTGTATTGTTGCAATTTAAGGAAGATGCATCTGAGGTGTTTTTAAATCCAACAATAGAATCTCTCATTGATTTAAATAAAAAGTACCAAGTTTATTCTGAATCTCAAATTGAAAAGTGCAAATCTGCTGAAGATATTAGGGTATTATTGAATCGTCCAACAAGAGTTTGTGGAATGGTAAAGAATGAAGGTCAGCCTGGTGGTGGCCCTTTTTGGATCAATGATCAAGGAATGATTTCTAAGCAAATTGTAGAGAAATCTCAGATTTCAACCAAACTGAGTCAACTTGAATTGATGAATCAAAGTACCCATTTCAATCCAGTATTGATTGCCACCTCATCAATTTCTTTAGAAGGGCAAAATTTTGAATTAAGTAAGTTCCGTGATGATGATAAATACTTTATCGTTAACAAACAGCACCATGGTCAAAAAATACGTTTCATTGAACTTCCAGGATTGTGGAATGGCGGAATGGCTTTTTGGAATACAATTTTTGTTGAAGTTCCAAATGGAGCATTTAGCCCTGTAAAAACAGTGCTAGATTTGTTGGGTGAAAATCATGTCGATTAATAACAATGAAAATTAAAATAATTTTTGTCGTTTCAACATGTATTGCAAAAGGATTTGATTCACTCCCTTATCAATATCGGCAGGCATAAAGTCAATTTGATAATTTGCACAACGCATTTTTAATTCGTTGAAATATTTTGTAATGGAATCTACATAAAACTCTTTTATCTCAGCGGGTTGAAGTTTTAAATTTTCACCAGTTTCCATGTCAACCAAATTGTATGGACGGTTATCCAAATTAAAATCCACTTCCAATTTTTGACTTACAACATGGAATAATATTACTTCGTGCTTGTTATGCTTTAAATGTTGCAATGCTTGAAATAATTCATCTAATTTATCTGGATCATCCAATAAATCTGAGAAAATCACAACTAAACTCCTCTGATGACAAAGCTCTGCAACATCATGAATTGCTTGAATAGCATTGGTGTCTTTCTTTGTCGTTTCAGAGTAATTTGTCATCCGTTTTTCTAATTCACTGTATAGATAACGGTGATGAGTCATAGATGATTTTGCAGCTGTGTGCAATTCAAGTTTGTCTGTAAACAAGGAAAGTCCAACAGCATCTCTTTGACGTTTTAATAACTCTATAAGAGAGGCAGCAGCATAGACAGAGAATTCAAATTTATTCAATTCTGCATCTTTTGGAAAAAGCATCGAACTTGAGCAATCAATAACTATTTGACAACGAAGGTTTGTTTCTTCCTCATATTTTTTAGTGAATAATTTACCACTTCGAGCAAATAATTTCCAATCAATATGTCTTGTTGATTCTCCTTTGTTATATAATCGGTGCTCAGCAAATTCAACTGAAAAACCGTGAAACGGACTTTTATGTAAACCTGTGATAAATCCTTCAACAACTTGTTTTGCAAGAAGTTCAAGATTCCCGAAATGGGCCAATTTTAATCTGTCTATTTTTCTGTTCACGACTTAAAATTAGTGAAATTTATTGTTTGTATTGAATTGCAATTGAAACTTAAGTTTAAATGTGTGATTTCTAATTAAATTTACCGAAAGAAAATTATTATTTTGAAAAATAGGACGTATTACGAGCAACGAATTCAAAGCAATCAATTAGAATATAATAAAGCGAAAAGACGCTATCAGTTGATAGGTACTTTGCGATTGATCGCTTTTGTTTGTGGCTTTTTATCAGGTTATTTTTTCTGGGGAAATGTTGGAGTAATCATACCGATTATCTTTTTTTTAGTGCTTTTTCTTTTTTTAGTTCATCTTTCAGTCAATGCTAAATACGTGCGCGACAAATTCAAACTTTTAATTGAATTTAATCAAAATGAACTTCACGTTTTGGAAGGGAATTGGTCAATGTTTGATGATGGGAGTGAATATAAGAATCCTCAACATCCATTTGCGTTTGACATGGATATTTTTGGAAAAAAGAGTTTTTTTCAATTAATAAATAGAACTGTTTCAAAGAAAGGTTCTGATTTGTTAGCAAGTCAATTGATGGATGGGAGTGAATTTGTTGAATTAACAAATGAAGCGATTTTAGATTTATCGAAGCAACCAGATTGGTGTCAAGAGTTTTTAGTTGAAGGAATGGTTTTTAAATCTGAAAACCTTGAAAAAGAGTTCCAAAACATAAAAGCAAATAAGGTTGTCGAAGACTTTTATTCAAAAATTTTAAGATTATTAATTCCTATTTCTTCAGTGACTGCAACAGTATTGTTTTCATTTGATGTTATCTCAAGTTCGGTTTTTGGCGTTTATATAATACTTGTTTTTGGTTTAATTGGGAGAAACTTGAAACTTGCAAATAGCATTTCGACCAAGGTCACATCATTTTCAAACCAAGTTAAAATGTTTCAGCGACAATTGCTTTTATTTAGTCAAGTCACAATTCATTCAGAACAATTTAAAAAAACGCGTGATGCACTTTTTTCTAATCAAATAAACCTATTAGATTCCTTAAATCAACTAGAGAAAATTCAAGGACGAATGGATGTTCGAATGAATTTAATTGTTGGAACAGTTTTGAATTTCTTTTTAGCATGGGATTATCAAGTACTGTATCAATGGGAAAAATGGCGAATTGAAAATGAAAGTCAACTTGGTTCATGGGAAAATCAATTGGCGCAACTGGAAGTGTGGATCTCGGGTGCAATTTATAAAGTGAATTTTCCAGAAACGATTTTTGCGGAATTTAATGAAAATCAAGAAATGAAAATTGTTGGATTGGGACATCCTTTCGTTCTTAAAGATAAAAGAGTGTTAAATGATGTTTCATTGAATAAAAATGAAAATTTCATGATTATCACAGGTCCCAATATGGCAGGTAAAAGTACCTATTTGAGAAGTTTGGGGCTTGCAAATATTTGTGCCAATGCTGGTTTCCCAATTCTGGCTGAATCATGTGAAATGGTCAAGTTGAAATTATATTCGAGCATGAGAACGTCGGATGATTTGACCGTTGAAAGTTCTTATTTTCATGCTGAGTTAACACGTCTTAGATTCATCATGGATGCTATTGAAAGAGGAGAAAAAGTCTTTATTATTCTGGATGAAATTCTCAAAGGAACGAATTCAAAAGACAAGGAAATTGGATCTGCAAAATTCCTTCAGAAATTACAACGTTTAAATGCAAAAGGAGTAATTGCAACGCACGACCTCTCATTATGTAATTTATCGAGCGATAATTTGGCGTTTAAAAATATGTTTTTCGACTCTACAATTACTGGAGATGTTCTTTCTTTTGATTATAAAATACGACCGGGAATTTGCCAAAACATGAATGCATCTTTTCTTTTAAAACAAATGAAATTGGTTGATTGAAAGTGAGTCAAACCATAACTTTTTTGTGCTTTCAATTTTTTCATTAATTTCACGTTGTATTCACATGGCAAAGTATCTTTTAATATTATTTGTTTCTATTTCGGCATTTGTGTCGGATGCGCAAGTAATTGATCCAAAGCATACTTTTAACATCGAACTTGGTCTACCAAATGGCATGACAAATAAGCCATTCAAAAGCATCATGCAAGGACTCGTCAATGTGGCTCCTTATTATCAGTATAAAATAAATAAACAAATTGTTGTCGGAATAGGAGTTCGGTATTCTTATTTCGCAATTAATGAATTTAAAGTTTCTGATCCAACATATGGTGGTATGCATTCTGGGGGTATATTTTTCAAAACAGGTTGGGAAAAATTTCATACAGACCATTTTGCTACAGAAATAGGTTTGAAATTCGGTTATACTCAAAATTATTTCGTTTCTGATAGAAATGATTCTTTAGGAGTGAATCCTAGAATTGTTAATTCGACTTATTTGGAACCATCAATTGGTTTAATATTGACTGCTGATGAACAATCTTCTTATAGGTTAGTTGTTTCATATGCTTTTCAAGGATTTGGTTTTCGTCCTGATTTGATTGGACTTCAATCATTAGGAGGTTATGATCCAAGTGAATTCAACAAAGTGACTTCTTTTTTAATTGTTGGGTTTGGATATACCTATTATTTCAAATCAAAAAAATAGTAACTCAATAAAATGAATCTAACTTTTCATCAGATTTGTTTAGTAGACAATTTTCAAATTGCAAAAGTAATTAGAGCTGTGCTAAAAGAACACGGTGTTGATAAGCCAGGAACTGTTTATACTGATCCAACAACGGATGCATTATTTCAGCTTTTCCAAACACCAGGAAGTATTTATTGGATAGCGAAACAAGATGATGAGATTATTGGTGGATGCGGTATATTTCCTACAATAGGTTTACCTCAAGGCTATGCTGAATTAGTTAAATTATATGTATCTTCTTCCGCTAGAGGAATTGGAATCGGTTACAAGTTGATGGAAATTTGTTTTGATTCAGCATTGAAATTGGGTTATTCAAAACTCTATTTGGAAACCTTGCCCGAATTAAATAAAGCTGTGAGTTTATATCAGCAATTAGGGTTTGAGTTTTTGAAAAAACCACTAGGTGATTCTGGTCATTTTGCATGTGATATTTGGATGGTGAAAGATTTACTCAAATAATTTCTTTCAAGAATCAAGTGCATTTTTATTGATTCGAGTATCTTTGAAGCAAAAAAAGTGTTCGTTCAAACCAATACCATTCAAGCAGTAAAAGCATATTTCAAAAGTCGACTGAACAGTCAATTTTCTGAAAGTGAACTCAATTTCATGCTTAGAGAGGCAATTGTTCAACGGTTGGATATTTCTAGATCTGAATATTTATTCAGTGATGATCAATTACTTTCTGAATCAGATTTGTTGTATTTCAGAAGCATTGTTAAGAGATTAATTAATCAAGAACCCTTTCAATATATTATTGGTACAACAGAATTCTTTGGATTGGAATTGATTACTGATTCTCGCGCTTTAATACCAAGACCAGAAACGGAAGAGTTGGTTCAATGGATTTCAGAAGAATACGGAAGTTCTGATTCCCTTCAAATAGCTGATATATGCACTGGGTCTGGTTGCATAGCTTTAGCATTAAAATCAACTCTTAAAAAAGCTTCTGTTTTAGCTACGGATTTCTCAGAAGTAGCAATCAATTTAGCGAATGAAAACGCCAAATTAGTTGGGTTAGAAATTGAAACAATGTTCTTGGATGCCACTACAAATGATCTAATTCCAGGAAAGAATGAGAATTCATTCGATTGTTGGGTATCAAATCCTCCGTACATTCCATATACTGATCAATCAGAAATGGCTGCAAATGTTTTAGATTTTGAGCCACATATGGCATTGTTCGTTGAAAACGAAGATCCTTTAATTTTTTACAAGAAAATCAGTGAAAATGCATTTGATTATTTGAAATCTGGAGGGAAATTGTTTTTCGAGATTCATGAACGATTTGCAACTGAAACAAAGGCAGTATTAGAAGAAAGAGGATTTGTTAACATCCAATTGAGGAAAGATTTACAGGGTAGGGATAGAATGTTACAGGGACAAAAGCCGTAACTTCACGGCATGAACAATGTTGACGCTAAAGAAGAAATTCTAAAGTTATCGGAAGAAATCAATAAGCATAATCACTTGTATTATATTGAGAATACACCTGTCATTTCTGATTATGATTTTGATTTGTTGCTGAAAAAATTGCAAGATCTTGAAAGTCAATTTCCTGAATTTGCTTTTGATTATAGTCCAACTAAACGTGTTGGGGGTGATATAACAAAGAAATTTGAAACAGTTGTTCATCGTTTTCCAATGCTTTCCCTTTCGAATACTTATTCAGAAGAAGAAATTATTGATTGGGAGAATAGATTGAAAAAATTGGCTGAAGGCAAAATTGAATACGTTTGCGAGCTAAAATATGATGGAGTTGCAATCGGTATTCGGTATGAAAATGGATTTCTTTCAAGAGCTGTAACACGAGGCGATGGAACTCAAGGGGAAGATGTAACAACCAATGTCAAAACAATTAAAACGATTCCCTTGCAATTAAAAGGTGATTTTCCGACTGATTTCGAAATTCGAGGAGAAATATTCATGCCGCTTGATAGTTTTCAGAAGTTAAATACTGAAAGAGAAGAGAGTGACGAAGCCTTATTTGCGAATCCTCGAAATACTGCTTCAGGAACATTGAAAATGAAAGATTCAAAAGTTGTTGCAGAACGTTCTTTGGATTCATATTTATATGGGATTTATGGAAGTGATTTAGCAATTGAAGGACATTTTGAATCCGTTGATAAAGCCGGTAAATGGGGTTTTAAAGTTCCTGAGACAAAAAATAGATTCATTGAAAAAGTTAATTCCATTGATGGAATAATGGAATTCATTCACCATTGGGACAAAGAACGTAACAAACTTCCTTTTGAAATTGATGGTGTTGTCATAAAAGTGAATAATTATGCACAACAAAAATCACTTGGGTTCACTGCGAAATCACCTCGTTGGGCAATAGCCTATAAATTCAAAACAGAACGAGTTGAAACAAAATTAGAATCGATTGTTTATCAAGTTGGCAGAACTGGCGCAATTACTCCCGTTGCAAACTTGCAAGCTGTTCAATTAGGTGGAACAACCGTTCGAAGAGCGTCATTGCATAATTCAGATCAAATTGAAAAGTTAAACCTTCATGTTGGCGATTTTGTTTACGTCGAAAAAGGAGGAGAGATTATTCCGAAAATTGTAGGCGTAAATACGGAGAAACGAGACATATCTGCCCCTGTTGCACATTTCATTGAAAATTGTCCAGAATGCAATACAACCTTGGTTAGGAGAGAAGGAGAAGTACAACATTATTGTCCGAATGATACACTCTGCCCACCACAAATGAAAGGTAAAATCGAGCATTTCATTAGTCGAAAGGCAATGAATATTGATGGTTTGGGTGCTGAAACAGTAGATCTATTATACGCTAAAGGTCTCATTAAAACAATTGCTGATTTATACGATTTAACTTTTGATCAAGTAGTTGAATTAGATAGGATGGCAGATAAGTCAGCGAACAATATAATAAGTGGTTTGGAAGTGTCTAAAACAGTTCCATTTGAACGCGTTTTATTTGCGCTTGGAATTCGTTTTGTTGGTGAAACTGTTGCAAAAAAATTAGCTAAGCATTTTAAAACGATTGAAAATCTCAAGGTCGCAACTTTTGATGAATTGATAAATGTGGATGAGATCGGAGATAAAATTGCAATTTCAATTCAAAATTATTTCACCAACGAAGACAATTGTTTGTTGATTGAAAAACTGATAAATGCAGGATTACAATTTGAAATAAAGGAGAAGGAAGGTGCAACCAATAAATTAGACGGAAAATCATTTGTTGTTTCTGGTGTTTTTAATTCATTTTCTCGAGATGAAATCAAAGAAGTTATTGAATCAAACGGTGGAAAAAATGTATCTTCTATTTCTTCTAAAACAGATTTTGTGGTTGCTGGTGAAAACATGGGGCCAGCTAAACTTAAGAAAGCATCAAGTTTAGGAATTACAATTTTGTCTGAAGATGAATTCATTCAATTGTTTAATTAAGAGACTATGAGCGATAAGTCAAATATTTGGTTGGGAATAAAAAAGTTGGCAGTTGTCTTTCCTTATCGTAGCGAAGAAAATTACAAAGAATACCGCTCAGCATTAGATAAATTATTGAATGACAGTAATGTAAAAGAGGTGAAATTGATTGTGGTAATTCCTGAAACGTTGAAAAGAGAAACACTTAGACCCCATGTATTGATTCATTTTCTATCTCCGAAAGATATGAACTTTATGGGAAAGATTAAAGATGAATATCTTAAGACAATTCTTTCAGAAAAATACGATGCATTGATTGGAAGTGGAAGATAAGAAAATAGTAAAAATACTTTCTCCTCTTCGTGCTAAATGGAAAATAGGGGTGAATACTTCTTTTGATTTTTTCACAATTCAAGTAAATTCTCACTCAAATAACCCATTAGAAATAGTTAACTTCGCAAAAAATACACTCGAGAAAATTTCTTAATATGACTAATCCATTTAAAGGTTCAGGAGTTGCATTGGTTACTCCATTCAAAGCTGATAATTCAATAGATTTTGATGCTCTTCGCAAATTGGTTCGCTATCAAATTGATGGTGGTATTGATTTCCTAGTCGTTCAAGGTACAACTGGTGAGTCTCCAACTTTAAGTCAAGCTGAAAAAATGGAAATTTTAGCGACCGTTATGGACGAAAACAACGGAAAATTGAAAATAGTATACGGTTGTGGTGGCAGCAATACGATAGAAATAGGTGAATTATTCAAGAAAATACCTGCAGGTGTTGATGGAATCCTTTCTGTTAGCCCATATTATAATAAGCCAATCCAAAACGGTATAATAGAACATTATAAACACATCGCATCGTGCACGAAATTGCCGATTATTCTATACAATGTTCCTGGTAGAACGGGTTCAAATATGACAGCAGCGACCACTTTAGAACTTTCTAAAATTGACAATATTGTTGCAATGAAAGAGGCTTCTGGAAGCATGGAACAAATTATGGAATTGATTCAATTTCGACCAGAAGGTTTTGGTATTTTGAGTGGAGATGATGCGATAACCTTACCTTTGATCGCAGCAGGTGCGGATGGAGTTATTTCTGTAGTGGCAAATGCTTTCCCATCTCAATTTTCTAAAATGGTGGCAGAATCATTAGCTGGTAATTTTGAAAATGCAAGAAAAAGTCATTACGATTTATTACCAATTACAAAAATGTTTTTTGAAGAAGGAAATCCTGGAGGAGTGAAAGTATCATTGAAAGTTTTAGGAATAATGGAAGAAAATATGCGTTTACCTCTTTATCCAGTTTCAGAAGGTTTACGCTCTCGAATTACAGCAG
>JBEAUV010000084.1:0-10678 GCA_041161265.1 Bacteroidota bacterium | reverse complement strand
ATCCAAGATCCATCATAATTCTGCACATTTTTGTATCCCAATATTTCACATAACACAAAGGTTGTTAAAGCAGAACGAACACCAGAATGGCAATAAACAATGATTTTTTTATTTTTTGGACTGTTCGAATAAAGTTTTCTTAATTGTTTGGCAGATTTGAATTTACACTTGTTTTTAATGTCTATGTTTCTTTCGTAATAAATATTGATGCTACTAGGAATATGTCCTGTGCGTTCAACTTCTCCTTTTAATTCTTTTCCTGAAAATTCACTCTTGGAACGTGTGTCAATAATTATGTAATTTGGATCGTTTTGAGCATTTCTCACATCTTCTAATGAAGCATATCGAATACATTTTTGGCTGTTGAACTTATAAACGGATGGATTAAGTATGGTTTTTTTAGAAATGAGTATTTTTTCATCTGACTTCATTGCTGAAAACCCACCGTTAAGTAAAGCTTTATTTTTATGACCGTAATGATCTAAAACCCAATATAATCGACATGCATCTGGATTTCCTTTTCCATCATATATTACAATGTAGTCAGTATTTTTAATCCCTATTACACCTAATAAGTTTTCCATTTGATCCTTTGTAGCCATCATCCCTTCTATAGATGAAGTAGTATCTTCAAAATCAATTCTTGAAAGCCGAATTGCATTTTTGAAATGACCTTTTTGATATTCGTCTATTGAACGTAAATCAATTATTTTTAGTGTATTATCATCTTGAAAACGTAATAGTTCGTCGACTTCAATAATCTTTTTAAGAAAAATATTTTCTTTATTATCTAATAAAGTATCGGCATTATTAGCACATGAGCCAAAGCAAAAAAGTAAAATAAGAAAGTGAATATGCGTTAACTTGTGCATTGGTCTTTATGAGTATTAATTTTGTAAAAATAACATTTTCAACAATTCCATTTTATTTCCATAGAAATCAATAAATTTGTGAAACACGTAATTCATAATTCATTTTGACTTCTCTTTCTCAAACAATAGAAAACGCCTATAAAGGCAGCTGGAATAATTTAGTAAATCAAATTGTTCATCCATTTGATGATGGAATTAGTGCATTTTACATGCTGATTTTTTTATCCATTGCAATTTGGATAATGGAAATCTGCTTACCATGGAGAAAGAATCAGTCTATACTTAGAAGAGATTTTTGGATTGATGCTTTTTACATGTTCTTCAATTACTTTCTATTTGGTTTGATAATCTTTGCTGCATTGTGCAATACAACATCTGCCTTATTCTCAGAATTAATGGGTTCTATAGGATTACCAAGAAGGTATCTTTTTGATTTCTTTAAATATTTTCCAGTTTGGTTGCAAGTCATTACCTTCTTTTTAATGCGGGATTTTGTTCAATGGTGTATTCATAATTTATTACATCGGGTACCATTCTTATGGAAGTTCCATAAACTACATCATTCGGTGAGAGAAATGGGATTTGCTGCTCACTTACGTTATCATTTCATGGAAAATGTTGTTTACCAGCTGATTGGGTTTCTTGTAATGTCCTACATTCTTAATTTTAAATTGGAACATGGGTTTTATGTGTATATGATTGGAACATTGATTGGTCATTTGAATCATGCAAATTTAGGTTGGGATTATGGACCGTTGAAATACATCCTTAACAATCCAAAAATGCACATTTGGCACCATGTTAAAGATTTGCCAAAAGAACATTTGAAAGGTGTGAATTTTGGAATTTCATTAAGTTGTTGGGATTATATTTTCAAAACCAATTACATTCCTTCAGACGGAAGAGATATTGAGCTAGGATTTGAAGGTGTTGAACAATATCCTTCTAATTTCTTTGAACAACAAATCGAACCTTTTAAAAATAAATAATCTTTTATTGTTTGATAAATCTGATTGTTTCTGTTTGAACACCATTCAAAAAAGAAATGAAATAGATTCCTTCAGAGAGATTTGAAACATCAATATCATTTTTGTAATCACCAATAGACATTACTTTTTTACCTGATAAATTGGTTATTTCAAGGTTTGAAATTGAATTTAAGTTTTCCAGCCCCTTTAGCATTAAGCTGTTGGATGCAGGATTAGGGTAAACTGAAATAGATTGACTTGATGTAAGATCATTCAATCCACTATACCCAATTCTTCCATTGATATCATATTGCATAAAAAATTCCCAGATTTTTGTTGAAGCATCAATATCTCTATTCGTTACACCTGCAGTAATTGGTGCCCCAGGCCAAGTATGCCCACCACCAATGATTTTATAATGTTCAACTTCAACACCATTTAATCCATTTTGATAAACGTAATGTTCTGCAGTGCATCCGTCAACTGTATTAGTATTTGGAACATTCGACATAATCGCAGGAATAGCACAATTATTAAACGTTGCCCAATAATTCAAGGTATTGCTGGTTGCTCCGATCCAACTTGAACCGTTATATGCAACTGTACCATCAGCTGTCCCATGAATTTCCATTACCGGCATTTGATGAGTTGCATTACAAGTTGAAGATTGGTTTAAATTCATTGCGCCTGTTACTGAAGCGATTGCCGCAATTCGATTACTCAATTCACATGCTAAAGTGTAACTCATGAAACCGCCATTTGACATCCCCGTACTGTAAATTCTTTCTGGGTTGACAGAATAATCAAGAGATAAAGAATCAATCAATGCCGCTGTAAAGCCAATATCATCTACTGTTCCTCCCCAACCAGAATTCCAATAAGGTTGATTGGATCCATCCAATGTTCCCATGGGATGAACAACTAAAAAACCTGCAGTATCTGCAATTGGACGGAAATCACCATAAAACATTTGTTCTGTAGAGTTACTCGTGTATCCATGAAAATTAAATACAAGTGGAGCAGGAGAGGCCGCCGAATAACTTGCTGGAACATATAAAATATAGGTTCTTGTTAGACCACCATGGGTTATACTTCCGTTGATCGTTTGTTGAGAGAATGAACTTGCAGTAAGTAGTGCAAATAAAATCGGTAGTAAAATTTTCATAGTAGATGATTTACTCAAAAATACAACTATTTTTTAATTTACTTTTTGACACTTTTTAATTTGATTAACAACAACCAAGTGTCATCCCAATAAAAAGCAATCCAATAGCTAATGCCGCTGCTCCAAAAATAGAAAAAATCACAATTATAGCAGTTTTACTTCTTTCTTTATTTTTTTCTATATTTTCTTCTTTTATTTTCTCTTTTGTAAGTTCTTTTTTCTTCCATTCATTTCGATGCACATCTTCCGCACTTTCATGTTTAATAAACTCAAATTTCCCATTTGCATATTGAATTGCCTTAATCTCTTTTTTATTTATGGTGAATTCCGCTGGTTCATCACTTTCACATTTATTGTAGCTTATCGTTGAATCAGTCGTGCTAAGTATGGTTGCACGAACAATTTTGCCATCATTAAGAATTATTGTGTCACATTCTGCTTGAATTGAAGATCCAAGTTCAATAAGATTTGAAGTTGATTCCTCCAAATTGATTGTTGAATATAAAGATGCATCTGTAGTTTTATTTTCTTTAATAAATTCTTCATTTGCAGAAACAACTTTTGTTGAATGATTCAATTTCCAACCACTTGTGTATTTTCTTTTTTGAAAGAAATGATTTGATGTAACGGAATTGGAAGTTCCGCAAGAAGCTAATATAATTGATAAGGCTAGAATTGAAAAGAGTATTTTCATTATGTTTATTTTACAATTAATTACTTTTTAAATTAAAATATCCCAAAGATTGCAGCAATTAAAAAATAAATTCCAAATATTGCTACCCCCGCAACTATTAAAATTATCAATACCATTACTCCAGCGGCTATACCAACTTTTTTCAGATCATCGTTCGTTTCATTTTTAGTTGTGTTTTGCTGATTATTTATTTCATTATCGCTGTTTTGATTGGTAGAATGCTTTATAAATTCAAAGTCTCCATTGGCATATTGAAGGGCTTTAACCTCTTCTTTGGCTAATATTAATTCTGTTTGATCTTCGCTGTCACATTTGGTATAACGAACAAGGGTAGCAGTTGTATTAATGATATTGACTCTAACAATTTGTCCATTGTTAAGTATTATTGTATCGCATTCACTTTGCTCAATTGGATTTGTGTTTTCGAGATTTAAAGGTTCAGCTGTTTTTATTTTAGAACTTATTGATGATTCTGGATTTGGCGTCTCATTGATAGATTCTTCATTTGAGGAAACAATTTTTGTTGAATGATTCAAATTCCAACCACTTGTATATTTTCTTTTTTGAAAGAAGTGATTTGAAGTAACAGTGTTTGAGGTACTGCAGGAAGCTAGTATAAATGATAATACAATTATTGAATAGAATGATTTCATAATTTATTTGTCTTTATAAATGTTTAATTACAAGACAAATATAAAATTATATTAATCAATGGAATAATTGAATATCGTAAGCAGGAAAGTGGTAGTTGCGTATATCGCAATTACTAGAAAAGTCAAATTGTATTGTCAAAATTTTCAGAAGAATCAGATACTGTTTCTTTTATATGAGCTATTTCATTTGCATCTAAATAACGTCATTCACCAACTGGTAGATCCAACGAATTATTGATGATGCGAATACGTTTCAACTCTACGATATCATAATCAAGGTATTCGCACATTCGTCTAATTTGACGGTTCAAACCTTGAGTCAAAATAATAGAAAAGGAATATTTACTGATTTGTTTATCGTAACATTTTTTAATAACCGTATCAAAAATTGGTGCTCCATTACTCATATCATCAATGAATCCTTAAGTAATAGGTTAATCCTTCACTTGGTTTATCTAATCGTCCAATAGGGAAGAAACGCTTTGGATGATTGATGAATTCAATAATATTATCTTTTTCAGCCTTTATATCAGTCGTACAAACAATTCCAACTAGTTTATTGAAGGCAATGTAAATAAAATCAACACTTTCAGTAATAAAATTGATTAATTTCTATTTTTATCGGTCACTAGTGAGAAAAAAGCGATTGTCACTTTTGATGAATCCATCAATAATTAATGGTACTTAAATTCATTACTTTTAATATATTGAAAACTAATTCAATTTTTAATGTGTGTAACTCTTTTTAATTTGCTTCAATTGCTTTTCAATTTCTTTTAATTTCACAAAAAGAAGTTGAATGAAATCTAAAGATTTAATATTGACCCTAGCAATAACAGGAAGGTTTTTCCTGTCATTTTTAATCTGTTCATATTTCTGGAAATCCAATGATTTAGTGCATCTTCAGCAAATTCCAATTTCAATTTTGGCACTGGCGGCTATTTATATTGGATTACAATTGTTGACAAGGAAATTATCAAAAGTTCAAAAGTGGTGGGATTGGGTGTATTATTTTGGATTATTATCTATCATGCTTCCTAATCTTTTGGCGGATGAATCCAATCAAAAATATTATCATTTCATTTCAGATTACGGAACAATTTGCTTGATTATTCCGGCAATAATTGATGGTTGGAATTTAATTATGAAATTTCTAAAAGGAAATAAATGAATATACATTTTATTGCAATAGGAGGAAGTGCAATGCATAATTTGGCAATTGCATTAAGTAGAAAAGGGGATATTGTTACCGGTTCCGATGATGAGATATTTGAGCCTTCAAAAGCACGGTTATTGAAACAAGGAATTTTGCCTTCAACGATTGGTTGGGATGCGACAAGAATTTCTAACAATATTGATGCAGTTATTCTTGGTATGCATGCGCGAGAAGATAATCCGGAATTACTGCGTGCAAAAGAGTTGAATATTCCCGTTTATTCTTACCCAGAATATTTATACGAACAAAGCAAAAATAAAATTCGTGTTGTAATTGGCGGAAGCCATGGAAAAACAACAATTACTTCCATGATTTTACATGTTGTAAATGAACTTGATTTGGATGTTGATTATATGGTTGGGGCGCAATTGGAAGGCTACGATTGTATGGTAAAATTAACGGACAAATCACCGATTATGCTTTTGGAAGGTGACGAATATTTGAGTTCACCAATCGACCGTAGACCAAAATTTCATTTGTACAAGCCACATATTGCAATTATAAGTGGTATTGCATGGGACCATATCAATGTATTTCCAACGTTTGAAAATTATGTGGATCAGTTTGATATCTTTTGTTCACTGATTGAAAAGAATGGGACCTTAATTTATAATACAGAAGATGAAGAAGTATTAAAATTAGGTGAAAAGTATAAGTCGACAATTAATTCAATTCCTTATAAAACGCCAACTTATGAAGTTGCAGTTGAAGGAACGCGTTTGTTTTTTGACAATGAAATATACAATTTGAAAATTTTTGGAGGACATAATCTGCAAAATCTCATGGGTGCGATGCGTGTCGGTGAAGCAATGGGAATTAAACCTCATGATTTTCTGAAAGCAAGTGAGTCTTTTACTGGAGCGGGAAAACGTCTTCAGAAAGTAGCAGAAAATGGATCTTTTACCATGTTTAAAGATTTTGCTCATTCTCCGTCAAAATTAAAAGCGACAACAAAAGCAGTAAAAGAACAGTACGCTAATAGACATGTTGTCGCATGCATGGAATTGCATACATTTTCATCGTTGAAGAAAGAATTTTTACCACATTATTTAGGGGCGATGGAAGCTGCTGATGAAGCTGTAGTTTATTATAGTCCAGAAGTTGTGAAACACAAAAAACTCGAGCCTATTTCAAAAGAATTGGTTGAAAATGGATTTGGAGGAAATGTTCTTGTACTAAATGACACGAAAGAAGTGTCCGATTTTATTCATTCAAAAAAATGGGATAACGCTGTATTATTGATGATGTCTTCTGGTAATTTTGACGGAATAAACTATGAAGCGTTAGGAGAAGAGTTAGCGAATAATTGCTAAAAGATTACCTTTTAAACATGATTTTTCTGTAAATGATTGTAATCAATAAACTATAAATCGTAGCTAAGATTAATAAAGCCAATGTTGCTAATGTTGCAGTAAATCCTGCTGAAGCTCCTTGACGGTTACTGTGCTTTAACTTTGTTTCGATTTGTTCTTTTGTCATTACTTCGGCGTCACCTTGTTCAGATTTGAATTTTTTCAATGCAACAGGATCATTTACCATCTTTTCAATCGTAATTTCGTTTTCTGCAATTTGATGTGCGTAATATTCCGGATTGATTTTCGTGTAATAGAAATAAATAAAAATACTAACCATTAAAACATATGGTAAACCCGCGCTCATGCCGTTTTTCAAATCTACCATAGTGTTTGTTTCTTCCGTCTCTCTTATTTTTTGAAGGTATAAACCAATCGCTATAGCCAATAATAAACCAAGAATATTTAGCATTACTAGTGGAACAATTGAATCATGAGAAATGTCTAAATAGAAAAATGATAGTTTGATTAAGATCCAAATCGCTGCTGAAATAATTCCTGTTTTTACTGTGATTCTCATGGTATTTAAATAAAAAGTCCCGAAAAGGAAAATCCAATTCGGGACAAAAGTATTGATAATATATTATTAGCTATTCATTGACACAAGGAATTCCTCGTTTGAAATCGTGTTTTCCATATGGTTCTTCATGAATTCCATTGCTTCAACAGGATTCATATCAGCCAAGAACTTACGGATCAACCAAACACGTTGTAAAACCTCCTTGCTAACAAGTAAATCCTCTCTTCTTGTTCCAGAAGCAGTGATGTCAATCGCAGGATAAATTCTACGGTTAGAAATTTTACGGTCTAATTGTAATTCCATGTTACCAGTTCCCTTGAATTCTTCAAAGATAACTTCGTCCATTTTAGAACCTGTTTCAGTTAATGCTGTAGCAATAATTGATAAAGAACCACCATTTTCGATTTTTCTCGCAGAACCAAAGAAACGTTTCGGTTTGTGTAATGCATTTGCATCAACACCTCCCGATAATACTTTACCTGAAGCTGGAGAAACAGTATTGTAAGCTCTCGCCAAACGCGTAATAGAATCTAAAAGAATACATACGTCGTGGCCACATTCAACCATTCTTTTTGCTTTCTCAAGTACCATATTCGCAACTTTTACATGTCGCTCAGCTGGTTCGTCAAAAGTAGAAGCCACAACTTCCGCTTTTACGCTTCGAGCCATGTCAGTAACCTCTTCAGGACGTTCGTCAATTAGTAGAACGATTAAATATGTTTCAGGATGATTCGCTGCAATTGCATTTGCAACATCCTTTAAAAGCATTGTTTTACCCGTTTTTGGTTGCGCCACAATCATTCCACGTTGTCCTTTTCCTATTGGTGCAAACAAGTCCATAACTCTAGTTGATAAAGTCTCTTGTTTGTGTCCAGTTAACTTAAATTTCTCATCGGGAAATAATGGTGTTAAATATTGGAAAGGAACACGGTCACGAATATATGATGGGTGACGTCCATTAATAGATTCAACTTTCACCAAAGGGAAATATTTTTCGCCTTCTCTTGGTGGGCGAATTGAACCTTTAACTGTATCTCCAGTTTTTAAACCAAAAAGTTTGATTTGACTTTGAGAAACATAAATATCATCTGGTGACGGTAAATAATTGTAATCTGAAGAACGTAAGAATCCGTATCCATCTTGTATTACTTCCAAAACGCCTTCAGCAGATACAATTCCAACTAAATCATACGTATCGTCTTGTTTGTCTTCATTTGGTTTGTGCTCTTGAGGACGGCGATTTTGTTGATTTGGATTGTTTTGGTTGGCATTGTTATTATTCGCCTGATTAGGATTCCTGTTTGGATTCTGATTCGGGTTTTGATTTGGATTCTGATTAGGATTCCTTGGTTGATTTCTTTCGAAAGGCGGTCTTGGATTCGGTCTAGGATTGGGTGTTGTTGCAGTTGGTGTTTCAATAAGTGGAACTTCATTTGTAACTGGAGCTTCTGTTTTTTTCGATTCAACAGTCTCTTCAGTTTTTGCCGCAACCACTTTTTCTTCCAATAAATTTCTTCCAGGACGAGCTGGTTTATTTAAAGGTGCTTTATTAGCTTTTTTTGGCTCTTCTTTAGCTGAATCAGTTGGTTGATCAAAAGGAAGTTCATTTACTTTTACTTCAATTTCAGCAACTACTGGAATTTCAACAACCGTTTTATTTTCAATTGGAGCTTCTTCCTTTTTCTCTTCAACTTTAACAGCAGAAGGAGTTACCTCTTTTGTTTTGAAAAGACCAGGTTTCTTAGAAATAGGTTCAGCTAGCTCAACTCTCGTTCTTTTTCTTTTAGGACGATCTTCAGCAGTTTCAGATGTTGAAATTACTTCAGCAGAGACATTTTTATTTGTAATAAGTGTTATTAATTCTGCTTTCTTGAATGATTCAGCTTTTTCAATGCCAAGATTTTTGGCCATTTCTTTAAGGTCAGAAAGTTTTTGACTTTCTAAATTTTTGTTATCCATAAAATGCGTAAAAGGTGCAATGTATTAATTTGGGTATTTCAATTGTTGTTTTGGATTGTCGTAGAAGTAGAAAATACTTCCGTTATAGGATACAATAATACACATAATCATTAATATGACAAAAAAAAGCAGCAATTTTTCAATATAATTTAAAAAAAGTTGAATAAATAACCTGTTCATACTAATTGAAACTTCAAAAGAAAAATTCCTATCTTCACGGCATGAAGTTATTTAAGTCAATGTTCACGGTGTTTTGGTATGTAGTTGCATTCATGCATATCGGATTAGTATTTTTTATAGAGAATAAATTACCAGGTTTTGAACCTACGGGATTTAAAATCATTCGATATCTTTTAATAGCCTATCTATTCTTAATTTCTTTCAAACGGAAAAAACTTTCTTTATGGATTTTTTCATCCATGATTTTAGGTGTAGAAGTTGGGATGGATTTCCCTGTTTTTGCTTTGGAAATGGAACGTTTCGGCAAGATTTTTCTCCGTTTAATCAAAACATTAGTTGCTCCATTGATCTTCGCAACATTGGTTGTTGGAATTGCTGGACATAGTAATTTAAAGCAAGTTGGTCGAATTGGATTGAAGAGTATTCTTTACTTTGAAATCGTTACAACTTTCGCTTTGTTTATTGGTTTGGTATCGATAAATATTTCTCAAGCTGGTGTAGGGGTAAAAGTTGAAGCGAGAGCTCAAGACATGGAGAAATCTGCTGAACTTATGAAGCAAACAGAAGCTCCGAAAGATCATCTAGTAGAGATTTTTCCGGAGAATATCGCTAAATCAATTGCGGAAAATCAAGTTTTACAAGTGGTGGTTTTCTCAATTCTTTTTGCAATTGGATTGAGTATGGTAAAGAATCAAAAACACAAAGATTCTATGCTAAGTTTCAGTGAAAGCTTAGCTGAAGTCATGTTTAAATTTACAGATCTTGTAATGTATGTTGCTCCAATCGCTGTTTTTGGAGCATTGGCGAGTACAATTGCAAAATCTGGTGTAGGAATACTCTATAATCTGATGCAATTGGTAGGAACGCTTTACATTGCTTTGGTTGTATTTATTTTAGTGATTCTTCTTCCGATTGCATTAATGGCGAAAATTCCAATTAAAAAATTCTTGAAGGCCGTTTCTGAACCTGTCTCATTAGCCTTTGCCACTGCAAGTAGTGAAGCTGCATTGCCAAAAGCGATGGAAAATATGGAGAAATTTGGTGTTCCTCAGAAAATTGTTGCGTTTGTGATTCCAACTGGCTATAGTTTTAATTTGGA
>JBEAUV010000083.1:0-10733 GCA_041161265.1 Bacteroidota bacterium | reverse complement strand
CACTGACTTATAAATCCGCCTGCGGACCCTTTAAACCCAATGATTCCGGATAACGCTTGCACCCTCCGTATTACCGCGGCTGCTGGCACGGAGTTAGCCGGTGCTTATTCATTTGGTACCTTCAGCTATCTACACGTAAATAGGTTTATTCCCAAATAAAAGCAGTTTACAATCCATAGGACCGTCTTCCTGCACGCGGCATGGCTGGTTCAGGCTTGCGCCCATTGACCAATATTCCTCACTGCTGCCTCCCGTAGGAGTCTGGTCCGTGTCTCAGTACCAGTGTGGGGGACCACCCTCTCAGGCCCCCTACCCATCGTAGCCATGGTAAGCCGTTACCTTACCATCTAGCTAATGGGACGCATGCTCATCCTGTACCGTAACCTTTAATCTTAAAATGATGCCAAATTAAGATACTATGGGGTGTTAATCCGAATTTCTTCGGGCTATCCCCCAGTACAGGGTAGATTGCATACGCGTTACTCACCCGTGCGCCGGTCGCCACCAGAGTAGCAAGCTACTCTTATGCTGCCCCTCGACTTGCATGTGTTAGGCCTGCCGCTAGCGTTCATCCTGAGCCAGGATCAAACTCTCCGTTGTAAAAACTTTGAATTTTGTTGTGGCTCGTTTAATTTAAATTCTTATGCTGTTTCCTTTATTTCTCAATATTTCAAAGAACTCTCTTTTGATAGTCTCTTAGAACCCAATCTAAGCAACCCAATCGATTCGTTTATCTCATTTCTAAAACCCAATCTCGTTAGATTTGGGAGGGCAAAGGTATTAACTTATTTTATTCTAACAAGCTTTTTTTAAAATATTTTTTTCTTTTCGACTAAAACCGCTTTTTAATACGACCAAACTCCAAATTCAAAATATATTCTCGCTTATCAAACTTTTAATCTCAAATCCCCATACCGTTGTAACGGGGGTGCAAAGATAGATACTCTTTTTACTTAAACAAGGGTTTTCAACATTCTTTTTTTGAAAAAATAAAAAACATCACTTAACTCCCTGAAAAGCTTAAGATTGGAAACGAAAATTATTTTGTTCTTAATGTTTCAATGAGCTTTAAATAGGCTAAATCAGGTGATGCGTGTTCTTTAATAGCTTCTGCAATTGAACAAGTAACTAATTCTGTCCCACGCACTCCTATTGTTAGGTTGGAATTATTTTCAATCAATAAATCAACTGCGTAATTACCCATACGAGTTGCTAAAATTCGATCTTGAACTGAAGGGCTACCGCCTCGTTGCATGTGGCCTAAAACTGAATGTCGTAAATCGTACTCCTGTAAAAACGGTCTTACTTTATTCATTACATCTAAAGCATGTCCTTCATCATCGCCTTCAGCGACCAAAATTATTGTACTTCTTCTACCTTTATTTTGTTGTTTAATATCCTCAACTAATTTGGGGATATCCGTAATTTCCTCTGGAATCAAAACCGATTCTGCTCCTGAGGCAATTGCACTATATAATGCTATGAATCCTGCATCTCTCCCCATTACCTCAATAAAAAAAACTCTGTGATGACTACTCGCAGTGTCTCTAATTTTATCTACTGCTGAAATCACAGTATTTAACGCAGTATCAAAGCCAATTGTAAAATCAGTGCCATATATGTCGTTATCAATTGTTCCTGGTAAACCAATAATCGGAATATTCATTTCTTGACCAAGTATTTTTGCCCCGGTAAAAGTTCCGTCGCCACCAATCACAATTAATCCTTCAACCTCATTTTCTTTTAAAAAACTAATAGCTTTTTGTCTTCCTTCCTTTTCAAGAAATTCCTTGCATCTTGCACTCCCTAGTATAGTACCACCATATTGAATAATATTATCTACATCAGCATATTTCATGTTTTTACCTCGTCCATCAATCATACCTTGATAACCATCAAAAATTCCAAAAGGAATAATCTTACTATTCAAACATGTTTTTACTATTGAACGAATGGCTGCATTCATTCCAGGTGAATCTCCCCCCGAGGTTAAAAGCGCAATTTTTTTCATAATGAACTATATTGATGATTTTGAAATAAGTCAAACTATTTAAACAACTAGAATTCTATTTCAATTTCTGAAATTACTAAATTCAAAAAAACTTTTGACGATATTTATGGAATATTATAACTGTCACATCTAATTAAAGCATGTTCATTAATAAGCGCAAACAATATCGACTAAAATCAGATGAAGAACTGGTGACTTTGCACAAAAGCGAAGGAGGTTCTGTTTGCATCGGAATTTTGTATGAGCGTTATGGTCATTTAGTAATGGGAGCTTGTATGAAATATTTAAAAAATACTATAGAGGCAGAAGATATGACCATGCATATTTTTGAAAATTTGGGTCAAAAGTTACAAAAGCATGAAATACAGTATTTCAAATCATGGTTATACATGGTAACAAAAAATGAATGCTTCATGTCGCTTCGTAAAAAAGGATATGAATTTTCTCCGGTAGACATGACAACTATAAAAGAGGAAGAAAATGATCTTGACAAGATCCTATTAAAAGAACAAAAAATTAGTCTTTTAGAAGAAGTAATCCCTTTATTAAAGACTGATCAAAGAAAGTGTATTGAGTTATTTTATTTAAAGGAAATGTCATATCAACAGATTAGTGAAGAATTGAACTTGTCTTTAATGCAAATAAAAAGTGCCATACAAAATGGTAAACGAAATTTAAAAATACAATTGGAAGAACGAAATGAATTCAAATCAAACCAATAACGACACTAAAAACTGGCTTTCCCGAGAAGACGTGGAAACTTATCGCACTTCAAGTGACGAAAGTGTAAAACATGCTTTTGAAAAAAAGGCGCAACAAAGTGATTTTGAAAATGATGCTTTGGAAGGATGGGGAGATAAAACTCTTCAATCACCTGACATGTCTCATTTGGATAAAAAATTTATTTCTTCAAACACATGGATCTATTTGACTGCTGGTATGTTCAGTTTAATTATAATTGCGATACTTTTTATTTACGCAGATACTAGACAAAATTCAAAAGTTGAAATTTCAAACAACCAATCACAAATTGTTTCAATAGAAAAAACAGATTTAGTCTTACCAGATCATATTGAGCAGATGAATGAACTCCCTGTGAAAGAACAAATTTCCATCAAAACAATAAAAAAAGACTTTTCAAATCAACAAAAAGTTGAAACAATAGAAAATGAAACACCAATCAAAATAGAAGCTCTTCCTATAAACAAAATTGAAGAAACTGTTACTGAAGTCAAGATAGTTAAGGAATCAGTTTTGGGCAAAGAGATTTATTTGAACGACCTAAAATTATTAGATTATCGTGCTTACCGATCTAAATCAAAAATTACAACGAAACAAATGATTCTTACAGGTACTCCTGCAAATATAGGTGAAGAGGTTTTGACAGAGGAAGAGCCTAATTGGCAAGATGTGGATATACCATATATGGATTATCTTGAAAAAACAATCGAGTTATTTGCTAAAGGTCAAAACAAAAAAGCCTTGAGTCGTTTTACAATTATTCTAGAAACTTATCCAGACGATTTGAATGCTAACTTTTATGCTGGACTTTGTTACTACAACCTCAAAGAATATAAAAGTGCAAGTATGAACTTTGAAAAATGCTTAGAATCAAAGTATTTGAATTTTAACGAGGAGGCAGAATGGTATATGGCAAAGAGCTTACTTGCTGCGGGTTCAATATTCGAAGGAAAATCAATTTTAAAGAAAATTAAAACTGAAGGTGGATATTACGCTAAACAGGCGGAGAAAATTTTGCAGTAGAATTTCCCGCAGAAAACACCGAAACGCGCAGAAGTAGTTTTGAAAACGCATTTATTCAAACCATTCAACAATCCTTCACTAATTTTTCGAAATAAGCTATCTCCGAACGGTGGAGATTAAAAAAACGACTTCCCTTCCTTCACCATTCTCCTTAATAATGGGTTAGGACGGTAACGGTCCTCTCCATATTCTGCAAACAATACCTCTAATTTCAAAAGTACATTTCCTAATCCAATTTCGTCTGCCCATTTTAAAAGACCTTTAGGATAGTTAACACCTTTGGTCATGGCCAAATCAATGTCTTCAATTGACGCGACATTCATAAAAACAGCATCTATTGCTTCGTTGATTAACATTACTAATATCCTATCAAAAATTGCATGCCCAAGAACAACATCTTCGTTTGGAGCAATAATTTCCGATTCTTCAGCATAATTATAATATCCTCTTCCACTTTTTCTTCCGTAAAAACCAGCCTCTTTGTGTCGTTTTTGCGTAAACGATGGTTTGAATCTTGGGTCATAATAAAACGATTCAAACACAGATTCTGTTACGGCATAATTGATATCATTTCCGATATAATCCATTAACGTAAAAGGACCCATTTTAAACCCGCCGATTGAAGTCATTGCCCAATCAATTGTTGAGAAATCCGCGATTCCTTCTTCATAGATTCTCAATGCTTCACCATAAAAAGGCCTTGCGACTCGGTTTACAATAAAACCTGGGGTATCCTTACAATTTACTCCAACTTTCTTCCAGTTTGAAATTAGTTCTCTCGAGAATTCCAATGTTTGTTTAGAAGTCTGAACTGCCGGAATTATTTCAACCAATGGCATTAATGGAGCAGGATTAAAAAAGTGAATCCCAATAATACGTTCTGAATTCTTTAACACAGAACCAATTGAAGCAATTGATAATGAAGAGGTGTTACTAGCAAGAATACAATCTGAACTGACAATTGCCTCCATAGCTGCAAAGACCTTATGTTTTACATCAATATTTTCAACTATCGCTTCAATGACAATTTTGCACGATTTGAAATCATGTATGTCTGTTGAATAAGTAATTCTACCTTGTATATTAATTTTTTCATCCTCGGAAATCTTTTCTTTTTCAACAAGTCTAGCAAGTACTTTATCTAGAGAACTTTCTGCTTTTGTAAGCATCTCTTGATTTAAATCAACCAATATAACTTCACAGCAATTTTGTGCTGCAACTTGAGCAATTCCTGCTCCCATTGTTCCTGCTCCTAAGACTCCTACTATCATTGATTTTTAATTTATTTATTTCCCTTTAAATTCTGGTTGACGTTTTTCTAAAAAAGCATTTACTCCTTCTCTAAAATCGTATGTTTGTCCTGCTTCCGTTTGCAAATTCTCTTCTACTGCTAATTGTTCAGTAAGCGTATTATTCATGCTTAGGTTCAATGCCTTTTTTGTTAATCCAAATCCTCTAGTTGGCATTTTTGCCATTTTCAAAGCAAAACCTTGAACTTCTTGCTCAAATGTTTCGTCATCGACAGCTTTATAAATCATGTTCATTTTTTCTGCCTCTTCCGCTGAAACTTTATCTCCTGTCATCATTAGTGCCAAAGCTTTTTGCATTCCAATAATTCTTGGTAAAAAGAAAGTTCCACCAGAATCTGGAATCAACCCTATTTTGGAAAACGCTTGAATAAAACTTGCACTCTTTTTAGCAATTGTGATATCACATGCCAATGCAATATTTGCGCCTGCGCCCGCTGCCACACCATTAACTGCTGCAATAATAGGTTTTTCGATTGCTCTTATTCTTTCGATAATTGGATTGTAATGATCCTTAACAATTGACTGCAATTCTGGACCCTCTGGATCCATTGCTTCTGCCAAATCCTGGCCAGCACAAAATGCTTTTCCTTCTCCTGTTATTACAATCGCTCTAACCTCATCATTTAATTCTGCTTCATCTAAGGCCTTTTGAAGTTCGAAAGCCATTTTCTGATTGAATGAATTGAAAACAGATGGTCGGTTTAGTCTTAATTCACAAACACCATTGTTTAAAGAAACTTGAATTTCCATTGTATATATAAGTTTTGTTACGAAATTAAAATCAAATTTGAAATTCTTTATACTTTGTACAATTACAGACCATAATTTTCAATCATTGATTTTAATCTGTTTTTTAAAATTTCTCTTAAGGAATGAGGACTCAACACTTCAATTTCTCCACCATATGATAAGATAGAACGAATCAATTCTTCTGAAATCATTACTTTTAATTCAAAACTCGTTCTATTTTTTCCTTCTTTCACCAATTTCTGAGAAAAATGAAAAGGCTGAGAATCGATGTATTTCGCTGCAATATTATCTGCTTTAAATAAAACTGTTTCAGGTAAACTTTTATTATTTGCAGTAATTCCAACCGCATATTTAAAATAATTTTCTGAATTAAAATCTATCGGTTTCTGCGCATTTTCCTCTGTGATTTGCAGATTTGACAAACGATCTAAACCATAAGTAATGATATCATTTTTTGATTTATCGTAAGAAACCAAATACCATCTATTCCTATATTCTTTTAATAATAGTGGCACAACTGATCTGTTCTTTGATTTTCCAGTTATAAAACTCGCATAATCGAAAGTAACCACTAAACTGTTCCGAATTGCCTCTAATAAATCAGGTAAAAACTCATTCCCACCTGAAGAAATTGAGGTTTCAAATTGAACAAAATGATCGAGTGCTTTATCGCCTGGATTTGATGAAATAGAAACACGGTCTACAATTTTATCGATGGCATTTCCAAATTGTTTGAACATATCAACATCTCGAAATTGCATCAATGTGTTCGCTGCGAACTTAATAGCACTTAAATCTTCTTCAGTAAGAGGGATGTCATTAATTGAAAAGTCGGGGTCTTCATAATAATATCCAGCGTGTCTCTTACTGTATTTTATAGGAGCATCATGTTCCATTTTCATGGCAAACATGTCTTTTTCAATCGTTGAATCACAAATATTAGCACCATCACTTGAGCCATACAAGGCTTCCTCACATGCCTCCCGCAATTCTTTCTTCGAAGGATGTTGTTTGTACTTATTCCTTATACACCTATCGATAATTCGGTAACGAATCAATGCATTTTTAATGTGTGGCATAAAGAAATATTAAACTGTTACTTTGGCTTGATAACCAAATAACTCATAAAATTTAATCGCCTTCACAACTTCAAAAGGAACATCTTCTTCCCAATTTGAACCTCCTGCTTTAATTTTGGAGAGTACGTCGTCTGACATAATATGTAAAAGACTTTTATCATATTCATGAATCGCTTCCATTTTGTTATTGTCTTTTAGAAATGTAAGCAAGCCATTTAAATGCTCTGGAATTTTCAAATTTTCGAGGTTATACAACTCACCTGAATCGACATTAATCGCTGGATAAACAAACATTTTTACGTTGTGGCCAAAACCTCTACCAAATGCTTCTAGCAATCCACCTGGTAAATTGTCGTAATAACGCTCATCAAATATCGTATGCAGATTATAGACTCCTAAAAGCAAGCCCATTCGTTTTTCTTTGGTTATGGAAGCCAAATAATCAACCATTTTATAATGCTTCAAATAATTCGAAATCATTACTGTATAACCCAATGAACCCAGTAATTCAGCTCGATCAACAAAGTCTTTGTCTGAAATCTTACCATCAGCCGTCAAATCCTTTAAAGTCAATTCAAAAATGACATTCAAATTTTCTTCGGAAACATCTTTTTCTTTTAGAAATTGCGTTTTACCAACTTCCACCATGTCAATATGAACCTTTGTAACTGGTCTAAATCGTCCACGCACTAATAAAATATTTTTCTTATAAAGAGCTGTTGCTGGCTGAAGTACATTACCACATAAATCAAACATTGTTGCGTCAGTGATGCCGCGCTTCACAAGATTTAATGCTATAATTCTATTGTCGATATTCTCGAAATCTGGACCTGAAACACGCAACATGTCAATTTCCATTCGGTCACGAGGTAAACGGTGAACGAGACTTGTCAAAAATTCATTTAAGTCATCGTTGTGGAAATAACACGCATGCACTAAATTCACACCTAAAATCCCCAATGCTTCTTGTTGACCTTTGTGACTATTATCGTGCATTTTAATATGTAAAATAACATCGTTCGGTTTTTCTTCCAATCCTAATTGAAAACGAATTCCAACCCAACCTTGACCTTGATTGGTTTTATGGTAATTTAGTGATTCAACAGTGTTACAGAAAGCGAAAAAACGTGCTTCCTTGTATTTATTTGGAAGACGAAATTTTAAAGTTTCATATTCTGTACCTAGCATTGTTAAAAGGCGTTCTTCACAAACATAACGCGTTGCTTCACCATACATGGAATCAGAAACTTTCATGTCATATGCAGACTGTGTATATGCAATGGTTCCTGAACTTCCTCCTGCTTTAAAAAAATTTGCGGCTACTTCCTGCCCTGCTCCAATTTCAGCAAAACATCCATAAATGTCGGGTGTCAAGTTTACTTTTAAAGCTTTTTCCTCTGTCGTTAATCTTCTTTCGTCAATCATTTTTTTTCTACTTGTTACAAATAAACATAAATTATACGCCTAATTGTCAATTCGGGTCCTGAAAATCAGGATTATTAATAAAATCGTAATCTGTCAATGTTAATAAAAATGCTTTTAATAAGCTCTTTTCTTGCGCATCGAGTTGCACACCTCCTTGAAAAGCATACTCAATCAATGGGTCAATTGTTGAACTTGTTTGAATTCCGCTTGAATAATGTTCAATCACTTGATCTAAAGTTGTAAAACGACCATCATGCATATATGGTGCAGTTAATTCAATGTTTCTCAAGCTTGGCACTTTGAATTTTCCATTATCGTTTGCGTTTCCAGTTATTGCTCCTCTTCCAAAGTCTATAAACGAAAGATCCAATCCATTGTTACTGAATTTTTTCACTTGCATCAAAGGACCATTATGGCAATGGAAACAATCTGCTCCGTTTAAGCTTTTGAAAAGATCGTAACCAGCCCATTCTTCAGCAGCTATAGATAATAAAGTTGCATTTTCACTTGTGGAAAGTGGCAAACTATTTTCAAATTTATACATCACATCATACTTTGAAGAACCAGAAATCATTGTTCTTAAAAATTGGGCAATAGCCTTCGAAACTTTAATTGAATCAATGCCTTCCTCGTTGAATGCATTGAAAAACATATTTCTATAATTCATATCTGCATTCAACTTCGCAACGGCATCTGGCCAAGACTGATGCATTTCAATTGGGTTTGGAACAGGAAGAAGAATTTGGTCTTCAAGCGTTTTTGATCTGCCATCCCAAAAGAAGAAATTTTGCCAACCTAAGTTAATGAGTACCATAGAATTTCTATTCCCTAGGACTCCATCTATTCCCACTGAAAATTGATTGGGATCTGTAAATGAATTTGCCGGAGCATGACACGCAGCGCAAGAAATGGTGTTATCGCCACTTAATTTTTTCTCATAAAATAATTTTCTTCCTAACTCAACTCCTTCAACCGTCATTGGATTGTCTTCAGGAATAATCATATCCGGGAAGTGAGAAGGAATTTCTAGAACATAAGGAGTTGGAACGTGGCCAACTTTATCCTTTTTGCAGGATAGAAAAATCGCAACGCCAATAAATAAAAATAAGAGATATTTCATCAATAAAAGCTTATTGCATCTTTAAAATTCTGAATTACTTTCAAGCTCAATACTTCTTGTCCTGCTGAAGAATGAGAAGAATATTCCGTTTTCAAATCAATTGTTTGAAGTCCATTTTGCAAGAATTTTTGCATATCCAATTTTAAGGGCAAGGTGTATAACCCTGTTCCTGAAGCTGTCCACGTTATTGATGGCAACGAAATAGGTTGTATAAATGCATCTGTTCCAATGTGGAAAATTACAAAATGATCAAAATTTTCAATTGCATCTGGAATGGTATCCACTTTTGCCTCCACTTTCATGAAAATATACCCAGGATTCCAGTCCCAATGCATATCGTTTGCAATTGCAATGTTCAATGGATTATCATTCGCAAATGCAGATGGATCTTCATGATTATAAAGTGGGTCAACTCCAACAAAACCATTCAAAGAAGAATAATCAGCTGGTTTTCCCGGTTTACTAAACACCAATGTTCCTGTTTCTCTATAATCATATAATGCAGCTTGACACAATTCATTTGAACTATTTTTCATACTCGTGAAATAGCATTTCAAATCGGTAAATTGTACAAGATAACCTTCGGCAGTTGTAAATGTTTGGTCCAACAAAAGTTCGTTTGTACCAAAAGTTGGCTGCATTGTTACTTTCAAATAATCAACAACTGGAATAGGCTCAGTTACCTGATCATCTTTACAAGATGAAAAGACGGCAATAGCAAGTATGATATACACTATGAATTTTGAATACATATCTAACAAATTTACAAAAACAGAACTTATTTTCCTTATTTTTAATCACTTTATAAAAAATCAACTTTTCATTAAATCAATTCAACAAAAGCTGCATGTCAACTATCGAGACCAAACCATTAAAAATCTTAAATGCATCAGCTGGTAGTGGGAAAACGTACAATTTGGTCAAGGAGTATATTTGTTTGTTAATTACAGACGAAAAAGATTTTACGCGTTTTTCAAGAATCATAGCCATGACATTTACAAATAAGGCTTCCATTGAAATGAAAACGAGAATTGTAAAGGCACTTGACGAATTAAGTTTCCCAGAAAAATATCAAGAAAAATCAACAGAATACGCATCAAAAATTGCGATAGAACTGAATATTTCTATTGATCAAGTTCACATTCGTTCTAAAAAAGTTTTGCAAAATATATTACACCGTTACGAAGATTTCTTTGTGATGACGATCGATAAATTCAACTTAAAATTGATTCGTTCTTTCAGTCGAGATTTAGATTTACCCAACGATTTTGAAG
>JBEAUV010000082.1:0-10739 GCA_041161265.1 Bacteroidota bacterium | reverse complement strand
TCAAAAGTTACTTTGATTTGAATATATTGTTGATTCGGATTTTCAATACTAAAAGAATAATTTACCATAGTGTTTGTTAGAAAGAATGTTCGTTGACAAAATTACGAATTACAAGTTATTAGTTGCAAGTTATTAGTTGCTAGTTGCGAATTAAGCTTGCGAATTCATGGAATACAAATCACATTATCATGTTGTAGCAACTTCTCATTCGATTTTATTTCAACAAGCATGGATTTTCGTTCCTTTCCACCTTTCAATTTATAGAATCGATAGTTGCCAAATATTTTAATAATTTCTACAAGTTAAGAACCTGAATCATGAACATTTTCCCTTATTTCAGAAAATTTAACATTTAGAATCGGATTATATTTTGAAACAAAAATTGTCATAAGTCCAATATTTGCACCTACATCCACAAAACAATCTCCTTTTCTAATATTAAATTATTGTAAGGTCAAAATTGCTTTTTCGTATGTTCCCGATTCATGCGGACATTGATCAACGCCAGCATCTTCTAATAGATTGATTCGCAATAAATAATCATGGCTTATTTTCAGAATATAAGACGCCATTTTTTTGGATCGGAAAGCAACCAATTTGGCCATAAAATGGATAATTTCCGAAATCCTTTTATATCAATACCTCAGATGAAACTAATCAACCGATGACGCAAAGGAAAACTCTAATAATTCACTAAAATGGTGTAATTATGCGTAAAGCTCTTCTTGAATTTGTGCTATTTTAGCATCAGCAAGATAATCATCATATGGCATCATTTTATCAATAATCCCGTTTGGTGTAATCTCAACAATTCGATTTGCAACAGTATTGACCAATTCGTGGTCATGAGAAGTAAACAACATTGTTCCTTGATATTCTTTCATACCATTATTCAATGCAGTAATCGATTCAAGGTCCAAGTGATTTGTTGGTTCATCCATCAACAATAGATTTGCTTTAGCAAACATCATTTTAGATAACATACAACGCACTTTCTCTCCCCCCGATAATACATTAGCAGTTTTCAAAGCCTCTTCACCAGTAAATAACATTCTGCCTAAGAACGTTCTTAAATTAACTTCTTCACGCTCTTCATCTGTATTTGCAAATTGACGCAACCACACAATTAAAGGAATTTTATCCTCGAAAAAAGAATGATTATCATTTGGTAAATAGGCAGTATTAATGGTTGTTCCGAAAGTAAGCTCGCCTTTATCTGGTTTCATATTACCACTTAAGATCTCAAAAAATGCCGTTAATGCTACTGAATTCTTTGAAATGAAAGCAATTTTATCTCCTTTATTGATAATCAAATGAATATTATTGAAAAGGAATTTTCCCTCCGCTGATTTTGTTAATCCATCAATTGTCAAAATTTGATTTCCTGCTTCGCGATCTTGGTGAAATGTAATTCCTGGATATTTTCTACTCGACGGTTGGATGTCTTCAATATTCAAATTATCCAACATTTTTCTTCTACTTGTCGCTTGTTTAGATTTAGATGCATTCGCTGAGAAACGAGAGATGAAATCTTGTAATTCCTTTTTCTTTTCCTCTGCTTTCTTGTTTTTATCTGATCGTTGACGCGTTGCTAATTGCGAAGATTGATACCAGAAGGAGTAATTTCCAGTAAACATGTTTAATTTGCTGTAATCAATATCACAAATGTGTGTACAAACGGTATCCAAAAAGTGACGGTCATGCGATACAACAATCACCGTATTTTTAAAATCTAACAAGAAATCTTCCAACCAACCAATTGTTTTAAGATCTAGGTCATTGGTAGGTTCATCCAGTACTAATACATCTGGATTACCAAAAATTGCTTGCGCTAGAAGAACACGTACTTTCAAATCATTTGAAAGTTCTTCCATTTTTAAATAATGCTTTGCTTCTTCAATTCCAAGATTACTTAATAAAGATGCTGCATCTGTTTCTGCATTCCAACCTTCTAAATCAGCAAATTCACCTTCTAATTCAGCTGTTCTCATTCCATCAGCATCAGAAAAATCTGGTTTAGCATACAACGCTTCTTTTTCAACCATGATTTCAAACAAGCGTTTGTGTCCCATGATTACAGTTTGTAATACTTCAAATTCATCAAATTCAAAGTGATTTTGTTTTAATACAGCAAGACGTTTTCCAGGCTCCAACTCAACTCTACCAGTGGTAGGATCTTGTTCACCTGTCAATATTTTTAAAAATGTAGATTTTCCTGCTCCATTTGCACCAATCACACCGTAACAGTTTCCTGTAACGAACTTTACGTTCACTTCATCAAATAGAATTCGCTTACCAAATTGTAGCGATAAATTGTTTACTGAAATCATAACTCACTCGAAATTTGGCGCAAAGATACGGAAAGAATTATGAAAAGGGAATTCTAAAATGAAATATGGGCAATTTAGAGAAATGCTTTATTATTCGTGATCTGAAAAGTAAACTTCTTCAAATGGAACTCTGAATCTATCTCCATAAACGCCATTTTCATCACGCAAACCACAAGATACGATCATGTTAATTTCTGAATTGCGTGATAAGTTTAAAATTTTCTTTACTCGAAGTGAATCATATCCCTCCATTGGACAGGTATCATAACCTATAGCTGCCATACTAATCATGAAGTTTTCTGCTGCCAACCCAGTGCTTTTATGAGCAACAACACGCATATCACTTTTTCTTGTTTGACGATAAATAGGTCTAAATAAACCAACAACTTGAAAAATAGCAAATTTGATTAAACCAACTATTCCTAAAAAATCAAAATACAAGGTTGGAATCAATTTTTGATAATACGAAAGTGCCATTTTTTTTCGTTTTTCAAATTTTGCCATCTCTGGTTTATCAAAGGAAGCATTAATGAAATCCACATTCGATTGAGCTCTTTTTCGCCATAAATCTTTCCGTGTGACGAAAACAACTAATTGTTGGGCAGTTTTTGCAGCGTTCTGATCAAAACATGCTACGCTGAGTTCTTTAATAGTATTCCGATTAGAAACATGATAAAACTCCCATAATTGCATATTACTGCTAGTTGGGGCTAAAGATGCATTGATCAAACAATTTTTGACTTGATTTGCGTCAATTTTTTCGTCTTTATAAACTCTTACCGAACGACGATAACTTATTGCTTCTGAAACTGTTTTTTCAACCATAAATGACTATTAAAATTAACTGAACGTTATTTTAACCATTTTAAGTTTCTAGAATACATCAATACAAAAATGCCTGATATTACTAAATTCCATATTACAACGAAAGAAGGAATATCAGCTGGTGATACAAAAATGTATAATTGACCAATTGTTATTAAAGAATAAATAATGTACAAATGAAAACCAATCTTATGACCTTGCATCATTTTAATTACACCAATTAACCCTGTTATCATTACGACCAATGATACTATTCCATTCACATAAAAATGATTATTAATAGAAACAGTCATTCGTCCAATTTGTTCCATCATGACTGCAAAACTTTCCATATTAAGAGAACGCATTTCATCTGCCGACTTTGAAATTTGAACAGATGATTCTAGAAGCTGATCCTCGTTCATAGGTCCTGTAGCGATACCGAACAAACCAAAAAGTATTGAGAATCCAATAAAAATAAAGCTTAGAATACACAATACCGTCAAAAAAGACGGGCGTGATTCTTTCATTGAAGGCTGATTATCGATTGATTCAATCGTTTCCATATTATTTCATTTTTTGTTTTGCAAACTTAACGCTTTCGTTAATTAACGGGTGCAAATACTCGTCATTATTAACAAATCTTACCGTTTGACGAAAATCAGAAACTGTTTTTTCGATAATAAGTGATGATTTTAAAGGTCTTCTGAACTCAAAAGCTTGAGCGGCATTTAAAAGCTCTATTCCTTGAATGGTGAAACAATTCTCTACAACACGTAACAATTTGGTAGCCGCATTTGCTCCCATTGAAACATGATCTTCTTGTCCATTGCTCGAATCAATCGTATCAACTGATGCTGGTGTACACAATTGTTTATTTTGACTAACCACTGAAGCACAGGCATATTGGGGAATCATAAATCCTGAATTTAATCCTGGATTTGCGACCAAAAATGCAGGAAGACCTCTAGTTCCAGAAATTAATTTATAAACTCTTCTTTCTGAAATACTTCCCATTTCAGCTAAAGCAATTGCCAAGAAATCCATTGTTATAGCTAATGGTTGTCCATGGAAATTTCCAGCAGAAACAACATCATCGTCATCTGGAAAAATAGTAGGATTATCAGTCACAGCATTTACTTCTCGTTCAATAATCGTTGCAGCATAATCCAATGCATCTTTTGACGCACCATGAACTTGCGGAATACATCGGAAAGAATAAGGATCTTGAACATGTTCTTTTTCCTGAGAAATAATTTCACTTCCAGCTAATAAATCACGGAAGATTTTTGCCACTTCAATTTGACCTTGTTGCTTTCGAATTTCATTCACGTTCGCTTGAAATGGATTTAAACGGCCATCATATCCTTCTAATGATATTGCAGCAATTGTATTCCATTGATTCCACAATTGATTTCCTTTTGAAACACAATAGCAAGCATACGAACTCATGAATTGTGTTCCATTCAATAACGCCAAACCTTCTTTCGATTGCAAAACAATTGGTTGAAGGTTCATTGCTTTCAAAACTTCTGCTGAAGCATGTTTCTTCCCTTGGAAATAAACTTCCCCTTCACCTATCAATGGCAAAGACAAATGTGCTAAAGGAGCCAAATCTCCAGATGCACCAAGACTTCCTTGTTGATATACAACTGGTATGATGTTATGATTGAAAAAATAAATCAACCGTTCAACAGTTGCAACTTGCACTCCTGAATGACCATGGGAAAGTCCTAAAACTTTCAAAAAAAGCATGCGTTTTACAATTTCTTGAGGCACTTCATCTCCAGTTCCACAGGCATGAGACAATACTAAATTTGTTTGTAATTGTTCTAAATCCTTTGTGTCAATTGCTGTATTACAAAGTGATCCAAATCCAGTGTTAATTCCATAAATAAGTTTATCGTGACGTTCGATTTTTTCATCCAAATACGTTCTGCATTTTTGAATTAGGACACGAGCATTTTCACCTAATTCAAGTGTCACATGGTTTTCAAGAATTTCATCAATTTGATTGAGAGAAACCCATTCGTTATTTATGGTATAGTTTTTCATTTTTATAATTTTAAAGATCCCGTATACAGCTGAATTCAATTCAACTTTCCGTGACGACTAGAAATCTATTTTTTTAGCTTGAAAATCAATTCATCGATACTCATTTCTTCCTGGTCTCCAGTTTCCATGTTTTTCAATTGAATTAATTCTTGATTCATTTCATTTTCACCGACTAAAGCAACATATTGCACATTTCTGTCATTGGCATATTTCATTTGCTTTTGCATTTTCGCAGTTGACGGATACAATTCACAATCGATATCATTTGCGCGAACTTCATGCACTAATTTCATACAATGCGCTTGTTCTTTTTCTCCAAAATTCACGAATAACAATGTTAATCCTTGATCCGTTTCTTTTGGAAATAAGTCCAATTCTGTAATCACATCATATATTCTATCTGCTCCAAAAGAGATTCCAACACCCGACATTCCTGGCATTCCAAACAATCCAGTTAAATCATCGTATCTTCCTCCACCACAAATACTTCCCATTTTTACACCGTTTGCTTTTACTTCGAAAATTGCTCCAGTGTAATAATTTAAACCTCTCGCTAACGTAATATCGAATTCAATTTCTGCTCGATGAAGTCCCAGACGTTCCACATTATCAAATACAAATTGTAATTCCTCCAAACCTTTTAAACCAATTTCACTTTTCGATAAAAAAGCAGTCATTTTGGTCATTTTCTCTGAATTTGAACCTGAAAAAGAGAATAATGGTTGAATTTTCTCAATTGCTGCTTCAGAAATTCCTTTATCTCTCAATTCTTTCACAACTCCTTCTTCTCCAATTTTATCCAATTTATCAATTGCTACAGTAATGTCGATAATTCTTGCAGTTTCGCCACTAACTTCAGCAATTCCAGAAAGTATTTTACGGTTATTGACTTTGATTGTAAAACTTGGCAATTGCAAATTCGTTAAAACTTCATCAATCATGAATGTAAAATCAACTTCATTCACCAAAGAATCGCTTCCTACAACATCAGCGTCGCACTGAAAAAATTCTTGATATCGACCATGTTGCGGTCTATCGGCTCTCCAAACAGGTTGAATTTGATAGCGTTTAAATGGAAAAGACAATTCATTTTGGTGTTGTACGACAAACCGTGCAAAAGGAACAGTTAAATCATAACGCAATGCTTTTTCTGAAAGCGAATTAGCGAAACGAGGCAAATTATCCTGCGCTAAAGCATCCAAATCTGCCTTACGCACTTTTTCTCCAGAATTCAATATTCTAAAAATCAATCGATCTCCTTCCTCACCATATTTACCCATCAATGTTGAAGATAATTCGAAAGAAGGTGTCTCAATTGGAGCAAAACCAAATTTTCTAAATGATTTTTTAATTGTATCGAAAATATAAGTTCTTCTTGCTACTTCTTTTGGGAGAAAATCACGTGTTCCTTTAGGAATTGAAGGTTTTTGAGCCATTGTAAAATTGAATTTGGGCAAAGATAGAAAAAGAGTTCTTAGTTACTAGTTGCTAGTTATGAATTACAAGTTAAAATAATTAGAAGTCGCTAACTGGAATATTGAAAATACAATTAATTACTATGGTTCAAAAACTAGTAATTTGTACCTAGCAACTTATAATTGGGTTTTCCCAAGCCATCTCAAAACATTATCAGACCACATCGCATCAGATTCTTTTTGTGTGATGATCTTAGATTCTACAGCGAAATCAATAACACGGCCTGGATATGAATTGGCAACACCTTCCATTTCACCTAAAGGATAAGGATCATCCAATCCTGCAATTATTTGCGATGCTCCTGCTCTGGTTTTAATTAATTGTAAGGTATATGAATCGTGAACTAACGAATCAAAATATAAATTAGGATGACCAAGGGCTTCTCTCGGATTTGTTGTTCCTTCAAATAAATCTGGTCGTCCATCAAAACCTTGTAAACGACGTCCATAGTTTGCTTGTCCCAACATGCAACCATGTGCGAAACAAGTTCTTACATTTGGAAACTTCTCTAACAGGTTGTTTAAGGTGAACAAATGCAAGGTATCAGCTGTCTGTGCCATCATCCAAACCAAGTGAAACCGCCAATATATATCCTTTAATTTAACCATCTTTTCAGCATCATATGGATGTATTTCGACAGCTAAATTATAATGATTTGCTAATTCGTAAATGGGAAAAACACTTTCATCAGCAATGGATAACCATTCTCCTTCTTTGTTTAAGAAATGAGTAGGAAGACAAAGTAAACTAAGTTTTAATTGCGTTACACAACGTTCAATTTCTTTGAGTGCATCTTCCATGTAAAGCGGTTGCACGACAAATCCACATGTAAATTTATCTGGTCTTCTTTGTTGCACACTTGCATTAAAATCGTTCTGCCATCGAATTGCATCATGTGCATCTTGTCTTTCCCATCCATTGCAATAAACTTGAGATAGGTTCAACATTACTCCATGATCGATATCGTATTTCGACATCCATTCTAATTTTTCATCAAAGAAAAAACTTGGATCTGTAATTGGTCGCGACCAATCATCTTGGCGCATGAATTTTTTATCTTCATCAATCCAAAACAACTTCTTCTCTTTCATGAATTTTGGAATTTCATTCGGTTCAGGAAGAATATGACCGTGTCCGTTTATTTTTAATTTTTTCATCAGAGTAACATAAACAACAAATTAAAAATCTGTGTTTATAAAAGTAGAGAATTCTTTCTTTTAATAATTAAAAAAACATACTCAAAAAAAAAGGTCTCAGAAATGAGACCTTTTTTTAAGTACAATTTATTTTATTTCATCAAGACAACTCTATGTCTTGTAATCGATTTTGACGCTGTTATTTCCAAAGAATAAACACCTTCAGCATAAGGAGAAAGATCAATGGAAATCTCATTCGAATTCAATGTGTTTTCGATGATATTCACGAGCCTTCCCGCTCCATCATGTATTACAATTTTTGAAGCAAATTCACCAGTCGTAGTTACCAGTATAAGTCCATTCGAAGGATTAGGATAAATTGAAACACTATTTTGAACAATTTCATCCACTTCTGCGCAACCTACTGTTATTTGCTGTTGATTAGATGCGCTACAACCATTTGGATCAGCATATAAATATGTAATTGTAAAAACACCAAAACCAGAAACAGATGGGTCGAATTGGTTAGCGGAAACACCAGTACCTGAATATGTCCCACCTGCTGGCGAACCACCCGTCATCGCAAATGGTGCACTATTGATACAAACATCTGCTATCGGAGCGAACGTAACAGAAGGAACTGTAAGAGGACTTGCAAGCGCTGTTCCGACAGGGCTTGTACAACCATTAGCGGTTTGAGACACAAAATAGGTCCCTGCAGCAGTTACTGTAATTAATGAACTTGTCTCACTTGTTGACCACATCAATGCACCAGAAGCTGTCGTAGATAGTTCAGTTATACCACATTTATTTAATACACTTATTACTGGAGCAGAAGGTATAGTGGTTGGATTAGCAACAGCTGATCCTGCTATACTTAAGCAACCATTTATTGTCTGAATTACAGTGTATGCCCCTGCTATTGAAACAGTGATAGAAGGACTTGTTGATCCATTTGACCAAAGAACGCTTCCAGTAGCATTAGAACTTAAAACAGAATTGCCGCAATTGTTAGAAACAGTAACTACAGGAGTCACTGCATTTGTTGGAGCAGCGACAATTGAACCTGCTAGACTTGTACAACCAGACGCAGTTTGAGTCACACTGTACGTGCCTCCGCTAGTAACTGTAATAGAAGGAGTCGTTTCACCCGTAGACCACAATAATGTGCCAGAGGCTGTTGTATTCAATACGGAATTACCACAGTTATTCACAACACTTAATGTCGGAGTAGCCGGTAAAGTCAGTGGAGCAGCAGTTCCGGATCCAGTAGCACTTGTACAACCAGAAACTGTAGTTGTTACTGTATATGTATTTCCATTACTTACGGTAATCGAAGAAGTAGTTTCTCCTGTTGACCAAAGTAAATTTCCAGTCGATGAAGTAGATAAAATTGAACTTCCACAGTTGTCAACGACTGCAACCACCGGCGCAGAAGGTGTCGAATTTGGAGCCGCTACGCCAGATCCCGGTGAACTTGTACAACCAGCTACTGTTTGAGTTACAGAATAAGTTCCTCCAGTCGAAACCGTTATTGATGATGTCGTTTCTCCAGTAGACCATAGCAATGATCCTGTCGCTGTTGTACTTAAAACAGAAGTCCCGCAATTGTTAACTACTAACACAACAGGAATAGCAGGTCCTACACTAGGATTTGCAACTCCTGTACCTGGCAAACTTGTACATCCACTAAAAGACTGAGTTACTGTGTAAGATCCAGAAATTCCAACAATAATACTTGATGTTGTTTCTCCAGTTGACCATAATAAAGATCCTGTTGCACTTGTCGATAAAACTGAATTTCCACAATTGTCCACTACATTCACAACTGGAGTTGCAGGGACTGCTGTTGGGTTAGCAATTCCACTTCCATTTGCACTAGTGCAGCCAGAAACAGTAGTAGCAACAGTATATGTGTTAGCGCTAGTAACTGTAATACTTGGGGTAGCTGCACCAGTAGACCATAACAATGTACCAGGAGCAGTCGTAGACAATACTGAATTACCACAATTATTTACAACTGTTACTATTGGTGCTGATGGTATTGCAACTGGCGCCGCAAATCCTGAACCAAGAAGACTTGTACAAGATCCTGAAGCCTGTGACACAGTATATGTACCACCAGAGGTAACTGTAATTGACGGGGTTGAAGCTCCGGTAGACCATAATAAAGTTCCAGGAGCAGTCGTAGACAATACTGAATTACCACAATTATTTACAACTGTAACTGTTGGTGTACTTGGCACTGCAAGAGGGGCAGCAACAGCTGACCCTGGAGCACTTGTGCAACCTGAAACCGTCGTTGTTACAGTATATGTGTTACCACTTGTGACTGTAATTGATGGAGTAGATGCTCCTGTTGACCACAACAATGTTCCTGATGCCACAGTACTTAAAACTGAGTTACCACAATTATTTGCTACTGTAACAGACGGAGAACTTGGAATTGCTATAGGCGCTGCAACAGCCGATCCTGATCCACTTGTACATCCTGAAACGGTTGTTGTAACAGTATACGTATTTGCTGAAGTAACTGTGATTGAAGGAGTAGATGCTCCTGTAGACCATAATAGAGTTCCAGTGACAGCAGTACTCAATACTGAATTACCACAATTATTTACAACTGTAACAACTGGCGCAGCAGGAATTGAAATTGGAGCTGCAGTTCCAGAACCTGGAGCACTTGTACAACCAACAACAGTTTGAGTCACTGTATAAACTCCTCCAGAAGAAACTGTGATTGAAGAAGTTGATTGCCCTGTTGACCACAATAATGTACCTGTAGCCGTGGTTGAAAGGATCGATGTTCCACAGTTATTTACCACCGTTACAACTGGTACAGAAGGACCAGCACCTGGACTAGCAACACCAGATCCCATTGGACTCACACAGCCATTTGTCGTTTGAGTTACTGTGTATGATCCAGAAGTTCCAACAA
>JBEAUV010000081.1:0-10962 GCA_041161265.1 Bacteroidota bacterium | reverse complement strand
AAATAAAATCCAGGCAATTCTTTTAATCCAAACTCTCATAAAAGTGCCTTTTTAAGTGGTTCAACAATACGATCAATATCTCCAGCTCCAATAGTAAGAATCACGCCTTTTTCAACAATACTCAAGTGCGAAATTGCAGCAGTCGGACTCAAGACATTTTTCTCTTTGCAGCTTATTTTTTGCAACAAAGCATCACTTGTTATTCCTTCAATGGGTTCTTCTCGAGCTGGATAAATTGGCAATAAAATAACTTCATCCAATTTAGAAAGTTCATTTGCAAAACCTTCGAAAAAATCCTTTGTTCGTGAAAATAAATGCGGTTGAAAAACACCGGTAATTTTTTGATTTGGATACAATAAACGAACAGATGAAACCAACGCTTCTATTTCAGTTGGATGATGCGCATAATCATCAATATACACCAAATCAGCTGTCTTTATTTGATATTCGAATCTTCTTTTAACGCCCTTAAATGATTTTAATCCGTATCGAATTTCAGTTTCTGAAAGTCCTAAAAATTGTGTCAACGCAACACATGCAATTGCATTTTCTGCATTATGAATTCCTGGAATTCCAAGTTCAACTTCGGTTAATTTTCCATTTGGAGTTCTAACATCAACAAGAAATTTTCCTTCATTAAATTGCAAATTGAATCCTGAATAATCCGCCGTTGACGAATCAATTGCATAAGTAATAGTCTTGGCTTTTGAATTAACATCCAATCCTTCTTTCTTCACCAAACAACCTTTTTCATTGATTAATTCAGTGTATTTCTGAAACCCTTCTAAAAATACTGTAGCGCTTCCATAAATATCTAAATGATCTGGATCTGTTGATGTTACAATGGAAGCAAAAGGAGTTAATTTTAAGAATGATCGATCAAATTCATCTGCTTCAATAACAGTGTATTCACTTTCTGTGTTGATCAACAAATTCGAATTGAAATTCGTTGCAATTCCACCTAAAAAGGCATTGCATTTTAACGTTGATTCATTTAAAATGTGGGCGAGCATTGAACTTGTCGTTGTTTTTCCATGCGTTCCAGCCACACCTAATCCTTTCGATTGTCGTGTTAGTAAACCTAAAACTTCAGAGCGTTTGAACAGGTTTGCCTGTTGTTCTTTAAAGAATCCTAATTCCCCGTGATTTTTTGGAATGGCTGGTGTATAAACAACAAGTGTTGTTTCAATTTCTTTGAATTGACTTGGAATATCCGATCCTAAATCATCAAAATGGATTTTAATTCCTTCATTTTTTAATTCTTCCGTTAAAGTTGTAGGTGTTTTATCATAACCTGCAACTTCTAACCCAATTGCATTAAAGTATCTCGCCAAAGCAGACATTCCAATTCCACCTATTCCAATAAAATAGACATTTTTGAATTGTGACAATTGTATTGAATTAAGTCGCTCCATTTAATGTTTTGCAATTTTTTCTATTTCATCAACGATATGTTCAGTCGCATCAGGTCTTCCCAACTTTGTGATTTCATCAATAAGTTTCATTTTCTCTTGCTCATTTGAAATAAGCTCGATTGCAGTCGGAATCAAGTTCTCAATTGCCTCTTTGTCTTTTACTAATATTGCTGCATTTTTAGAAACGAGAGCCATCGCATTCTTCGTCTGATGATCTTCAGCTACATTGGGTGATGGAACAAGAATTGTAGGTTTTTTAATCAGACAAAGTTCAGACACAGAAATTGCTCCTGCACGAGAAATAATGACATCAGCAAGTGCATATGCCAAATCCATTCGGTCGATAAATTGAACTAATTTTATGTTAGGGTTATGTTTGCCCTCTAATTGTTCGCTTAGACTTGAGAAATAGAATTTTCCGCATTGCCATAATACTTGAACATCTTTTTCTACAATTAACTTGTAATGATTCATCATGGATTCGTTCAATGTACGTGCACCTAAACTTCCTCCAATAATTAAGATAGTTTTCTTATTCGCATCTAACTTATAATAGTCAAAAGCTTCTTGTCTTTTTCCATCGATATGAACCATTTCAAAACGAACAGGATTGCCTGTGAAAGTGATTTTATCCGCTGGGAAAAAGCGCTCTAAACCATCATATGCCGTACAAATAGCTGACACTTTTTTTGCCAACAGTTTATTTGTTTTACCTGGATATGAATTTTGTTCTTGGATCAACGTTGGAATTCCTAAAATTGAAGCTGCTTTTAAAGTGGGTCCGCTAGCATAACCTCCAACACCGATTACAACTTGTGGCTTGAAATTTTTAAGAATACTTCTGGCCACCCATAAGCTTTTAAGTATTTTATAGGGTAATAAAAAATTCGAAAAAGTAATTCGTCTTTGAAATCCTACAATTGTTAATCCTACAATTTTATAACCTGCTGCAGGAACTTTTTCCATTTCCATTTTGCCAATAGCACCAACAAATAATATTTCTACTGCAGGATTCCGTTTTTTTATTTCATCCGCAATAGCGATAGCTGGGAAAATGTGTCCCCCAGTTCCTCCTCCTGATATGATAACACGCTCTAATTTCATGCTGATACGAATGCGTTTGATGATTCTTCTTCCTTATTTCCTTTGTCCTGTTTATAGGCTATACTTTGAACAATTCCAATCGCCACACAGGTCATTATTAATGCCGATCCTCCCATGGCTAATAAGGGCATATTTTGTCCTGTTACAGGGAAAATTCCTGTACAAACTAACATATTAACAGAAGCTTGACTTAACAACAAAATTCCAATACTCAGACACGTATAAGTTTCGAACATGCTTTCGGCACGCAATCCAATTTTAATAATTCGATACAATAATATGAGGTAGAGCAACATTAAAACAATTGCTGCAACTAATCCGAATTCTTCGACAAAACTTGAGTAATAAAAATCGGCGTATGCTTCAGGAGTATATTCTTTTAGTTTTCCATCGCCTACACCTTGACCGAAAATTGAACCATGATAAATTCCTAATTCGGCATTCATTGCTTGCGCATTAGCGAGTACATTATCCTCATCGTTGTCCATACGATTCATGATTCTATTTTCCCACGTTGAATAACGCGGCAACAGATTCAATGCTGGAGCTGCAAGGTGTAAACCGACTACTAATCCCATTAAAACAATCCCACTGGAAATGGTCAATAATATTTTTGATATGGGCACTTTACCTAGAAACAGTAAAGTAAGACTTATGGCAAATAATATTCCAGCTGTAGAGAAATTATCCTTAACAATCAATCCACAAATAACAATAACAGGCAGGATAACAGGCCAAAAGCCATCCCTCCAACTCTTAAGCTGATCTTTTTTTTGCACTAATATTCTTGACACATAAACCAACAAAGCCAATTTGGCAAAATCGGAAGATTGGAATGTTAATCCAACAAATGGAATTTGAATCCACCGACCTGCACCATTCATTTCTTTCCCGAAAAAGAAGGTGAACAGCAGCAAACCTACGGCCACATAAAAACTAAACTTCGACAATTGCCAAATATATTTTGAATCCTTTTTATGAATCCAATACATAATTCCGAGTCCAATAGCGATATAAATAAAATGTTTGAAAAGGTATTTAAAGGGTGTTCCACCTTCAATTTTTACAAGAATAGGTACGAAACTATAAACACTTACTAACGAAAAAGCAAGCATCAATAAAGTGATGATCCAAATCACCCCATCTCCTTTCAAATATTTTAAATATTCTCTCATTAAGGTTGAACCAGTTTTAAATAATCTTCAAAAACTTTTGTGTTTTCTTCTTGACTTTCTCCAGCAGATGTAAACATCAAAACTGTTTGCGGTGCTTTGAACATTTTCAAAAATTCGAATGTTTGCTCAACTGTTTCGGTACCCGCACAATTTTTAACTTTTGACAACCACTCATCTTTTAGATTGAAAACGTTAAAATCATAAGCAATAATTGAATGAAGGTTTGCTAAAACATGTTCTTCTTCACTAATTGCATCGATGATTGTTGAACCATTTCCAATCCAAATAACAGGAAAAGGAAATGAATGCAAGGTGTTTGAAATCAAATTCGCATTCGGATTTCTCCATGAGAAGACATCCATTCCCCATAGTTTTCCATGTGGACGCATAGAAGTTTCGTGAAATTGACGCAAGCCTTCCTTTCTTGCTTCAAGCAATCGGTCTTCTACTTTAATATTCAATTTCTCGTTCATACTTTTCAATTATAAAGAGCGAACTGCTTCTTTGAATTTATTACCTCTGTCTTCGTAGTTTTCAAATAAATCGAAACTAGCACACGCCGGAGATAACAATACTGTTTCGTCTTTTTTTGCTAAACGGTAACCATAAGCCACTGCTTCCATTGCAGAACGTGCTTCAACTATCGTTTCAACAACTCCTGTAAATGCTTCAATCAATTTTTGATTATCAACACCAAGGCAAATAATTGACTTTACTTTGTCTTTAACCAATTGCATTAATTCAGAATAATCGTTTCCTTTATCTACGCCACCAACGATCCATACTGTTGGATGTTCCATGCTTTCTAGGGCAAACCAAGTTGAGTTTACATTTGTTGCTTTTGAGTCATTAATGAATTCTATTCCATTAACTTTTGCAACAAATTCTAGACGGTGTTCTACATTTGTAAAATCCTCCAGACTTTCTCTTACAACGTCTTTCCTAATTTCTAGGATTCTAGACGCAATACCTGACGCCAAAGAATTTTGGGTGTTGTGTTTCCCTTTAAGTGCTAAATCGTGAATTGACATAGTTAGTTGTTCGTTTATGTTTATTGTTAGTTGTTGCTCGTTTGCGAAGCCACCATATTTAATTTCTTCTTTCAAAGAAAATGGCGCTTGAATTGCGTTGATTTTGCGTTTTGCTAATTCAACTTTGATAATTGGATCATCATTGTTAAAAATGAAATAATCACTGTTTGTTTGATTTTGGATGATTCGAAATTTAGAATCAACATAGTTTTGCATTTCGTAATTGTAACGATCCAAATGGTCTGGAGTAATATTGGTTAGAATTGCGATATCCGCTTTGAATTTGAACATGTCATCCAATTGAAAAGAGCTCAATTCAATTACATACCAGTCAAAATCATTTTCAGCAACTTGTTTCGCATAACTAGTTCCAACATTTCCAGCCAATCCAACATTGATTCCAGCTTTCTTCAAAATATGGAAAGTCATCATGCTTGTTGTCGTCTTACCGTTACTTCCAGTAATGCAAATTGTTTTAGCTTTCGAATAATATCCCGCAAATTCAATTTCAGAAATAATTTGAACTCCTTTTTCTCTCAATTTCTTGATTAGAGGTGCTTTTTCTGAAATTCCAGGAGATTTAATAATCAAATCAGCTGTTAGAATTCTATCCTCCGAATGTTTTTCTTCTTCCCATTCAAATCCTTTTTCATTCAATTGATTTTTGAATTCTTCTTTGATCTTACCAAAATCTGAAACGAACACATTCCACCCCATTTTTTTTGCTAAAATGGCAGCACCGATACCGCTTTCTCCGGCACCTAAAATGGCGATATGTTTGTTCGTTCCTACCACTTTTTAGCGTAGTTTCAGTGTTACAATTGTAATTACAGCAAGGAATACACTGATAATCCAGAAGCGCGAAACAATCTTCGCTTCATGCATTCCCGTTTTTTGATAATGATGGTGTAAAGGCGCCATTAAGAATATTCGTTTTCCAACGCCAAATCGTTTTTTTGTGAACTTGAAATAGCCAACTTGCATAATAACAGATAAGTTTTCAATCAGAAAGACACCACACAAAACTGGAATCAACAATTCTTTTCGAATTGCAATTGCAAAAACTGCAATGATTCCACCGATTGCTAAACTTCCTGTATCTCCCATGAAAACTTGAGCTGGATATGAATTATACCAAAGAAATCCAACACATGCACCAACGAATGCGGCAATAAATATTACCAATTCCTCTGCTAAAGGAATATACATTACATTGAGATAATCGGCAAAAAAAGCATTCGAACTGACGTATGCTAAAACGGCCAATGCAAGACCAATAATTGCTGATGTACCAGTTGCTAAACCATCTAGACCATCAGTCATGTTTGCACCATTCGAAACAGCAATGACAATAAAAATCACAATTGGAATAAACAACAACCAGCCATACGATTTATTGGAATCACCCATCAACCAATTGTAATTGAATTCATTTCCTTTCATAAAAGGAATTGTGGTTGTCATGTCATCCGTTTTAATCCATTTATAGTTTTCGTCTTTACCATTTTGGTGTTCATGTGTTACAAATTCTTCGTCAGCTTGTAATACATAATTTTCTTGTACACGTTTGTGCACAGTAACATCCTTTGAGAAATAAAGCATGCACCCAACGATTAATCCAACTCCGATTTGACCAACAATTTTGGATTTTCCAGCAAGGCCTTCTTTGTTTTTTCTAAAGACTTTGATGTAATCATCTAAGAAACCAATGATCCCTAACCAGATTGTTGCTACAATCATTGTGATGACATAAATGTTGTGCAACTTGGCAAACAAAATCGTCGGAATTAATATTGCTCCTAAGATGATTAATCCTCCCATTGTTGGTGTTCCAGATTTTTCAACTTGTCCAGCTAAACCAAGATCGCGAACCGTTTCACCAATTTGTTGTCTTCTTAATAAATTGATGATTTTCTTTCCGAAGAAGATAGAAACGATTAATGAAGTCATCAGTGCCATTGCAGCTCTGAATGAAATAAATTGAAATAACCCAGCTCCCGGGAAATTCATTGAATCAAGATAGTCGAATAAATAGTATAGCATTATTTCTCTAGTTTTTTAAATAATTCCTTTGTTATTAACATGTCATCAAAGTCATGTTTCACTCCTTTTATTTCTTGATATTTCTCATGTCCTTTTCCTGCGACTAAGATGATATCACCTTTTTCAGCCATTGAAACAGCCGTTTTAATTGCTTGCGCTCTATCCACAATTGAAAGTGTCTTTTTGAAAAATTGCCCTTCAACTCCTACCATCATTTCATCTAAAATTGTATTCGGATCTTCTGATCGAGGATTGTCTGATGTCAAAATCACTTTGTCACTTCGTTCGCATGCAATTGCAGCCATTTCTGGACGTTTTGTTTTGTCACGATCTCCGCCACAACCAATTACTGTATAAACAGTTTCGTTTTTAGTCCTAATATTTGCAATAGTCTTCAAAACATTTTCCAATGCATCTGGCGTATGCGCATAATCAACAATGGCAGTAATTCCAGTATCACTGTGGAAATATTGGAATCGACCTTCAACAGATTCAAGGGTGCTGATTGCCGTTAATACTTCGGTTGAATCTTCACTAAGCAATTGACTTACACTATAAACTGCGAGTAAATTATAGGCATTAAAATCACCAATTAATCGTGTCCAAATTTCAATTCCGTTAATATTCAATACCAATCCGGAAAATTGATTTTCGATAACTTTAACTTTAAAATCAGCCGGTGATTTTAATGAATACGAATGTTTGGATGCTGCCGTATTTTGGAGCATTACCATTCCATTTTTATCGTCAACATTTGTCAAAGCAAAAGCATCTTTTCCAAGATTATCGAAGAAGGCTTTTTTAACATTGATATATTCAGCAAATGTTTTATGGTAATCTAAATGGTCGTGTGTGATATTCGTAAAAACACCTCCAACGAAAGACAAACCAGTAATTCTATGTTGATGAATGGCGTGGGAACTTACTTCTATGAAACAATGTGAACAGCCTTCATTGACCATTTGAGCCAAAAGCGCATTTAAAGAAACTGGATCAGGAGTTGTGTGTGTTGAAGGAATATTTTTGTCTCCAATTTTATTTACCACTGTTGAAAGCAATCCGCAATGGTATCCAAGTTTGGTGTACAAATTAAATAACAATGTCGTTGTAGTCGTTTTACCATTCGTTCCAGTTACTCCGACAAGTTTTAATTTCTTCGATGGCTCATCGTAAAAATTACTTGCCATTAAGGCTAAAGCTCTTGACGAATTATCCGTAACGATAAGCGTAACATTTGCAGGAACAACAACTTCATTTTCAGCAACAATGACTGAACATCCAGCCTCAATCACTTTAGGAATAAAATCATGTCCGTCAGCGCTCACGCCTTTTATAGCAACAAAGGCATTTCCATTCTTTGCATTTCTTGAATCAAAAACGATTTCAGAAATATGCACGTCAAAAGACCCACTTTGTTTTAAAATGGTAAGACCTTTAATTATATCAGCAACTTTTCTTTCCATTAATCTAATTTCAATTCAATCACTCCTCCTCTAAACAAAGGTTTTCCAGATGGAATAGATTGTTTAACAACTTTGCCAAAACCACTAATATGAGCTGACATTCCTTTTGATTCAATCAAGTAAACAGCATCTTTGGCACTCAAACCAATTACATTAGGAACCGTATTTTTATTGATTGATTTCTTTTGAAGCTGTACTCTAGTAGAATCCTTTTTCGTATTAAACCATTCACCATCTTCTGTCACTGTAAAATCAACTCCTAATCTTTTAAATACGCTAACCAAATCATATCGATTTCCACTTAGTGATATAGGCGCTGTATTTTTCCTTTTTCCTGAATTAATTGCTGGATGATACGCTAATGTTGAAGCGTAAACTTTATTAGCGATAGCTGCGAAAACAGTTCCAGAAACTGTTGCTCCATAAATATCTTTGGATGGAGCGGAAACTACCACGATGCAAGAATAAATAGGCTTATCAGCAGGAAAATATCCTACAAATGATGCTTGATATGTTTCTTGACCCTTTTCACCATATTTTCCTTGATCATTCAGAATTCGTGCAGTACCAGTTTTTCCAGCAATTGTAAATTGAGATGAAATTAATTTTGAACCAGTTCCGCCATCTTTCATTACCCCTTCAAGACAAGTTTTCATTATGTTCAAAGTACTTTCCGAACAAATTTTCTCACGGATAACTACTGGATTAAAAACTTTTACAGTTTCAGCTCCTCTTCGTATTTCTTTAACAAATTGTGGTCTAACAAATTTGCCATTGTTGGCAACTGCATTATAAAACGCTAGTGTTTGCAAAGGTGTTTGTAATACCTCATATCCTATTGCCATAGATGCAAGAGTCAATCGGTTCCAATTAGTTGATCCTGGTCTATAAACTACGGGCTCTGCCTCACCTTCTAATTCGATTCCCAATTTTTCAGTTAATCCAAACTGATCTAATCGGTCAATATAAGCTTGAGGTTCCTCTCTATATGCTCTATATATAACTTGCGTAATAACATTCGATGATTTTTCGAAGGCTCTTTTAATGGTAATCCTTCCGTATCCTCCTTTATGAGCGTCTTCAAAAGTTTTGCCGTGGAATCTATAAAATCCTGAAGCGTTAACAGTGTCATTGATATTAATTTTTTCATCTTCTAATGCAGCCATTAAAGAAGCAAGTTTGAATGTTGAACCTGGAACTTCTCTTCCACCAATTGCTTGATTATATTGCTCTGCGTATTCTCCGCTTTTGGTTTGTGATAAGTTTACAATTGCCTTCACAAAACCAGTTTTCACATCCATTACAACGACACAACCTCTTTTTGCACCTTGGGATTTCAATTGACGTTCTAATTCTGAATGAGCAACTTCTTGAATTTCCTTGTCAATTGAAGTTACTACGTCCGCTCCTTCAACTGCTTCTTTTACAATTTGTCCTGTTTTTTTCCAGCCTGTAGAAATCCGTTGCTCAATTTCATAACCTGGTTCACCATTCAAATAATTAATATAAGCCCCTTCAATTCCAACACTTAAAGTGTCTTTTCCATTATTCTGATAATAACCTAATGTTCTACTCATTAAATTTCCGAAAGGATGCTTTCGTATTATTGTTTCCTCGTTGTCAATAATTCCACCTTTCAATCTTCCAAGTTTGAAAATTGGTAGTTTTCTTAATGTTTTACGTTCGTCATTGGTAACTTTATTGCGTATCAATAAATACCTGCTTCCTCTTTCTCTTGCTGTTCGAATTGAATTTTCATATTCTCTTGCCGTTTTAGAAGGATATATTTTTGCTAACCCATTTGCTAAATCCGTAACTTCTGCTTCAAAAATATCTTGTTTTGGAACTGTTGCATCCATGTGAATGTCATAGAATGAAACAGAGGTAACCAAAGGTGTATAATTAACATCCAAAATTTGACCTTTTCGTGGAGTTCTTTTGACTGTTCGAATCGGCATTTTCTCTTCTATAGAAGAGAATACATTTCTACCACCATCAAATTGAATAGATACCGTTTTAAATAAAACGACCAACATAATCAGCACGAATCCGAAATAAATCAGATACGCTCTCCAGAATATGTCTTTTTTTTCACTCATTTCAATTCTTTGCTTTTTTCATTTGAATCACTTTGATCGTATTCTCTGATTCTTTTAATCCTCTTGGTCCTAATTTTTCAACTAATCGGTATCGTCTTGTTACTTCTTCCAATTTTGCTTTTGACTCGATATAATCGGCAGTCATTTCATCTAATTCTTTTTGCACTGTGTCAACATCTTTTGCCAACTGCTTTCCATAATATCCTTTCCCGACAATCAGCAAAAGCAATAAAATGATGAAAAAGATAAAGTTGAGGTTGTTCAACACAAATTCACGTGTTAAAAAATCTCCATTCAAAATCTGAGCAAAAGCACTGGGTTTAGAACTTTTAGGTTTTGATTTCTTAACCTTTTGTTCTGATTTCTTGCTTTCTTTTTCAGCTTGTTCCTTATCTATAAATTCATTTTCAGCCATTCCGTTCTGCTATTCTAAGTTTGGCACTTCTTGCTCTCGTATTTCTTTCAATTTCTTCTTCAACCGCAACAATTGGATGTCTATTCACTTCGTTAAAAGGCTTCAAAACATTACCAAAAAAATCTTTGGTTATTTCTCCATGAATAGAACCACGTTTCAGGTAATTTTTCACGAGTCTATCCTCTAAAGAATGATAAGACATAACTACTAGTCTTCC
>JBEAUV010000080.1:0-11015 GCA_041161265.1 Bacteroidota bacterium | reverse complement strand
CATCTTGACAGAATCGACAAAATGGAAGAAGGTTTAATGCAATCGTTATTGGATAAAGCTGGTGAGTTGGGAATGTTAGGAATGACTGTGCCAGAAGAATTAGGTGGAATGGGCGTTGATTTCAAAACATCTCTTTTAGCAACCGAACATTTAGGAAAAGGTTATTCTTTCTCTGTCGCTTATGGCGCTCATACGGGAATTGGTACTTTGCCCCTTTTATACTACGGAACAGAAGAACAAAAAGCGAAGTACATTCCAAAATTAGCAACAGGTGAATGGAAAGCAGCATATTGTTTAACTGAGCCAGGTTCTGGATCTGATGCAAATTCAGGAAAAACAAAAGCAGTGTTATCCGAAGATGGAAAACATTATATTTTGAATGGACAAAAAATGTGGATCACAAATGGTGGTTTCGCAAATTTCATGACTGTTTTCGCGAAAATAGACGCTGATGATAATCTTTCAGCATTTTTAGTTGAAGCAGATTCTGAAGGAATTTCTTTGAATCCCGAAGAAAAGAAAATGGGAATCAAAGGTTCGTCTACAAGACAAGTTTTTTACAATAATGTAAAAGTTCCCGTAGAAAATTTGTTGTCAGAACGTGGAAATGGATTTAAAATCGCAATAAATATTTTAAATATTGGTCGAATTAAATTGGCTGCTGGAGTATTAGGTGGTTCGAAAGAGGCATTCAACGAAACGGTTAAATATGCTAATGAACGCGAGCAATTTGGTCGTTCAATTTCAAAATATGGTGCAATTCGCTATAAATTGGCAGAACAGGCAATTCGTATTTTTGTTTTGGAATCTGCTACTTATCGTGCAGGACAAAATATAGATGACGCAATTGAGGGATTGATTGCTAGCGGAATGCCAAAAGGTCAAGCTACATTAAAAGGAATTGAACAATTTGCTGCAGAATGTGCGATGTTAAAAGTTGCGGGATCTGAATGTTTAGATTACGTAACAGATGAAGCAGTGCAAGTATTTGGAGGAATGGGTTATTCTGCAGAATCAGCGGTTGAAAGAGCATACCGTGATTCACGCATCAATCGAATTTTTGAAGGAACAAACGAAATCAATAGAATTTTAACGGTTGACATGATTTTGCGTCGTGCAATGAAAGGCGAGTTAGATTTAATGGGACCAGCAATGAAAGTCGCAGGTGATTTAATGAGTATTCCTGATATGGGTGTTGCGCCAACAGGTGTTTTCGGAAATGAGAATAAATACTTGGAAGGATTCAAGAAAACGATTCTGATGGTTGCAGGAAGTGCAGTACAAAAATTGATGCAATCAATGGCAAAAGAGCAAGAAGTGTTAATGAATATTGCGGATATGGCAATTTGGACGTACCAAGCTGAATCTGTTCTATTGCGTGTTGAAAAAATGATTGAGATGAAAGGAGAAGCAGCATGTGAAGCTCAAATCGCAATTGTAAAAACATATTTCTACGACATCGCAGATAAAATTGACAAAGCAGGAAAAGATGCGTTGAATTCTTTTGCTGAAGGAGATGAATTACGTATGATGTTAATGGGAATGAAACGCTTCACGAAAACAGAACCTTTCAACCCAAAAGCAAGTCGACAATTAATCGCTGAGAAGTTGATTGCTGAAAATCGCTACGCTTTTTAAAAATAAAAGATTACACTTGAAAGGCTTTCGTGAATTACGGAAGCCTTTTTTGTTTTATACAATCTCAACCACTTTTTCTTGTTTTTCAACAAGCACACCAATTTGTTGAAAGAAATGGTTTTCGTTTTTCAAAAGGTTAATTACGTTATTCAGTCCATCTTTGTCAACGGCAATTAACAAACCACCATTTGTTTGTGGGTCACATAAAGTCAATAACGATTCGCCACTAATTCCACCTACTTTTTCACTGAATTCTTTCCAGTTTCTCATGGTATTATCAGGATAAATCATTTGAGAAGTAAAGGTTGAAACACCATTCATCAAAGGAACAGCTTGGTAATTAATTTGAGCAGATAAACCACTTCCTTCGGCCATTTCAATTGTGTGGCCAATCAATCCAAATCCTGTTACATCTGTCATGGCATGAACTTCTTCCAATTTCCCTAATTTTTCTCCAATTTTATTCAATTGCACCAATTGTTGAACAAGTTCTGTTTTCAATTCTTCAGAAAGCATTCCACGTTTCATTGCAGCCGATAAAATTCCTGATCCAATTGGTTTTGTAAGAATTAAAATGTCTCCTGCTTTGGCCGAATGATTTCTTTTCAAATTTTTCTTCGCTACAATGCCATTTACCGCAAGTCCAAAAATTGGTTCGGGATTTTCAATTGAATGTCCGCCTCCAATTGCAATTCCAACACTTGCGCAAAGGTCGCGCGCACCTTTTAAAACTTGCGCTGCAATTTCATTTGGAAGTTTATCTGTTGGCCAACCTAAAATACTTATAGCCATCACAGGAGTTCCTCCCATCGCATATACATCACTGATAGAATTTGCAGCAGCAATTCGACCAAAATCATACGGATCATCAACAATTGGCGTAAAAAAATCAGTGGTACTCACCAAATAACTGTCATTCCCCATATCCCAAACCGCAGCATCGTCTCCTTTCGAATTGCCGACAATCAAGCCAAATTCGTCAGATGAATGTTGATTGGATAAAATTTCTCGCAAAGCAGCGGGTGGTAATTTACATCCGCATCCACCACCTTTTGTGAATTCCGTTAATCGAATTGTCGTTTTAATTTCCATCTTTCAAAGAAATGAGTTGTTTTGTTATTTCTAAATAACTAATTCCTTGTGCAGCAATTTTTGTTATTTTATTCGTTGTGTTTTGTTCGAGATTATAGGAATACGTTTTATCATAATAAATCAAGGCCATTGAAAAAGCTTCCCTAATCTCGTTATTTTCTAATAGTTCAATTGCTCGTTTCACATGTTGAGGACCTAATCTTTTGCCAATTCTCAACATAGCAACTTTCAAATCTGCAATCGAGAAATCAGCATAGTCAGTCATGATTTGGTCAAGACGTTCTTCAAAATCACGATCTAAATAAATTTTTTCAGTCGTTTTCATTTGCGACCAAATTCCTTCGGGGATTACCCGCGCACCAATTGTTCGACTTTCATCTTCAATCCAAATGATTTTGTCTTTATCCAATTTGTGAATTGTTGCAAATAAATTATTTTCAAATTGTTCTTGTGATGGTTGATCCTCCATTCCCAGAGCACCAAATGTAGAACCTCTATGATTTGCAAAATGTTCCAAATCCAGAATTTGTTCCCCTTGTTCTTTTAAATAATTTATTAAAATTGTCTTCCCTGATCCTGTTTTACCCCCTAAAACAATAATTTTTAGTGGATTGCCAAACGACTTTAAAACCACTCCACGAAAAGCTTTATACCCACCTTTCAATAAAATCGGTTCTATTCCATAGAATTCTAAAAGAAAAGCATAGAATTGACTTCTCATTCCTCCCCTCCAACAATGAACCAAAACTTGATTGTCCTTAACAAGTTTAACTCCTTGCTTTAAACGGATACTCATAAATGGCCCAAGTAATTCCAAACCTTTATAAACGGCTGGTTCTCGACCATTTTGTTTGTAAATCGTGCCAACTATTTTACGTTGTTCATCAGATAATATTGGGATATTCCCAGCATTTGGAAAGTGACCACTAAAAAATTCATTTTCACTTCGAACATCTATAATAGAAATTCTGTCAGCTAATTCAATAAACTCCTCAATGGAAACAGATTTGGTCATAGTGTAAAGTTAACCCATAGTTCCGATAATCTTAAACAAAAAAGCAGGCTATAAATAACCTGCTTTCATTAAAATAATTTATTATTTATTTTTTAAGAACAATACCATCTGCTTCAAAACCCAATTCAAATTTTGGTTCGGTAATTTTTGCAATTTCTTCTTTACTTTTTCCTGCATCTTCAGCAAAATGTTGCAAAAGTTCAACACTTACAGTATCCCAATGTGCAACACCATGCAAATATGCTTCAGTACCAACTTTTGTTTTTGGAGGGATTGTAAAATGATCTTTAAAACGCACCATGAATGTTTCTCCATTTCCTTTGTCAACATTAATCCAACAACCAGCTTTTGAGCAAACTTCAGAAATTGGTGCAAAAAAAGTAAATTCCATTTCTGCTTTTTGACCTTCAAATGTTTTCAACATTTCATCAACAGAAACTGATTTCGAAGTATCAACTTTTACTGGACCGTAACTTTTTCCAAGTTCTACATCATTTTCAGATGAACCTTTGCTCTCGCATGATGCCGCGAAAAATGCCAAACTTACAATAAATAATAATTTTTTCATTTTGATTTGTTTTTCAGCAAATATGCAAAGTTTATTGGAAAAATACAATGACGATGGTCATGTATAAAACAAAAAAGGTCATCCGTCAACTGACGAATGACCTTTAAAAAATCATATTTTTCTTATTTCATAAAATTAATATAGAACTCTTCAGTTGAAATTGTTCTGCCATCAACAATTACATTTTGAATACCACAAGCTGTTAAAAATCGGACAACAACATGTCTTGTTTTTTCATCATTTGCAATCATCGTCACTTTTGCTTCATTTGTTTTATCAGAATAATTAACTGTAAAATAATGAACATAATATTGAGCATTTTTTGCTACCTCTTCAACAGACAATTTATTACCAAGAATAAAAGAATAGTTCCCAGTTTCTTTACTTGAAACTAATTCAGTTTTTGATTGTGCAGTTGCGCTATTATTCTCTTGTGCATAAGATACTGTTGCCATACTTACAACTGTCAAAACCGATAAAAATAATGTTCTCATATTGTTTGTTTTTAAATAGACGATACATAAACTAAAAAAGTTGTATTACCTTATAAAGGCTAATGTACAATTTTTTTGCCAAATTTGTTTTCGCATGATTAAACTTTTAACTTTTTTCGACGAACATAAAATCGAGGCTGGATGCGATGAAGCTGGACGTGGTTGTTTAGCCGGGCCAGTAGTCGCTGCATCAGTAATTTTGCCTAAAGATTTTTATCATCCTTTGTTAAATGATTCAAAAAAATTAAGTGAAAAACAACGCGTCTTACTTCGTCCAATTATTGAGAAAGAAGCAATTGCATTTGCTGTTGCATTTGTTTCACCGGAAGAGATAGATAAAATCAACATCTTAAAAGCAAGTTTTCTTGCAATGCATCGAGCGGTGGATCAATTATTAATACGTCCTGAATTATTACTGATAGACGGAAACCGATTTAATCCATATCAAAATATTCCTCATGAATGCATCATAAAAGGAGATGGAAAATACTTAAATATTGCAGCTGCATCAATTTTAGCAAAAACATATCGCGATGAGTATATGGAAAAGTTAAATGAAGAATTTTCAGTTTACAATTGGAAACAAAATAAAGGTTATCCTACAATTGCGCATAGAGAAGCAATTGAAAAACATGGTCCAACTGTTCATCATCGAATGACTTTTACACTATTGGCTCCGCATCAATTTTCGTTATTTGAGTAAACAACTCATTGTTCATTTAAAAAATGAAGATGCTCATTCTTTGCGAGATTAACTGCTAATTTTGGACAAATTGAATCAACATGAGAGCACGTTACCTTTTAATTGCTTTAGGAATTATCAGTCTTTTTTGGATTGGCTTTGTAGCCGTTGATCTAATTGATAAAAAAGATGCATATTCACCTTCATTACTTTTTGGAAAAGAAGATCATCAATTGTTAATTATAAATAGAAAAAAGGAAGTCGATTTAAATATAATTCCCTTTAAAACAAATCCTAAAAATCACGAAATAATAAATACACTTTTACCTTTTATTACTGATGAAAAATCAATTTATATCAGTGCAGAACGCAAACATTTTTTAATTGAATCAAAATTTCATTGGACCAAAAACAAAGTAAAAGAATTGCTTCGGAAAGGTAATTTAAAATTCGAATTGAAAGGGTTGAAATCAATAACAATAACAAATTACAAAATTGACTTTAATAAGAACTTTCTTTATTTCCATGAATCTGATTTTATAACAACCATTCAAGATGAATGGTTTACTTTCGATCGCAAATCTAGTGCAGTTTTAATCGATTTCAATTCTGACAAACCCTCTTTGCAAGAAATCTATTTCAAAGGCGAAAATACAGTTGAATTTCATTCAAAAAATGATAAAAAAATCAAAGGAAATCAGGTTATTGATAAAGAATTATTTGCATCTGTCTTACCTAAAAACATTACGGATTATCACTTTAAAGAAAATGAGTATGCAAAAAGCACCGATTCAATTTATAGATTCAATATCATGTCGAAATGGGTTAACAAAGGTTTTGTACTACTCGATTTTAAAGAAAGTAAAGTTCTAGTTACTGATTTTGTAGCTGGACAAGACCCAATAAACGTGTTGTGTGATTATTTAAAGAAAGATGTCGAAAATGAAACTCATGCTTTCTTTGAAAATGTTCAATTGACAAAAGATTTTCCAAGTAAAAATTCAGTTGGCTTTTTCGTGTACTCTCTAAATGATTATGTAGTAATCTCAGAAAATCAAGCAGCTTGTGAGGAGATTATCGCTCAAAATAAATTAGGAAATACATTATCTTCGAATCCTCCAGCATTAGAGTTTTTGTATGCTGGTTTACCTGCTCGTGTTTCTGAACGAATAGTGAATACAAAACAAAAAACTAGTCGAACAATTTATAAATCAAAAATATTAGAAACGCAATTAACTGTTCATCAAAGTGAAGATGCTCAAATTGTAATTGCAAATGGGGAAACACTTACAATAAGTGTTGATGCCGTGATACAAGATTTCATCTCATTTGATGGAAAAGGTAATGCTGCAGTTCTAACAGCCACAGGAGAACTCATGTATTATATCAATGGAAAACCAGCTTGGGTCAAAAATTTAAATTCAAAAGCCATTGGCCCAATTACTTATATTGAAGAATTTCAGCTTTTATTAATCACTTGCAAAAAATCAATTCATTTACTGGACAAAAAAGGTTCGTATGTTTTTGGAGGTCCTATAAATTTAGGCGAAAAAACTCCGTCTCAAATTGCAACACACTATAAATGGAAGAATAAGATGTATTTAGTTTACCCAGACCAAAATGGAACCTTAATAATGTTTAATTCAAAAGGAGTAAAACAGGGATCTATTGTTACAAATATGAATAACATTATTTCTCCGATAGATGCTTGGATAAGTCAAAACAAATTGTTTTTTGGTGCACATTCCAATTCACTTTTCAAGATGATTGATGCAAACGGTAAAAAGGAATTTAGATCATTCAATTTACCAAATGAATGCCAATCTTTCACCAAATCAAATGAGCTGTTCCTATTCTCAACGGAGAATGGTAATTTATTATATTTCGATCAAAAAGGCAACAAACATCCTTTGAATTCTAGTCTAACTGGTAAATTAAAAAAGACAACTCTTGGAAGAAATGAAAACTTTTTAATTACTACAAGTAATCAAACTATTTCAATATTTAGTTCTTTAGGATTGCAATTAGGAACTGTGAAAACTGATTTTTCTGACATTGAGAACAGTGATGTTCAAATAATAAATGGAAGAACTTTTATCTCTCTTATTGATGGTTTAGAGAATAATGTATATTTGTACCAATTAAATGGCGAAAAATTACTCAACCAATCGTTTGAAGGAATGAAAAAAAGCATGCTCAATTGGGCAGATGGAAATTTAATTCTTACAACAATTGTCGATAATTATTTAATCCAATACAAAGTGAAATTTTAAACTATACTTATGAAAATTATTCAAAAAGCAATTTTGTTTTTTAGTGTTGTGCTTTCTTTTCAAGTAAGCTCGCAAAACTATTTAGGAGTTGTAACCTCTAATTATGCTGGGGTTATGGGAACAGATTTGCAACCTGCAAGTTTTGTTGATAGTAGATTTGTAGTTGATGTAAATTTGGCTAGTTTCAATTTTAATTTTTACAATAATGCAATGTCATTTCAAGCAAGTGATATGCCTAAATGGTGGGTTAAGTCATTTACAGATACAACTATTTACAAAAGTTGGACAGCAAATGATACTAGTTCAACATCTTTTATGGACAATCACATAACGAAAAAATATAACGAAAACTCAAACAAAGTTTTAGGAATCAACAATAACATTCAAGTTGATGTATTGAATTTCATGTTTCATATTAAACCAACAATTGCAATTGGTTTAGCAATTAAAGCACGTTCTATCACTAACATTGATGATATCGATCCCAAATTAGCTGTTTTAGCAGAGAATAGTTTAGATTATCCTTCGTTATGGAATCAAAAATTTAATGAGCAATTGTTAGATGTGAATCATCTGTCATGGATGGAATACGGGTTTATTTATTCCCAAGTTATTAAAGAGGATGGTGAGCATTTCATGAAAGTTGGAGGAAAAGCAAAATGGCTTTCTGGATATGCTGCAGCTTACGTTCACACTAAAAATTTCGACTATAACCTATTCAACAAGGATTCTTCCAATTCTCTTTCAGGTGATTTTTCTTATGGCCACTCAACTGGAATTTTAGATGATCCTGCATCCACTAATGGTCTTCCAAAAGCAGCTTCAAAATTTGGGTTAGGTTTAGATTTAGGTTTTGTGTACGAATGGCGTCCAGATTGGAAAGAGTTTAAATATGACATGGATGGTAAAACAAATATTTGGAGACAAGACAAAGAAAAATATAAAATGAGAGTTGGTGCTTCTATTTTAGATATTGGAGGAATGAGATTTACCAAAGGTGGTTTAAGTCGAGACTTTAATGTTAATTCAAATAACTTATTTAATCTTCAAACATTTGAAACGGCAAATTCACTTGTAGCTGCAGATAGTATTCTAGATTCGTTGATAACTTATGATTCTGCTTGGACGGGAACTGAAGAAACTGGTAACACATTCTTCATGAATCTGCCGACTGCAATCTCTTTGCAATATGATTACCATATTTGGAAATGGTTTTATGTAAATGCTACAGGTATTTTAAATGTTCAAAACAGAAACAACCCAAACAGAGTTAGAGTTGCAAATCAATTCTCTATTACTCCAAGTTTCGATCATGCTTGGTTTGGTTTACATTTACCTATTTCAATGAACAGTTATTCTGGCTTTAAGGCTGGTGTTGCTACAAGACTTGGTCCATTAACAGTAGGAGTTACTGACTTTAAAACACTTTTTGCGACTGGAGAAGTTCGAGGTGCAGAATTTTATGCCGGTTTAAGAGTCCCAATTCTTTATACCGAACCAGAAGATATGGATGGTGATAAAGTTTCTGATAAAGTTGATGAATGTCAAGTTATTCCTGGAGTATGGGCATTTAAAGGTTGTCCAGATTCAGATGGAGATGGAATTAAGGATATAGAGGATAATTGTCCACAAGAAGCTGGTTTAGCTGAATTCAAGGGTTGTCCAGATAAAGACGGTGATAAAATTCCAGACAAAGATGATTTATGTCCAGATCTTTTTGGAGATGCTAAATACAAGGGTTGTCCAGATAGAGATAATGATAGTATTATTGATCCAAATGACGATTGTCCTGACACTCCTGGTTTAGCTGCATTTAGAGGATGCCCAGACACAGATGGTGATGGGATCAAGGATGACGAAGATGCTTGTCCAGATATTGCTGGTCCTTTAGTAAATCAAGGATGTCCAGACACTGATAAAGATGGTATTTTTGACTTCTTAGATGATTGTCCTGAAGTTTATGGACCGAAAGAGAACAAAGGTTGTCCTTGGCCAGATACAGATAATGATGGATTGTTAGACAAAGATGATGATTGTCCAAATCTTGCTGGACCTATCAAAAACAAAGGATGTCCTTTCCAAGATACAGATAACGATGGTGTATTAGACAAAGATGACGATTGTCCAGCTACACCAGGTCCTGTTACAAACAAAGGTTGTCCTGTTGTTGAGAAAGAAGTTGAAGAAATCTTGAAAATGGCTTTCGACAATTTAGAATTCGAAACTGGAAAAGACATCATTAAAGCGTCTTCTATTCCTTCATTGACTGAGTTAGCCGGAGTATTAAAGAAGAAAACAGCTTGGGGTCTTCAAATTTCAGGTCACACTGATAATGTTGGTGATGATCAGAAAAACTTGATTCTTTCTAAGAAACGTGCTGAAGCAGTTAAAGCATTCATGGTTTCACAAGGAATAGAAGGTGCTCGATTGAATCCACTTTACTTTGGTGAAACAATGCCAATTGCAACAAATGATACTCCTGAAGGACGTCAGAAAAACAGACGTGTGGAAATGACATTTCAAAATAATAAGGGTCGGCTTTTTGGTCGGCCCTTTTTTTTATCCCTATTTGAGTTATTTGATATAATTTTAGCATATGATTAATTTGACGAAGAAACACCGTTATCTTTTCAGTATTCTTTCTGGATTGTTAATGATTATTTCATTTCCATTTACTGGAAGTTTAATACCTCTTGTTTTTATTTCTTGGGTTCCTTTACTTTTAATTGAAAGCAACATTAGTCAAAAGAAATACCGCTCTTCAAAAGTCTTTATTCACGCTTATTTGGTCTTTTTCATCTTTAATATTGGAACAACCTGGTGGATTTGGAACGCCAGTCTAGGTGGAGCGATTATGGCATTTACGTTGAATGCCTTATTGATGTCTATAACCTTTTTAATTTTCCATTTAACGAAGAAAAAATTAGGGTCAAAAATTGGATATTTTTCCCTAATCGTATATTGGATTGCATTTGAATATTTTCATTACCAGTGGGAATTGTCATACCCGTGGTTAAGCTTAGGAAACAACTTTTCCATTGTGCCATCTTTTGTACAATGGTATTCTTATACAGGAGTATTAGGTGGAACACTTTGGGTGTTACTCATTAATGTTCTAGTTTTCAAATTAGTTGACGGGAAAATCGTTAAGAAAGCAACTAAAAAAACTCAACGTACTTTACTCATCCAACTAATAACCATTCTGTTTATTCCTATTGTCATTTCACACATTCAATACTACTCATTTAGAGAG
>JBEAUV010000079.1:0-11113 GCA_041161265.1 Bacteroidota bacterium | reverse complement strand
ATATAAAGAAGAAACATATAAATCATATTCTTCAGTATGGAGTGCCATTGATTCCGCATGTATTGAGCAGTGTTGTGATAATGTATTCATCGAAATTAATGCTCACAGCTTATCATGGTTTATCTTCGAATGGAATATATTCTGTAGGTTTTATGGTGGGGCAATTTATTGGTTTGTTGCAGAATTCATTTAATCAAGCTTGGGGGCCTTGGGTTTATCAGCAATTAAAGTCTGGTGAACACAGTAAGAAAATTAGAATAGTTAAGTTAACTTATATATACTTCATAAGTATAATTATTATTACGCTTGCTTTCTGGTTATCTTCACCATTAATATATCTATTTTTAGGGAAAGCTTTTGAAAGCGGGATTAGTCTAGTTTTATGGATAGCACTGGGATTTGCATTTAATGGAATGTATAAAATGGTGAGTGTTTATTTTTTCTATGAAGAAAAAACTAAGGAATTAGCTGTATTATCGGTCTTTTCGGCTGCATTAAATATTGGATTAAATTTTCTCTGGATTCCTAAATATGGATTCACTGGTGCTGCATTAGCAACAATGTTGGCAATGGTGATTCAATTTATTCTTGCTTGGATTTGGAGCACAAAAATCGTAAAAATGCCATGGAGTTTATCAAAATAATAAAAGGAGATATCAAACAGTTTGTAGAAAATTGGAATTTCAATGATTGGTGCATTGCATATTTATTAATTTTCTCAATGGCCTATATTAAATTAGCTGCAATTGGCATTGTTGTTTTTTTATTGATTGTTTGGTTTAATCGAGAAGAAAAAAACCAGTTTTTTAAACGGTTATTAAATTTCAGACAACAAGAATTTTGGTTTGTCTTATTTTTCTTATTTCATATATTGGGCATGTTTTGGTCGGAAAACACCGCTTTTGGTATTTCTGATATAAGTATGAAACTTTCTTTTTTCATACTCCCTACAATTTTATTATTAGCAAAAATCAATATTACGGCTAAACAAATCCAACAAATCTTTTTATTTGGACTAACTTTTAGTTTATTTCTATTGTATTCAATGGCTATTTTCAAATCTATTTATAATCGTGAAAACAATCATTGGGCATATTTTTTTGAGTCTGAATTTTCAAGTTTTATGCATCGAAGCTATTATGCTACTTATCTGTCAATTGGAGCAGTTATAAGTTTTGTGCAATTTTTTAACTTAAGTGAAAGAAAAATTTATGGTTCTTTATTTTTCTTGTTTTCTTTTAGCTTGCTGTTGACTATGTCAAAAGCAGGAGTTATCGTCTATTTATTTTCTATGTTAATTTTGATATTTTGGTTATTCTTGAAAAAGAAAATGTTTGTGATTGGTGGTATTACAATAATAGGTCTTCTTTCAGTTATATTGACAATGGGTTATTTTAACATTGGTGTTAGCCAACGTTTTTATGAAATGGTAAAAACAGAAAATGGAGTCAAAACAATAAATAACCCGTCAACTGAAAGTAACAATGCTAGAATTATTATGTGGTCAACTTCTTTAAAAGTTATTAAAGAAAATTTACCTTTTGGAACGGGCACTGGTGATATTAAAGACGAACTAATAAAAAAAAATATTTCTTTAAACAATATCGGAGTAGTTAAAAGTAAATTAAATTCACATAATCAGTTTTTGAACTCTGCAGTTCAATTAGGAATACTCGGGATTATAGCAATGTGTGGAATTTTCATCACTCAATTGTATAAGGCTATTTCATTAAAAAGTGTTGATCTTTTTTTAATGACTTTTATTTTTATATTGTCTTTTTTGGTGGAATCTTTTCTAGAAACACAAGCTGGTATTATTCCATTTACTTTGATGTCTTTATTGTTTTATAGGCAATTCGAAACTACCAAAGTGAAGCATTAAATTCTATTTTGTGAGATGGAATATAATGCTTCAGCTAATTCCCAGTCTTCTGATGTATCAATATCAATGGCTTCGTTAAATCCAACAATCAGAGGTTTAATTGCTTCAAATGAAGTCCATGTCTTATTTTTTAAAGATGAAATTCGGAACAAATAAATCAGTCCGTTTACATCATACATACTGGGCAAATCTTGTCTTCGAACAATTTGATTTTTATTCCATTTGGTTGCGTATTCACCATGTACTTCAAACAATGTATAAAATGGATGCCCTTTTGGTTCATTCATTGAAACTACAGCATCATCACCGTCTTTAAATAAGCTTAATGCATCCAAAATATGTTCTTTAGAACGCATTGGACTTGTAGGTTGTAAAAGCAATAAAAATTCATTTTGCGGGTACTTATCAATTGCATCCAACATAACCTCATACATTCCGGCTGAATCAGAAGCGAGTTCTGGGGAACGTTTAATTAATGAAATGGAATAACCCGCCCCTTGTTTTAATAATTCATCATCATCCGTACTTAGGACAATTTTAGAAGGAGAAAAGACGGTTAATGCTGTTTCAATTGTGCGCTCAACCAATGATTTCCCCTTTGCAAATGATTTTTTGTTTTTATTAGGAACTCCTTTTGATCCTCCACGGGCAGGAATTAATACCAAAGTATTTTCTAAAGTTGGATTCATTAGAAATTTATATGTTTTATGTCTTCTTGTGCTTTTTTGTAATCCTCATGTTTTCCAATATCCAACCAATATTGAAGAATAGGATATGTAATTAATTTCCCTTTTGTTTCAATTATTTTTGTCATCAAATCGGTTGCATTATAATGGCTGTTATATGGAATAAGGCTTAACAATTCTTTTCGAATTAAATATATTCCTGCATTTGAGAAATAGGTATAACTTGGTTTTTCTTTTAATGAAATAATATGATCTCCTTCTGTTTCTAAAACACCATATGGTATATCTACTTTGTATGGAATACTTGCAACAGACATATCAGCATTTTTTGATATGAAATCGTTATAAAAGTCTTCAAAATCAATGTTGGTTAACAAATCAGAGTTCATTATCAAGACGATATCATTGCTGAAGTCTTCAATCAAACTTAAGGCACCAATCGTTCCTAGAGCATCTTTTTCTTCAATATAATTTATATTAACTCCTTTATCAATGCCATCCATAAAATGGTTTCGAATAATATCTCCCTTATATTTTATTGAAATTGTGATGTGTTCAATGCCGAATAAAATAAGGCGATCAATATTATGTTCTAATATAGGTTTATCTCCAACTAAAAGCATTGGTTTTGGTTTATCGTCGGTTAAAGGGCGTAAACGCTCACCTCTTCCTCCTGCCATTATCAATACATCAACTGGAATTAACGAGCGTAATGTGGTTAAATCAAGTAGCCGTTCTATTTTGAAATCAACATCCAAAAATGGAAGCATTTTTATTCCTTTTAATCGGTATGTATTGATCAAATTGGTGTTTAACTGACCGAGCTGCACATATTTAAAATCTCTTTTCATTATGGACTCAACTGGATCATTTAAACTGAAATCATTCAGTAATCCACGCCTTATATCACCATCTGTTAAAACACCAACTAATTTTTCAGCATCATCTATTATAAAAACAGTCCACCCGTTTTCTAACTCGTTTAAAAGTGTTAAAGCATCTTTAATTGTGCGCTTTAAGGTTAAACAATATTGATTTTTATCTGTCATTTATTTTAGAGGTTAAAGGCGATAGAATTGAAGTATATTAGCAATTTTCTCATATTCTTCAGTCCCATTTTTTGCAATCCATTCCTTTTTAATACTGTTGTAAATTTCTTTCAAATGTACACGTTTTCCAATATAAAATGGCATTGTGTTTTTAGAAAAGTTGGTCTTAAATTTAAACAATGGATCTGTAGGATTTAAACTTAGTCCACCGCCTAAATTAAATACCTTGACATTGTTCATTGTTGCCCATAAACTCATTTTTGATATTATGAAATTAGTCGATGGAACTTTGGTGTAGTTCAAATTACGAGCGGATAAATAATAAGTCAATATTTGATCACTATGAAAAAACAACGCTATTCCATATATTATTCCATCTTTCATCGTTTTTGCACATAGTAATTGTTCTCCTAGCTCGTCAATCAGAGAATGATAAAAATCGGTTGAAAAATAATAGAAACCATCTGCTTCTGAGTTATCCATTGTTGCATTGTACAATTTTATGAAGATAGGAACATCATTCGCCGAAAAAGGTTCGATGGTGATTTCAAAATCTTCATTTTCCATTTTTCTAACCAAATTTCTATTGGTTCCTGAAAATTCAATTTGCCATATATAATTAAAATCTTGCTCACAATTTAAGATCACTACAGTTCTATTTTCTAAATTCTGTATATTTTGTCGAAAGCGGTTATTTTCATTAAAATGATATAAATAGTGATAACGAATAAATTCAGTAACAATATTTTTCGTGAGAACAAATTCTAAGAAAGCATTTTCAGCTGTTGTGAAAAAATTGGAGTCATTACAAAATGGACCTGCATAACCATAAGGTGAGGTAATATCGAAATAATCAGGGAAATCTGGAATTGTAAGTAATATATACGGATAAATGAAAAATGAACTTCCAATTTGAACGGTGAAAACTTCCCATTTCCCATTTTGCATTAATGCATCACAATTGAGGTAGGCAGATTGAAAATAAATATCCAAATGAGCTAATTCTTCTAACAAATCAGCATTATATTCCTTTTGGTTAAGATGATTATATACTTTAATTGTCATAGAATGTTATAATTGCAGTGACTATAATTTATAAATCAGTTTCATTATTACTGATTGATTACCTTTTGAAAAAATAAACATCAGAATCTGATACTGAAAAAATACTAATTATTAGTCCTCCAAAGTCATTAAAATGTTGATTTTTTATAATTTAACTCATTAAAATTGATAGATTCAAGAAAAGAAATTGCTCTTTCACATGCCTTTCCATCTCCATAAATATTTTTTTCTAATGAGATACTTTTTCTAAAATCGATTGAATCTGCATATTCTAATACCTTTAGAATCTCATTTACATCAGTAGAAACGTCTAGAACATTTTTATTGCGTAGTCTTCCATGTTGACGTTTGCCGATATTGAGTACAGGGAGAATAAAACTTTGAGCTTCAATAAGACCACTTGATGAATTTCCTATTAATATATCAGCAAATTTCAGCATTGAATAATAACGCGTTTTACCTAAACTTTTTACAAAGATCAAATTGTCATTTTCAAGACTTAATTTTTCTATTATCTCGTTGATAGTTGTTCCGCCGTAATCTAAATTCGATGCAGTAAATAGAAGTTGAAATTCGTTATTAAGTAGAATGCTATTTATCAAATTGTGAATAAAATCTGTAGTTATTTCGTTCTCAATTGTTTCAGGATGTAAGGTTGCTAAAATTGTTTTTTTTTGAGGGTTTAGACCTAGAGAAATAAACAATTCTTCTTTATTTGGAAAATTCATTGATAAAATACTATCTAATCCTGGTTCGCCTGAAACACAAATTCTCCACTCTTCTTCACCCATACGAAGTATATTACTTTTGTAGATTTCAGTTGCGGGAAAATGAATATGACTCATTTTTGTTACAGCATGCCTGACTTGATTGTCGGTTGAACCTTCCGTAACTTCTCCTCCTGAAAAATGTGCAATTGGAATTTCTAACAACATAGCTGAAGAAACGACCGGCATTAATTCAGAACGGTCTCCTACAACAATTATAAGGTCAATTTTATTTTGCGAAAAATAATCTGCTAATTGAATTTGCAATAATCCATTAGATTGAACAATACTTTCTCTATTTATGTCTGCACTGGCGTATGGAAATTGATGATCAATAGTAAAGCCATCTTCAATAATCTCATCAATGGTATGTCCTTGTTCTTGAAGTAAATGCGCTCCTCCTACTAATAGCTTTGTTTTGAATTTATTGGATTTTTCTAACCGTTCCATTACAGGTTTTAATAAACCGTATTCTGATCTTGCAGACGTGAAAATTGCAATTATTTTTTGGTTATTCATTTATTCAAAATCAATTAAATTTAGCTGAATAGCATTCCCTTTTGAAATAGACTGCTTTATTTTTTTTCCAATAATGGTATGATAATTTTCCATTCCTAGACCATTAGAAGGTCTCTTGCCGACTAGCATTTCTTCTGTTAGAATGGTTCCTGAAGGCAGATCTTGATTAGCATATATTCCTTTGCCAACTACTTTTAAAGTTGCCTTTTCTATTGGTTGTATTCTTTTGATTCCATCGCCTAAAGCATTTGATACATTTCGAATGGATTTCACTAAAGTAGACAATTCTAATGGGTCCAATGAAGCTTTATGATCAGGGCCTTCCATTGTTTTGTCAAGGGTGAAATGTTTCTCAATAATTTGTGCCCCCATAGCTACAGCGGCAATTGAAATTTCAATTCCTACAGTATGATCTGAGTAACCAACCTTGGTTTTGAATACTTCTTTTAATGTATTCATAGCCTTGAGATTGACTGTTTCAAATGGAGCTGGATATTCCGAAGTACAATGTAATAAACCTACATTCGGAGCGCCATTTTCAATTAATGTATAATAGGCAATTTCAACATCTGCAATATTTGACATTCCAGTAGATAAAATTACAGGTAGTTTTTTTTGTCCAATCTGTTTCAGGTAAAGTAGATTTCGAATTTCTCCTGAACCAACTTTTATTAATTTTATCTGAAGTTCATCAACTAAGAAATCAAGACTTTTCTTTTCGTCTGGTGTTGAAAGAAAATCGATTCCTTGATCTTCTGAATATCTTTTTAATTCACGAAAGTCACTAAAAGATAATTCGAGCTTTTTGAGCATGTCATACTGACTTCCCTCACCATCATTTTTCCGCTGATATTCCGCTTTTTGAGCATCTTTGGTAATAAGTTCTTCTGTTATCCAAGTTTGAAATTTCACACAATCAACTCCTGCTTCTTTACCAGCATCAATTAGCTTTTTAGCCAAGCTAATGTCACCGTTATGATTGACACCTGCCTCTGCTATGATATATACTCTTTCTGAAAACATATCTCTTTATTGTCTATAACTACTTGGAATGTTCACGACCCTTTCTTCTAACCAATATGAATTGGATAAATCATCTGTCTGTGCATTTTTAAATGCTGGTAATCGATTCATTAATATCCAAATTGGACGAGTCATAATTTCATGATCGTTAGTGTAAGATATGAAAGAATCACGTTCTTCTTTATTTTTTAAAACTATTGCATTTAGCCAATAGTTTGCCTTTGTATTTGGATTTTCATTCACAAAATCAACGCCTATTTCTTTAAAGAAAGAACTATATTTTTCTGCAGTTATTCTTTTGTTTTTCAAGAATAGATCTAATTGTTCTAATTGTGCACATGCAACAGCTGCGTTTAAATTAGGCATTCGGTAATTGTAGCCTATTTCATCGTGATAAAACTCGTAAGGATGAGGTGATTTTGCTGTTGTCGTTAAATGTTTAGCTCTTTTGGCTAAAGTTTCATCATTAGTGATTATTGCACCACCACCACCGCAAGTAATGGTCTTGTTTCCATTAAAACTAAATGCAGCCAATTGACCAAAATTGCCAGTATGGATATTATTGACATAACTTCCTAATGATTCTGCTGTATCTTCAACAACAATGATATTATGTTGCTTACAAATAGAAACAACTTCCGAAATTCTTAATGGAATACCAAAGGTATGCATTGGAACACATGCTTTTATTCTTTTGCCCGTTGATTTATTATAACAAAACCCATCGGCGTTCATGACAGTTTCATTAGTAAGAAAATTTTCTAATTTTTCCGGTGAAAGACCCATGGTGTCTCTGTCTACGTCTATAAATACAGGAGAAGCACCAATGTATGAAATCGCATTTGAAGTAGCAACAAAAGTCAAAGCTTGCGTCAAAACTTCATCATTTGCTTCAACTCCAGCCAAAATAAGAGAAACATGTAATGCAGATGTTCCATTAACCGTCGCGATGGCATACTTTGCACCAGTAAATTCAGCTAGTTTTTGTTCAAATAAGTTCACATATTGACCTACAGAAGAAACAAAAGTGGAATCTATACAATCATTTAAATATTTTTTCTCATTCCCGCCGAAATAAGGGGCATGTAAGGGAATAAATCCTTCTCCATACAATTCTCTGATTTTAGAAACAATATTTGGAAAGTTCTCTTGCATTAAATATTGTAAATATCGGCTTTATAATTTTTCAAATTTTCCGGATTTCTAAACCATTCAATTGTCTTTTCTAATCCTTGGGATAAATTATGAGTTGGTTTCCAATTTGTATGTGAAATCAATTTGCTATTATCACCAAAAAGTCTAAATACTTCTGATTTTTCAGGACGCATACGTTCAGATTCTTGAATTATTTTTGCTTTTGGATTGATTTGTTTAATGAGCTCATTTGCCAAATCGCCAATTGAAATTTCATTTTTTGTAGCAATATTAACATCATGACCTATCAAGCTATCACATAAAGAAATCTCAACAAATCCTTGTGCTGTATCTTTTACATATACTAAATCGCGAGTTGGTGTTAAATCACCCAAATGAATTTCATCCATATTATTTAAAAGCTGGGAAATAATAGTAGGGATAATTGCTCTTGCCGATTGACGTGGGCCATAAGTATTAAAAGGACGTACAATTGTTAATGGTAAATCAAAACTTTTATAAAAAGATTCAGCAATACTATCTGCACCTATTTTTGTAGCAGAATAAGGTGACTGACCTTGACGTGGATGATTTTCATCAATTGGAACGTACTGTGCGGTTCCATAAACTTCACTTGTTGAAGTGACAATAACTCTTTCACAGCCAATATCTCTAGCAGCTTGAATAATGTTTAAAGTCCCTTTTACATTCGTGTCAACATATGCATCTGGAGAGTGATAGGAGTATGGGATAGCAATTAATGCTGCAAGATGATAAACAATATCAATGTCTTTCATCGCTTCTCGAACACCATTTGGGTCGCGCACATCTCCAGTGAAAATCTCTAATTTCTGTTGCAAATCTTTAGGGAAAGAATCGATCCATCCCCAACTATTAAAAGAGTTATAGTAGCAAAATGCTCTTACAACAGCGCCTTCATTTATTAAACTTTCAACTAAATGGGAACCAATAAAGCCATCCGCTCCGGTAACCAATACCTTTTTTCCTTTTAACCGCATTTTAATCATTTTCATTTCAAAGATACAAACAAAATAATAATCCACAGAAAAGTTTAATTTTGTTGTCGAATATTCACTTTTCAATTTAATAATTATGATTTCAAACTTAACTTTATAATGTGTTGTTTGAGTGAATGTTGCAAAGACAAAGTGGAATTGTATTTTATATGTTTATAATTCTTGTTGTTAACAAATGGAACGCTTACAAGTAAATCGCAAGCGATTCCTGAATAATTAAGAATCCGTATCTTTGTAATAAAGAAAAGAGAATATGCAAATTAAAAAAAGAGTTTTAGTTTTAGCTCCACATACAGATGATGGTGAATTTGGTTGTGGTGGAACAATTACCAAGTTGATTGAGGAAGGACATGAAGTTTATTATGCTGCCTTTTCTGCATGTCAACAATCTGTTTTACCTCAGTTTCCTTCTGACATTTTAATTACTGAAGTAAAAGCAGCAACGAAAATTCTTGGTGTAAAACCAGAAAACTTAGTTCTTTTCGATTATGATGTCAGAACATTTGGCTATCATCGTCAAGAAATTTTAGACGATTTAATCAAAATGCGGGCAGATATTAAACCAGAATTAATTTTTATGCCTGACATGCACGATCTTCACCAAGATCATGCTACAATTGCTACTGAAGGACTGCGAGCATTTAAGTTCACTTCAATTTTATCATATGAATTGCCATGGAACAATTTAACATTTACAACTTCAAGTTTTGTTCACCTAAGTGAAAAGCATGTGCAAACAAAAGTAAATGCATTGAAGGCTTATGAATCCCAAGCTCATCGCCCTTATTCAGACGAAGATTTCTTGAGATCTGTCGCTAGAACAAGAGGCGTTCAAATTGGAACCAAATATGCCGAAGCGTTCAATGTCGTTCGCTGGATAATTGACTAATATGATCAGTTTAGAACAAATTATTCGCGCAGTTAATTCCTCTATTCAATTGAGTGATGAAATTCAAGGAATTAACAAAGCTTTAGCAATTACAGATGTAAATTTTAATGAAAATTCGATTGGTTGGTGTTCCGATAAAAATTCACATTTAATTGAAAATATAAATGCTGGAAAGGTCATTGTAAGCAAGGATATTTATGCGGAAAAATCAGTTAAATCAAGTGATTTGGTCTTAATTCCTGTTGAAAATCCAAGACAAGCATTTCAGAAAATATTACAAGCTTTTTTCTATGATAAGCCAATTTTTGGAGAGATAAGTCAGAATGCAGTGATTCATGAAAGCGTTTTGTACAACTCATTGAAAGTTTCAATCGGTCCAAATGTGGTAATTGAAAAAGGCTGTGAACTTGGTTCTAATGTGATTATTGGGGCTAATACGGTGATTAAATCGTATACAATAATTCATGATAATTGTGCAATTGGCTCCAATTGCACTATAGGTGGTGTTGGTTTCGGTTATGAATTGAATGAGAATAATGAATATGAATTAATGCCGCATATTGGTAATGTTCTAATTTTAAGTAATGTTGAAATTGGAAATAATGTGTGTATTGACAAAGCAGTGATGGGATCCACAATCATTGGTGAACACGTGAAAATTGATAATTTGGTTCATATTGCACACGGAGTTGAAATTGGAAAAAATAGTTTAATTATTGCAAATGCAATGATTGCAGGAAGTGTGAAAATTGGAGAAAATGTCTGGGTAGCTCCTTCTGCTTCCGTTCGACAAAAACTAGAAATAGGTAATGATTCTATGATAGGCCTTGGAAGTGTCGTTGTTAAGAATGTTAACTCAAATACTATTGTTGCAGGCAATCCAGCTAAAGAATTTCCAAAAAAATGAAAATTGCTGTAATTATTCCTTGTCGCAATGAAGTAAATAGTATCGCCGAATGTATTCATGCAATCTATAATTCAGTATTACCAAATGATTGTTCGGTTGATTTATTTGTAGTTGATGGTAAAAGTAATGATGGCACAATTGAGTTATTAGAAGAT
>JBEAUV010000078.1:0-11177 GCA_041161265.1 Bacteroidota bacterium | reverse complement strand
TTTCAAATTGGCTCACGCACGTAAGTTTTTGGAAGAAGGGAGTAAAGTGAAAGCATATGTATTCTTTAGAGGTCGTACAATTGTGTTCAAGGATAGAGGTGAAATTTTATTATTGAAATTTGCGCAGGAATTAGCGGAAATTGGTGCAGTAGAACAATTACCAAAACTAGAAGGAAAACGGATGATTATAATGATCAACCCGAAAAAGAAATAACCAACTGACAATTCACAATTGAAAATTGACAATTATTGTCCATTGTAAAATTGTCCATTGTTAATTGAAAAGAAGCTATATAGAGGTAACTTTAAAAAACGAAGAGAGATGCCAAAAATGAAAACTAAATCTAGTGCTAAGAAGAGATTCACAATCACTGGAAGCGGTAAAATCAAAAGAAAACACGCTTTTAAAAGCCACATCTTAACTAAGAAGTCTAAGAAGCGTAAGAGAAATTTGACCGCAGCTGGTTTGGTTCACCAAGCAGATGTATCAAATATCAAAGTACAATTGTGTATGTAATTCGTCTTTTTGACGAATGTAAACACAAAGGTTTATTATTGTTTAACCCGGTAACGAGTAACTAAGTCATCTGAAACAAAGGTGCACTCTTTATTAAAAAACTAGAAATTATGCCAAGATCAGTAAATCACGTAGCATCAAGAGCTCGTAGAAAAAACTTGATGAAGCTAGCCAAAGGATACTATGGCCGCAGAAAAAATGTTTGGACAGTTGCAAAAAATGCAGTTGAAAAAGGATTAAATTATGCTTACGAAGGACGTAAGCAAAAGAAAAGAAACTTCCGTTCGTTGTGGATTACGCGTATTAACGCAGGTGCACGTCAACATGGAATGAGTTATTCTCAATTTATTGGAGCTGTACACAAAGGTGGAGTTGAATTGAACCGTAAGGTTCTTGCAGATTTAGCCATGAATCATCCTGAAGCTTTCAAGGCGGTTTGTGACGCAGTGAAGAAATAAGAAGTAATTAAACTTTATATAGCAAGAATCCCGACTAATAAGTCGGGATTTTTTTTGCCATATATTTTTTAATCGTTAAATAAATTGAATTAAAAGAGAATAAAATGCACTTCATATTTTATTGAAAAATATTTATCTAAAAAATCTTTTTTATTTCGTTTGAATCTCAATTAATAGATTCAATTCAATTACATTTACCGAAATTTTTTTTCTATGTCTATTAGCACAAGTAAAGTATCAGCTGCGGGGATTTTAATAACAATTGGAATTGTTTTTGGAGACATTGGTACATCGCCATTGTATGTATTTCAAGCCATTACTGGAAATGGAACTGATTTTTCATATGACTTAATAATGGGTGGATTATCATCAGTTATATGGACATTGATTTTATTAGCTACAATCAAATACATTTACTTCGCATTAAATGCAGACAACAAAGGTGAAGGAGGAATTTTTGCACTCTTTGCATTACTAAAATCTAAACGAATTAAATGGGTAATAATTCCTGCTCTAATCGGCTGTGCTACATTACTTGCAGATGGATTCATTACACCAGCAATTTCTATTTCTTCAGCCGTTGAAGGTATCAATAATATTTTCCCAGATTTCCCTGTAATACCTGTTGTTGTGGGTATAATCGTAATGCTATTCTCTATTCAACAATTTGGTACTGCAGCGATTGGTAAAGCATTTGGACCGGTGATGATAATTTGGTTTGGATTTTTGGGTTATTTAGGAGTCATCAACATCATGAAAAACCCGGATGTATTAAACGCTTTCAATCCCTATTATGCCTATAATTTAATTGTTAATGTGAAAGGTGGTTTCTGGGTTCTTGGTGCTGTTTTCCTTTGCACAACTGGAGCTGAAGCGCTGTACTCAGATCTTGGACATTGCGGTAAAAAAAATATCCGTATCAGTTGGTCTATGATGAGTGCTTTATTAGTTACGAATTACCTAGGCCAGTCTGCCTTGTGCTTGACTGATGGTTTTGCTTTGAAACCGAAACAAACAATTTTTTACGCAATGGTTCCTGACGGAATGCTACCTTTTGCTATAGCTATTGCGACGGCAGCAACAATTATTGCTTCTCAAGCCTTGATTACTGGAGTATTTACGCTTATGAATGAAGCTATTAAATTAAATTTATGGACGAATCTTAGGGTAAAATATCCTTCAGAACATAAAGGACAAATTTACATTCCTTTTATCAATTGGTTCTTAATGGGAGGATGTTTACTTGTTATTGCAATTTTCAGAAAGTCGACAGCCATGGAGGCAACCTACGGTTTGGCAATAACAATTGATATGGTAATGACATCAATTTTGTTGTGTTATTTACTTATGCTTAAATATCCTAAAACGAAAGTTGCATACCTTGTTATTTTCGGGATATTCTTGACCATAGAAGGTGTTTTCTTAATGTCTAATTTAGGTAAGATCGTTCATGGCGGTTGGTTTACACTAATTTTAGCAACCGGCTTCTTTACCATGTTGTTTTTATATTACAAAGCACGTTTACTTAGAAAAAGTATTACAGAATATATTTCAATGAAAAAGGTAATTCCATTATTAAATGCTACCAAAGCTGATTCAAATCTTCAATTTGAAGCTTCAAATTTAGTTTATCCAACAAGGAGTAATACACCTAACAAATTGGATGACACAGTTTTCTTTTCTTTATTTAAAAAACGACCTCGTAAAGCAGGTGTCGTTTGGTTTTTACACCTTGATATTCTAAATGATCCTTGGGGCGTTCATTACACTGTGAATGAAGTTATTGACAAATCATGTTACTATGTCAATTTACAATTAGGTTTCAAAGAAGAACATAGAATAGAATATATGATGCGTAAGATTCAACGTAAGATGGTTGAAAAAGGAGAATTAACTGGCGAAAGTGTTTTTGAAAGCGTAAAAGGAAAATTTGATGATGCAGATTTTAAATTCATCGTATTAAACTCTCGTGTTGCAACTGATAATAAATTAACTGCTTTCCAAAGTATTTGTGTTAAGGCTTATAGATTCGTAAAATCTACTGGTTTGAAACCTGCTGAAGACTTTGGCTTGGATAAAACAAACGTTGTTGTTGAATACATCCCTATTTGTGTGACGAAACAATACGATCAAGAATTAGTTGAAGACTGGGAGGATTATTCCGAAAAGAATAATAAAATTAGTCTAACACGAGGAGAAGATCTTGGAAAAAGTGATATTTAATTTTTCAATTAACCATGAATTTGTTTTTTCTTGCATTTAATATGAAAGAAATAATTCACTTTTTTGAGTTCAAACTTGATTTGATTAAATTTCGAAACTTCATTATAGGCTTACTAATTTTATATTCTGGGCCTTTGTTTGCTCAAATGGACACATCAAAATCTAATCTCAGTTTTTCTGGGTATGCAGAAGTGTTTTATTGCTATGATCTGAATCAACCTGCTAACCACAAAAGACCTAATTTCATTTATAATCATAACCGCCATAATGAATTCAACTTGAATCTTGGCTTTATAAAAGCAAGTTATTCTAAGGAAAGAATTCGAGCAAATGTTGCATTGGCTTTCGGTACCTATGTCAATTCCAATTATGCTTCTGAACCTGGCGTTTTGAAAAATATTTTTGAATCAAATATCGGAGTCAAACTAAGTAAGAAAAAAAATATCTGGCTAGATGCTGGTGTTTTCTCATCTCACATTGGGTTTGAAAGTTCAATTTCAAAAGACTGTTGGAGTCTTACAAGAAGTATTCTAGCAGAGAATTCCCCTTATTATGAAAGTGGTGTGAAAATAACCTATACGAGCGATAGTAGCAAATGGCTTTTAAGCGCGTTATTACTGAATGGCTGGCAACACATTCAGCGTCCTAATGGGAATAATACACCTGCTTTCGGTTCTCAAATTACATATACCCCAAATGCTAAATTCACTTTAAATTATAGCACTTTTGTTGGGAATGAAAAATCGGACACAGCAATTCAAATGCGTTACTTTCATAATTTTTACGGAATGTTTCATATTTCGAAAAAAATCCATCTAACTGCTGGTTTTGATTTGGGAATGGAACAGAAATCAAAAGGAAGCTCAACCTATAATATATGGTATAGTCCTGTTTTGATTGCTAAATTCATTTTAAATGACAAATGGTCCATTTCTGGTAGAGCTGAATATTATAGTGATGAAAATGGTGTTATAATCTCTACCGCAACGTCAAATGGTTTTCAGACCATGGGTTACTCTTTAAATCTAGATTATTATTTAGCAGAAAATGCTGTTTGGAGAATAGAAGGACGAATGTTACAAAGCAAAGACACTATTTTTCTGAGTGGAACGTCATTGACCAATCAAAATAATTTCATTACTACCTCATTAGCAGTTTCTTTCTAAGATACTAATTTACTACCTAAAAATATTTACAATGGTCGGCTTACAGTTACGAAGTACTTCTCATTTTTTCTGATAACAAAAATATTAAATTCATTTCTAAAAAGATAAGACAAAAAAAATGGGAACCTTTCGAGTTCCCATTTTTTAATTTATAAAAGAAGTATTACTTCTTTTCTGTTTTATCATCAACTTCTTCGAAGTCAACATCTGTAACCTCATCTGCTGGATTTTCAGCACTTTCGTTACCTCCAGTGTTTCCTCCATCAGCATTTGCAGCATTGTACATGTCTTGAGATGCAGCTTGGAAAACTGTATTTAATTTTTCCATTGCAGCTTCAAGATTTCCAACGTGTCTCGCTTCGAATTCAGTTTTCAATTCAGCTAATGCTTCTTCGATTGGTTGTTTTTTATCAGCAGAGATTTTATCTCCGTATTCTTTCAACTGACGCTCAGTTTGGAAAATTGTAGAATCTGCTTTGTTGATCAACTCAACTTCTTCACGTAATTTATTATCTGAATCAGCATTTGCAATCGCTTCAGCTTTCATTCTTTGAATTTCAGCATCTGACAAACCTGAAGAAGCTTCAATCTTAATTGATTGCTCTTTTCCTGTTCCTTTGTCTTTTGCAGAAATATTCATGATACCATTTGCATCAATATCGAACGTTACCTCAATTTGTGGAACTCCTCTTTGAGCTGGTGGAATATCTGTTAATTGGAAACGACCCAATGATTTATTATCTGTCGCCATCGCTCTTTCACCTTGTAATACGTGAATATCAACTGATGGTTGACTATCTGAAGCTGTAGAGAAAACTTCTGATTTTTTAGATGGAATTGTTGTATTAGCTTCGATCAATTTCGTGAAAACTCCACCCATTGTTTCTATACCTACTGATAAAGGAATAACGTCTAATAACAATACATCTTTTACTTCTCCTGTTAAAACTCCACCTTGAATTGCTGCACCAACTGCAACAACTTCGTCAGGATTAACTCCTTTTGATGGTGCTTTTCCAAAGAAACGCTCTACTGCATCTTGAATAATCGGAATACGTGTTGAACCACCTACTAAAATTACTTCATCGATATCACTTGTAGATAATCCTGCATTTTTCATAGCCGAACGACAAGGAGCGATTGTTCTTTCAACAATATCAGAAATTAATTGCTCAAACTTCGCACGTTGTAATGTTCTTACAAGGTGTTTTGGAATACCATTAACTGGCATGATGTAAGGCAAATTGATTTCAGTTGAAGTAGTTGAAGAAAGTTCAATTTTCGCTTTTTCAGCAGCTTCTTTCAAACGTTGTAATGCCATTGGATCTTCACGTAAGTTCAATCCTTCGTCATTTTTAAATTCTTCAGCTAACCATGCAATAATTGCCTCATCAACGTCATCTCCACCTAAGTGAGTATCTCCGTCTGTTGCCAATACTTCAAATACACCATCTCCTAATTCAAGTACAGAAACGTCATGTGTTCCTCCACCGAAATCGAAAACAACGATTTTTTGATCAATTCCTTTTTTATCTAATCCATAGGCTAAAGCAGCTGCCGTAGGCTCATTGATAATTCTTTTGATTGTTAAACCAGCGATTTCACCAGCTTCTTTTGTAGCTTGACGCTGTGCATCATTGAAATATGCAGGAACAGTAACTACTGCTTCAGTAACTTCATGACCTAAATAATCTTCAGCTGTTTTCTTCATTTTTTGAAGAATCATTGCAGAAATTTCTTGTGGAGAATACAAACGGTCGTCGATTTTCACACGTGGAGTATTGTTATCTCCTTTAACTACCGTATAAGGTACACGTCCTGCTTCACCTTTCATTTCTTCATAAGTTGTACCCATGAATCTTTTGATAGACGAAATTGTTTTTGTTGGGTTAGTGATTGCTTGACGTTTCGCTGGATCACCAACTTTACGTTCACCACCTTCAACGAATGCTACAACAGAAGGTGTTGTTCTTTTTCCTTCTGAGTTAGCAATTACTACCGGCTCACTTCCCTCCATCACAGAAACACACGAGTTGGTAGTTCCTAAGTCAATTCCAATTATTTTTCCCATTTTGTAATTATTTTTTCACTTTTAAAACTTGGTTTCGATTAGTCAATCTTTATGCCACTAGAAAAAAAGTTTCAATTACGTACTAATTTGTCATTTGCACACAAATGACAGTACATTTTTATGTCGAAATGACAGGTTGTCTGACAAGTTTTGATAAAATAAGCTTATAATAATGAGTCAATCTAATTCGAAATAGTATTTTTATTAAAAAATCTAACCTATGAAAGTATTTATTTCCCTATTGACCGTTTCTTTCTTGCTTTTACAATCGTGTAATAGTAAACCATCTATGACACCTGTAGAATATAATGACACCATTATTAAAGAACAGGCAAAGATCATTGAATTAATGTTCGATTTAGTTGCTAAAATTGAGACAGATTTAGACGGTTGCGAAGCAGTTCGTTTAAAAACAATTGTTCAATGCGACTCATCAATTCAACTTGTCTCTAAAATGGAACCTTTTGATGGCGATGCATCAATGAGAAATACCGCTTTAGATTTATTTAAATTCTATAAGAAAGCATATGAGAATGAGTACAAAGAAATGATTGAAATTCTTCAATTAAAAGACAAAATCACTTCAGATGATATGGCAAGAATGACGAGTTTAAATGATGAATTAGCCAAAAAGGAAACTTCTTTAGATAGCTCATTCCAAGGAGCTCAAGCAGCATTTGCAAAAAAGAATAACATCATCATTGAAGATAATAAATTACAAAAAAAGATTGATAATATTTAATTTTTAATTGAATTTAAAAAATCCATTCGGACCAAATTCTAATTTTAAACCTGGTATATCTGCAGCAGTCAATAGTTTGATTTGCTGCAGAGCGCCATTTAAAGGGTCTAAAACTGGTCCACCTTCCCCAATCTGTTTGGTTGAAACAATGTTTCCATCTATAAAAGTTCCATCTCTTTTCAATCGTAATTGAAAAAGTGGAGCAACACCACTAATTCCATTTAAATTGAATCTGCCATACGTGCAGAAATTACCCATTGAATAAGTAATGAATTTCCCTTTATATAGATCAATCGCCCTTGTTACATGAGGACCGTGACCTAAAACTACATCTGCTCCAGCATCAATTGCAACTCGCGCAAATTCATATACATTTCCACGATCTTCTTCGTAAAAAATTTCAGTTTTTTTAGTGACATGAGATCTACTCGATCCTTCAGCTCCACCATGAAAGGATACAATAACAACATCACACATTTCACTTAGCTTTGAAACTACTTTACGCACAGTTTCATAATCCGTTATCTGCAGACAAGCAGTATTTGGAGCGAAACCAGTCATTCCAATTTTCAAGCCTTTTACAGACATTGTGTCCCAAGGACAAGATTCTAAACCAGCAAAACGAAAATTATTCTCTTTCAAAACTTTACATGTGTTATCTCTTCCCTCTTGACCAAAATCGCCCATGTGATTATTCGCAACAGATAAAAAATCAAAACCAGCAACTTTTAATTGATCCACAAAATATTCTGGTTGTCTAAATGCATAACACTTCGTTGAATCTTGGCATTTTTTGACTGTTCCACCAGTATTTAACACTGTTCCTTCTAAATTACCAAATGTTACATCCGCATTTTGAAGAAAAGTGAAAAGCGGCTCAAGTAATAGTAAATCTTTTGGAGGTAAATATGAATCATTTGGAAAATTGGTCCCCATCATGATGTCCCCAACTGCAACCAATGTGATAATTGAATCGTTTACAATTATAGTATCACTCGTATTATTTGAAGAAATAGTTTCATCTGCAATCGCTTTCTTCGGAAAAAATAAAAACGAAAGAGCACTAATGCCTGCTACTAGAAAGATTAAAGATATTTTCATTTTTTTGTTCAATTTAGTCAAATGCGTTAAAAGAATTCTGACTCATTTCAATCAATTTCTCATATTGAGCTGGAGACAAATCAGAATGATAATAATGAACTGGATTTACTTTTTGACCACCTTTCTCAACTTCATAATGCAAATGTGGGCCTGTTGATTTCCCAGTACTTCCAACTAATCCAATTAATTCACCTCTTTTAATTTTTTGACCTTGAGTAACTTTAAAAGCACTTAAATGGGCGTATCGCGTTTTATATCCATAGCCATGATTGACAACTATACAACGGCCATAACCCCAGCCACTTACTTCCAACTCTTCAACTACTCCATCACCAGTTGCATAAACACTTGTTCCAATATTCGCCGTGAAATCCATTCCAGTATGCATGCGTCGAGTCTTATAAATCGGATCTATTCTAAAACCATATCCAGAGGCCATGTGTTTCAAGTTTTTATTACTTACTGGCTGAATTGCAGGAATACTTGACAACATTTTCTCTTTGTTTTTGGCTAATTCCAACAATTCTTTAAAAGACAAACTCTGTCCATTTAAACGGCGTTCAACATAATCCATTTTATCAGAAGTACTTTTTAATAATTTTGAATTCGTGTACCCATCTAAATAATTGTATTTCTCACTACCACCCGTTCCCATAATTCTCAATTCTTCAGGGAATTTATCTGCATACAACGCAACTCGATATAGATCTTCATCGCGCTTTTGCATTTCATCAAGCACTTTGTTAACCAAATCCAAATCTGAATTCAATCTATTATATTCCTCTTTATAAATCTCAATTTCACTTTTCAACTGTTTTTCTTTGGGTGAATCCAATTTTCGAGAGAATAAAAAAGCCAATATTAATCCCATGGCAATACTTGGTGCCATCCATAAAACAACTCGTACTATTCGAGTGCTAAAACTCACCGAAACCTCTTCGTACGAGAGGTTTTGAGGATTATATTTGTACTTCTTTTTAGTCATTCGAAACAAATGTAATTATTTTCTTTTGTAGAGCTTGTTAAAAAACGTTTAAGACCTTCGTTTTCACCTTGTTCAAAGAATACCTAAAGTTTGGCTTTTCCTTTTCATGAATTCAGTTAAATTTGCAACTTATTGAATAATCGAAAACGTCATATACTAGATGAAAGTTTCTGAAATACGCGAACAATTTTTCACCTTTTTTGAATCAAAAGGTCACGAAATAGTGCCATCAGCGCCAATGGTTGTTAAAAACGACCCTACGCTCATGTTTACAAATGCTGGAATGAACCAATTCAAGGATTTCTTCTTGGGTAATGCCATTCCAAAAAATAGACGTGTCGCCAATTCTCAAAAATGTTTACGTGTTTCTGGAAAGCACAATGATTTGGAAGAAGTTGGTGTTGACACCTATCACCATACCATGTTTGAAATGCTAGGTAATTGGTCGTTTGGAGATTATTTCAAAGAAGATGCAATTGCATGGGCTTGGGAACTTTTAACGGAAGTTTATAAGATTCCAAAAGATCGTTTATATGTTACTGTTTTTGAAGGTGATGAAACTGACAATGTTCCGATGGACACTGAAAGTTTTGATATTTGGAAAAAATTAATTCCTGAAGACCGAATCATTTTGGCTTCTAAAAAGGATAATTTTTGGGAAATGGGCGATACTGGACCATGCGGACCTTGTACAGAAATCCATGTTGATGTTAGATCAAAAAAAGAACGTGATATTATTGACGGTAAATCATTAGTGAATTATGATCACCCGCAAATGATTGAAATATGGAACAATGTTTTCATGCAATTTAATCGTTTATCAGACGGGAGTTTAGTTCCTCTTCCTGCGACGCATGTTGACACAGGAATGGGATTAGAGCGATTAGCGATGGCACTGCAAGGTAAAACTTCTAATTACGATACGGATCTTTTTCAAACACTTATTCAACACATGGAAAAAGTTTCAGGTGTAAAATATGGTGTCAAAGAAGAAACAGATATTGCTTTAAGAGTAATAGCAGATCATATTCGTGCAATTGCTTTTTCTATTGCAGACGGACAATTACCATCCAATACTGGTGCTGGTTATGTTATTCGTAGAATTTTAAGAAGAGCAGTTAGATATGGTTACCAAACATTAGGATTAAAAGAACCATTTTTATGTGATTTATCCATTGTGTTAAGTGAAATCATGGGTGATCCATTTGAAGAGCTAATTCAACAAAAAGAATTGGTTCAAAAAGTTATTCGTGAAGAAGAAATTAGCTTTTTCAGAACATTGGAATTAGGAATTAAACGCATTGAGACTATTATTCAAACTACAAAAAAAGCAGAAAACGATATCATTGATGGAAAAGAAGTCTTTGAATTATTTGACACGTACGGTTTTCCAGTTGATTTAACTTCATTGATTGCAAGAGAGAATAATCTCTCAATCGATGAAGAGGCTTTTGACAAAGAACTCCAAAAACAAAAAGACCGTTCGAGAGCTGCAACTGCAATTGAAACAGAAGATTGGGTTCAAGTTCACCCAGATGCAATTTCAGAATTTATCGGTTATGACACCTTAACAGCTCCGGTTAAAATTCTAAAATACAGAAAAGTAAGTCAAAAACAAAAAGCTTTCTATCAATTAGTTTTTGACAAAACACCTTTCTATCCAGAAGGAGGAGGTCAAGTAGGTGATAAAGGATATATTGAATTAAATGATGAAAAAGTATTCATCTTTGATACGAAAAAAGAAAATAACCTAATTATTCATTTGACGGAGAAATTACCAAGTAATATTGAATCAGATTACACTGCTGTTGTGAACGAAACAAAAAGAGTTGATTCAGCTTCGAATCACTCAGCAACACATTTGCTACACCATGCATTAAGAACAGTATTAGGATCGCATGTGGAACAAAAAGG
>JBEAUV010000077.1:0-11401 GCA_041161265.1 Bacteroidota bacterium | reverse complement strand
ATGTCAATCTTACTTAAAAAAGAAGAAGAATTTAAACGCATTCATTTTTCTGATTTATCTGCTCATTTGGATTATGAAATGTTTAATCCAATGGTAAAGAATTTGAAATATTTAAGAGAGAATTGGCTAATACCTGTTTCAGACTCTGAATTAGTGAAAAAATAGGTTATTAATAAAAACTGAATAATGGTAAAATGAGATGAATCAGCTCGGGAGCCGCATTCAAGATTGTCGTGTAATTACCTTATCCTAAAGAAAAGGAATTTAAAAATGGTTATTATTATTATTCTCACTTAGAAATATTCTTGACTTAAATCGTATCATTTATTAATATTATTTGCAATAAGAATGTCATTTGCAGCTCTGTTGGATATTCAGTTATATTGACCATATAATTCCAATTTAAAGAATTTAAAGTAGAAAAGGGAAATGAAGTGATAGGTAAAAGCTTATACCTACAATTTTTCATTTGAGTTGGAGAAATATAAACTTTTTTTGTTTAGGCTAAAGGTTTTAATGGAGAAATGGAAACCTTTTTTATTGAACTAGATTTATTTACCTTTATTCTTTAATAGAATCTCTTTACATTAAATGGAGTTAGAGCCAATCCTTAGTAATATTAACATTTATCCAATTAAATCACTGGATGGAGTGTGTTTAGAAAAAGCAGTTATTTCTGATGGTGGTTGCTTATTACATGATAGAGAATTTGCCTTATTTGATGAAGAAGGAAATATGATCAATGGAAAATCAAATCCACTTGTTCATGCTATAAGAACTAAATTTGATTTTAAAAAAGAAACCGTTTCATTCAGATTGAAGAATCAAACAGTTTGGAATGAATTTCACCTTATAATTGGGAAGCTAGACATTGAAAATTTTCTTACTGAATATTTTGGAATCAAAGTTAAAATACGACAAAATAAAACCGGAAGATTTCTTGATGTCCCTGATATAAGTGGTGTAACAGTTCTTTCTGTTGCAAGTTTGGAGACAGTTGCTGATTGGTATTCAATTGGATTAGATGAAACAAGAAAACGTTTTAGAGCAACATTAGAATTTAAAGGTGTGCCTGCTTTTTGGGAAGACAAATTGTTCTCAAGTGAAAGAAAAATGGTGAAATTGAAAATAGGTGAAATTACCTTATTTGGGATGAGTCCTCGTGCTAGATGTGTTGTTCCTACTAGGGATTCAGAAACTGCTAAAGTAACAAAAGCATTTCCAAAAATATTTTCAACTAAACGTAAATTATCCTTGCCGCAAGGTTCTAAATTACAAGATTACGGTCATTTTTATCATTTAAGTGTAGATTGTTTGATTCCAGAAAGTGAAATTGGAAAAACAATGAAAGTAGGAGATAAATTAATTATAATTGAAGAGCTTGACATAGATTAAGTATATTTATAAATCGAAATATCGTTTCACATTAAAATTAAATCCCATTGTTTATTTCACCAGTTCAAGATAATTCAATTGAATCAGCTGAGTCAGATTATCTCTACAAAGCAACTTCACAATTGCTTAATTCAGGAAATGGGTTGTATACAGCAATTACTATTTATAAAGACGAAACAATTTCAATTTTTAAAGGTGAGATTTTAACTGATTTGGAAGTTTATCAGCGCGTTTCTTGTGGAAAGGATCAGTATTTTATAAGCATGTTGGACGGGACTATAATGGATTCTATCGATACGCCTTGTTTTGCCAAATATGCAAATGATGTGAATGGATCATTGCAAACGAATTTCAAAAACAATGCTAAAATTGGTTTGGATGAAGAAAATAATATTTGCGTTATCGCCCTACGAAAAATAAATTCTGGTGAAGAAATATTTTGTAGTTATGGGATGAGATATTGGAAAAAGCATAAATAATTGAATGAATCAATAATAATTAGAGAGTATAGTATTGAAGATAAATTAGCAGTTTTAGCTATTTTAAGATTGAATACACCAGCTTATTTCTCGCCGGATGAAGAAGTTAGTTTCATCGATTTTTTGGGTCAAAAAATCGAGTTGTATTATGTTGTATTAATAAAGGATGTAATTATTGGAGCTGGAGGTATTAACTTTAATGAAAAACAAACGAATGGATTTATAAGTTGGGGAATGATTCATCCAGATTATCAAAGACAGTCTATTGGTTCAGCTTTGTTGAAATATAGAATTGAAAAATTACAAGAGATAAATTCAATTGAACATATAATCGTTCGAACGTCACAAATGGTATATAGATTTTATGAAAAGAACGGTTTTACGCTCAAAAATATTGTAAAAGATTATTGGGCAAAAGGTTTTGATTTGTATCATATGATTTATCAAAATGAATGATATTTCCTCTTCACTAGATATATTTTGTTGTTGAATTAAATTTTTGATTATCTTTGCGCCGTCGATAGTCGACTTACATAAAAATCATTTAATATAATATTGGCATGTATTTAAATCCAGAAGTTAAAAAAGAGATCTTCGCTAAGCATGGTGGAGCTGAGACGAACACAGGTTCAACAGAAGGTCAAGTTGCATTGTTCACATTCCGTATTGCTCATTTAACAGGGCATTTGAAAAAAAATCGTAAAGATTACGGTACACAACGTTCATTGCAATTATTAGTAGGTAAAAGAAGATCTTTACTTGACTACTTGAAAAGAAAAGATATTGAAAAGTATCGTGCTTTAGTTAAAGAATTAGGCTTACGTCGTTAATTCTTTACTTAGCATAAAATATATTGGGGGGGCATTCGAATTTCATTCGACTGTCCCTTTTTTTTTAAAAATTCGGATTTCCGAATGTATTAATTTGTAATAGAAAAGTATGAATATAGGAACAAGAAAGTCAATGATGACCGGAGGAAAAGAAATTTTCGTTGAAACCGGAAAATTGGCAAAACAGGCAGATGGGTCTGTTGTAGTAAGAATGGGTGACACAATGTTGTTGGCAACAGTTGTGGCAGCTCAAGAAGCAAAAGAAGGTGTAGATTTCCTACCCTTAACTGTTGATTACAGAGAGAAATACTCTGCAGCAGGTCGTTTCCCTGGAGGATTCTTCCGTAGAGAAGCTCGTCCGTCAGAAGGGGAAATTTTAATTATGCGTTTGGTTGATAGAGCATTACGTCCTTTATTTCCAGATGATTATCATGCTGAAGTACAATTAATGATTCAGTTATTATCGTATGATGGTGTTAATAATCCAGATGTATTGTGTGGATTTGCTGCATCTGCTGCAATTGCTGTTTCTGATATTCCGTTCAACGGTCCAATGTCTGAAGTTAGAGTTGGTCGTATTAATGGCGAATGGGTAGTGAACCCAACAATGGCACAAATGAAGGAAGCTGATATCGATATGATGGTAGCAGGGACAATGAAAGATGTGAACATGATTGAAGGTGAATTCAAAGAAGTTTCTGAATTAGAAATGGTTGAAGCCATCAAAATCGCACATGCTGCAATTAAAGAACAATGTCAATTCCAATTAACGTTAGGTGCTGAAATTCCTACAGCTAATCCAAAAAGAGTTTATTCTCACGAAGTTCATAACGAAGAAGTGAGAACGAATGTTTACGGATTTGCAATGGAGAAATGTAAGGACGTAGCACGTATGGGCTTAGCTAATAAAGCGAAACGTACAGAATTATTTGACGCTATTAAGGCTGAATATAAAGCATCAATTCCTGCTGAAGAATTAGCTGCTATCAATGGTTTTATTTCTGTTTACTTTTCTGAAGTAAAGAAAAAAGCTGTTCGTTGGGTAATGTTGCACGAAGGAAAACGTTTAGATGGTCGTAAGTTTGATGAGATTCGTCCAATTTGGGCAGAAGTTGATTATTTACCAATGGTTCACGGTTCTGCTGTGTTTACAAGAGGTGAAACGCAATCATTAACTACTTTGACATTAGGTGGTAAAATGGATGAGCAATTAATCGATGGAGCTACTTTCCGTGGAACAGAGAAATTCTTATTACATTATAATTTCCCTCCATTCTCAACAGGTGAGGCAAAACCACTTCGTGGAACTTCTAGAAGAGAAATTGGACATGGTAATTTGGCGTTAAGAGCTTTGAAAGCTGTTTTGCCAGATGACAATGCATACACTATTCGTTTAGTATCTGACGTATTAGAATCAAATGGTTCTTCTTCAATGGCAACTGTTTGTGCTGGTACTTTAGCATTAATGGATGGTGGTATTCAAATCAAAGCGCCAGTTTCTGGAATTGCAATGGGATTGATTACAGATGATGGGAAATTTGCAGTATTGTCTGATATTTTAGGTGATGAAGATCATTTAGGTGATATGGACTTTAAAGTAACTGGAACAGCAAAAGGAATTACTGCTTGTCAAATGGATATCAAAGTTGACGGTTTACCTTATGAAGTATTGATTCAAGCATTGGAGCAAGCAAAAGGTGGACGTTTACATATCTTAGATAAAATTGTTGAAACAATTGCGAAACCAAATGCTCAATTGAAGCCTCAAACACCTAGAATTGAAGCATTCAATGTTCCTAACGAAATGATTGGTGCAATCATCGGACCTGGAGGGAAAATCATTCAGGCAATGCAAAAAGAAACGAACACTACTATTACAATTGAAGAATTAGAAGGTGGTGAAGGACGTGTTCAAGTAATGTCGAACAACGCTGCTGATATGGCTTCAGCTGTTCTTAGAATTCGTCAAATTGCTTTTCCTCCAATGGTTGAAGAAGGAGTAGAGTATGAAGGAAAAGTGAAATCTGTTAAAGATTTCGGTTGCTTCGTTGAAATTTTACCTGGAACTGACGGATTGATTCACATCTCTGAATATTCTTGGGAGAAAGTGGACAAAATGGAAGACGTTTGTAAAGAAGGAGATTTATTGAAATTCAAAGTTGTTGGAAAAGATCCAAAAACGAAAAAATGGAAATTATCTCGTCGTATCTTACTTCCAAGACCAGAAAGAAAAGAAGAGGCAGCTCAATAAATAAAACTTAAAAATTGGGATTTGAGAATTTAATTTTCAAATCCCAAATTATAAATTTCAAATAAAATAATTTACAATGGCTAATAGAAAAGATCTTAAGAAAAACCTTAACAATATGGTTTATGATATCGTTGAAGAATGTTTTAATATTCAAATGTTCGACGAATCAAAAACAAAAGAAGCTGAAGTGTTAATTGATGCAGCAGCTAATTATCAAGATCAAATGCTGACTAAAATTAATGCAGCAAAAACGAAAGCTGATTTTCGTCCAATTACTTTGGATATTGAAAATACAGCAATCGATTTTATCAATAAATTGAACGGTTTGAATTAATTTCATAAAGTTCTTAAAAAATAAATTATTTTTAAGCGGGCAAGTTGTCCGCTTTTTTTATTTCACTATGTCACAAAACTTAAAGAAATTATTTATTGGCTTTGGCCTTTTTTCATTTGCGATCATCCTTTTTGTCACTGGAGCAAAAGATGTTTTTTGGAATGCCGTTGCATTAGGAGGATTGATGATTTATTTTTGGGTTTTTGAAGTTATACCAATTTATATAACTGCGTTGTTACCAATGATTCTATCTATTCCATTAGGTTTGTTGGATAAAACGGATTTGGCAAATTCCTACGGAGATGGTAATGTTTATTTGTTTTTTGGTGGATTTATTTTGGCGCTCGGTTTAGAAAAATGGAACGTACACGAGCAAGTTGCCAGAGGAATTATAGGTTTGGTAGGTAATTCAAAACCTAGAATCTTATTAGGCTTCTTATTAAGCACTGGATTCTTGAGCATGTGGATTTCAAACACGGCAACTGCTCTAATGATGTTGCCAATGGCCATTGCGATAATTCAGGCTTTACCAAAAACAGATAAAAAGTCGAAATTCCCTGTTTTCTTAATGCTTTCAGTTGCTTATGCCTCAAGTATTGGAGGTATCGCAACATTGATTGGTTCGCCTCCAAATACGCAAATGGCAAGTATTTTAGAACAAAATTATCATATTAAAGTTGATTTTTTTACTTGGATGAGTATTGGAATGCCAATAAGCATCTTGATGTTAATAGCAACTTTTGGTTTCTTTTACTTTTCAATGGGAAGTGAACGAAAAGAAAAACACCATGATTTTGTCATCCACAAAACTCCATGGACGAAAGACCAATTGGTTGTTATCTCTATCTTTCTAACTGTTGTTGTATTATGGTCTTTCAAAGAATTGCTTACACCTTTATTTGGTTTCAATTACAGGGATGAAAGTGTTGCTTTATTGGGAGGGATATTGTTGTTTGTTTTGCCAAGTTCGGAAAAAAAACCTTTTTTGAATTGGAAAGATACAGAGAAATTACCTTGGGGAATTTTAATCCTGTTTGGTGGAGGATTAGCATTAGCCTCAATCATGGAGAAAAATGGTGTAATCAATGAGCTATCATTAATGTTGACGAATATGAGCAGTATTCCGTTCTATACGTTATTAGTTATCTTGGTGATTGTTGCCGTCTTTGCTTCTGAAGTTTTATCTAATTTGGCAATGGTGAGTATTTTTGTGCCAATCGTTGCAAAGTTTGCATTGGATATGGGAATTCCAATTACTCAATTATGTATTCCTTTAACTCTTGGCGCTAGTTTAGCATTTATGCTGCCGGTTGGGACTCCTCCAAATGCGATTGTTTTCTCCTCTGGATATTTACATGTAAATCAAATGGTTAAATATGGCTTTGTTTTGAATTTAATTGGAATTATTCTAATAACAATTTTCTCTATAATTTTATTATAAACTCCAAATTAGAGGTATAAATAAAAAAGGCTTCCGTTTTAAAACGGAAGCCTTTTTTATAATTTCTAAATAAATTCTTAATCTTTCTTAATAATAATCTTTTTTGAAGATTCTATTTGTCCGTTAGACAGAGTTACGTTATAAACTCCTGATGCTACTTTACCAAGTTGCACTGCTTTTACAATTTGACCATTTTGATTATCAATTGCATCTTCATAAACTAATTGACCAGCTTGATTGAATACTTTCAATTTATATGTTTCGCTTAGGTTAGCATTGAAAGAAACACTGAAATCGCCTTGAGATGGATTAGGGAAAATCGAGAAAATATAAGGATCAATTTCAGTAATTGCAGCAATACCATTTATTACAATTCCAGTTGATGCAGCAGAAGCACATCCACCAGAAGTAACAACAACTGTATACGTACCATTTAATGTAGCTGTGTAATTTTGACTTGTTGCACCTGGTATTAACACTCCATTCAAATACCATTTATTACCAGTTGTTGAACTAGAAGTCAGAATATTCGTGTTTTGAGAAATTGTTGGTGTTGCAGGTGCAGGGATAACAACGATATTTACAGGTGTTGCATTAGCTGTAGAAATTGTAACACAAGTATTACTTGATGTTAGAGTTACTCCAATTACATCACCATTAGATGGTGTGTATGAATAAGAGGTAGAACTTGTTCCCACGTTTGAACTATTTACAGTCCATTGATAGGTAGGTGTTGAACCAGTGTTTCCAGCTGAAGCAACAAAAGAAGCTTGAGTTCCTGCACATATAGTTGTATTACCTATAATTGATACAGTTGGAGTCACTGGAGCTGTTACTGTAGTTGTAACTCCATTAGATGTTGCTGGATTACTAGTAACACCAGGCATGTTTGAGGTCATAATACATGTAACCACTTGTCCTGTTGTTAAAGCACTCGTTGTGAAAGTTGTACTATTTGTTCCAACCGGATTTCCGTTAATATACCATTGATAAACAGGTGTAGTTCCACCATTTGTAGGCACCGCTGTAAATGTAACAGACGTACCAATACAAATTGTATTGTCAAGATCAGAAGAGGTAATTGAAACGATTGCATCTGTTGGAAGCGTAATAGCGAATGAATATATACGCGTTCTTTTTGGGTCAGCTGCAGTAGTACCACCCAAATACTCACCAGTATGCCAAAATGTTGAGCCATCCGGATCTAAAGAAGTATGAGCGTAATCTCCAAATCGATTCCCACCATACCATGATGTACCTTGTGATATGGTACCTGTAGCAGCAATAGTCTCTGTTATTGTCATCGTATTTATAGGGTCAGTAGCTAAACGTCCAGTGTAAGCTAGAGATGGGTATACAGTTGAAGAACCAGATTTTGCATAACACAATCCAATACTTCCAGCATCATCCATTGATATTGAACCCATCCATCTATTATAAATATCAGGGGCAAAAATTTGTTGTTGATATACTGTCCAAGCGCCTGTTCCTAGATTTTGTCTTAATTCAGCCCACATAATACTTCTTTGAGTTGAACTGATTCTAACTGGCCAAGAAAGACAGACAGTATTGTGAGTTGTTCCTTTTCTATATTGCGCACGATACATTAATACTCCACCAATACCATCTAATTTTAGAGATGTGCCTGGCTGTGCAATGTCATTCCAACTGCCACTATATGTAGCATCGAAAGCAGATGTCGCAACAGCACTTACGAAAGAGATTGTTGCAGTAGGAGTTGTTGGAACCCAGTTAACTGCCATTTGATAAATTTGAATTCCATCAATAACGCCTCCCCAAGCATTATCAGAATATGACATGATAGGACAAGGAGTACCTGGAGCTGGTAAACCACCATTTCCATCTGCATCAGCAGGAAGTGGACAGAAAAAACCTCCACCATCTGGTGGGTTAAATGATGCATACACAGAACGAGCAGTTGGACTACCAGCTAACATTGCTGTTCTTTCAAATGCAAAAACTTTTTGTGAAGATTGGTTAGAAGTCATGTAATATCCATCTTGCCAAATTGAGAATTTCAAATAATCAGGAAAAGAGGGGGAGGTAAAAGTATAACAACTCCATGTGCCAAGAGGGTCACTCGAAGTTGAAACTGCAATATAAATTTTACTTCCACCAGAATTGCCAAATTGTGCCAAAACCCAACGATTTGCATAACGATCGTACATTACAATTGGATCTCCGTCATTTTCTGTTAAATCAGGATTCCATAATGTTCCCATTGTAAATGTAGAAACTATTGCTCCTGTCGTTTTGTTGTATATACGACAAGGTGTTGCATTAGTAGCTTGAATGTAATGCGTTAAACCAGCTGCTCCTGAAGGATCGTGTGGTGCAGAATTACTATTTTGACCATTGATGTTTAATCTCATATCTGGCCCCGGACGAGTACCATTAATCGTTTGAATTAGAGAAGGATCTGTCCCATAAGCAGCTCCGTCTTTTTCTTCCGAATAAAGGAACTTTTGAGGTTCTCTGTGTTTTTTATCCTTCGATTCTAAATCTTTTAATCGCGTTTTTTGTAATCTTTTTTCATTTTTCTTATTGCTAGCCTGTTCTTCAGCAACAAGCTCACTTAGAGGTCTTGATAAAGAATATGACTCACATTGGATGGCTCCAGATTCATTTTGAGAATAAGTGATTTGGCTAGAACCTAAAAGGATTAAACCAATTGCGGAGAATAAAATTTTTTTCATAGTTTGATAATAATATTTGTTTTAGTGTAATAAATTTACAACAAAATAATGCTAGTTCAATAAAATTTTTGAATTAAAACTTATCAGATAGAATTTCAAACATTATTTTTGCCTAAAAAAACATGAAAGTCCTCATTTCACCGGCAAAGACAATTGATATTAAAGAAATAGATAGAAAAATAGAATTTTCTATCGCTCAATTTCTTGAAGAAAGTAATCAATTGGTGAAAAAATTGAAAAAGCTGTCTGTCAAAAAAATTGAATCCTTGATGCATGTTTCGACTGATTTAGCGCATTTGAATCATTCTCGATTTCAAAATTGGTTAGAACCTTTAGAATTGACAACTGATGTTTCTCTTGCTATTTTTACTTTTAACGGTGAGGTTTATAAAGGTTTTGACGCAAAAACATTAAATGAAGAACAACTTAAGTCTGCTCAGAATAAAATTCGAATATTGTCAGGATTATATGGGATTTTAAAGCCGTTAGATTTATTGTTTCCATATCGTTTAGAAATGGGGACGAAATGGGAAATTACTCCTAAACAAAAAAATCTCTATCAATTTTGGGGGAATAAACTAAGTCTTTATTTAAATAAAGAAATGGAAAAAGGGGAGGTCATTATCAATCTTGCATCCAATGAATATTTCAAAGCTATTGATTATAAAATCTTGAAAAATAAGATTATTACTCCTGTTTTTAAAGAGTTCAAAAATGGTGATTACAAAATTGTAATGATGTATGCGAAACATGCGAGAGGAGCAATGGCGCGATATATTGTGATAAATAATATTGAATCGGCAGAAGAATTGAAATTATATAGCGTTGACGGTTATTCATTTGATGTTAATCAATCAACCGAAAGTGAATGGGTCTTTACGCGTTGAATTAAACAAAAAAGGGAGCTAAATAGCTCCCAAATATGTTTGTTAGATTGTCAAATTAACCTTTTACTCTTTCTACATAAATACCTGTTCGTGTATCAACTTTAATTACTTCGTCAATTGCTATGAATAATGGGACACGAACTTCAGCTCCAGTATCAATTGTTGCATACTTCATTGAATTTGTTGCTGTATCTCCTTTTACACCAGGCTCTGTGTAGGTAACTTTAGTTGTAATGTACATTGGTAATTCAACAACCAATGCAGCTTCTTCTTCTGCATGAAATAAAATATTACAAATCATACCTTCTTGCAGAAATAATGGTTTTTCAATCATTTTGCCAGGGATGTTTACCTGTTCATATGTTTCATTATTCATAAAAACATAATCTTGTCCTTCTTGATAAAGGTATTGGTATTCTCGGTTTTCAATACGCACAATATCAATTTTATGTCCAGCAGAAAACGTATGATCTAGAACTTTTTGAGATTCAATCCCTCTCATTTTAGTTCTGACAAAAGCTGGTCCTTTTCCAGGCTTTACGTGTTGAAATTCAATTATTTGAAAAAGTTTATCGTTGTGTTTGATACAAACTCCATTCTTGATATCTGCTGTATTTGCCATTTTTTCTTTATTATTTCGATGTAAAGATAGTACTTTTTAATTTTTAGGTTGGCTGATTGATTAGAGATTTATGTCTTTTTGAAAAATAAACGGCTAACCGTCATTTACATATAGATGTTAATGAAAAAATATTTACTTTCGATAATAAAATAGAAATTATGACTGAATATTGGAATAGTTTATCATTCATTAATAAAGCAAAATTTGTTCTTAGTATAATTCTGGGAATATTGGGTGTTGTGTTTGCAACTTTGAATTGGAAAGAACAAGATGTTCATTTGTTATTTGTTCAAACAAAAATGCCGTTAACCCTATTAATTATTTTCTCAATGGTTGTTGGTTATGCCTTTTCTTTTATTTTCAGTTATAAAAAATTTCGTGCTAAAGACCTGGAGATAGATGAATTGAAAAAAGAAATTGAAGAATTAAAAAGTGACAATTAATG
>JBEAUV010000076.1:0-11436 GCA_041161265.1 Bacteroidota bacterium | reverse complement strand
CGAATTCATAATCTGATTCAATTCCATTGTGGTAAAAATGCCCTTCATATGGTTTTGTAAGACTTTTAAACTCACTCATCCGTTCTCTTGACATTTCAATTGTCGTATCATTTGGAAGATATGAAAACTCCACACCATTGTGTTTTAACCGTTCTACTATTTCCTTGTTTTGACTTCCGAGTATGATAAAAGCTGGTATTTCAACCGAATCTTTCGGTACAAATGTTTGAAAATAAGGAACGTATTTCTCATATGGTTTATCCGTATGATATTTCAATCTCGGCAATCCTGTAACTTGACTTAAAGGATTAGAGAATTCAAAACCTTTAAAGAGAATCGAGTCTTTTTTGCTAGTCAATTCGTACTCAAATTTAAAGAGTGTTTGATTCTCCCTATAATTTCTAGCTAACATTCGAGCTGCCTCAATTTTACCTTTATTGTCACTCATCCAAATAATCATTTCATCTAACATATCATGTGTTGCTTGAACTCTTTGAGGAAATGGTTTCAACATGTGGGTTTCAATCGTAATACCAATTGCGTCAAATATTGCAGCATAACCCATAGCGTATCGCGGTAAATCATTGAAAGCATGAATTCCTTCTTCTGGTGTTTCTTTCACTAATTCAACATACGGAAATAAGTCCCATTTTTTCTGTTTTAACTTTTTTGAAATCACAGGCAACATTCCATCATACGTCAATGACCGCATACTTGGTGCCATTCGCTCTTTCATATTAGCAATATATGTGAGGGTGTACTGATAATCCGCACCATTTGAAACGTGTGTATCCACAAATACATCAGGATCTAATGCTTGATAAATTGTGACAAACGTATACGCATTTTCAGAATCCATTTTGATGAAATCCCTATTCAAATCAAGGTTTTGTGCATTGCCTCTGAATCCGTATTCTTCTGGTCCATCTTGATTCGCCCTACTCGATGAATTTCTATTAAACATTCCACCAACATTATATGCCGGAATTATCGCAATGACTGGTAAATCTTTTGATTTTTTTCCGTTTTTAATCCAATTGTCTATCCAAATCAAACATGCGTTAACGCCATCTGGTTCGCCGGGGTGGATAGCATTGTTAATCAGAATGGTTGTTTCATTTTTCGCTTTATCAAACGTTTTCAAAGAATCTTGAGCTCCGTTTATAATACACACATAAATTGGTAATCCGTAATCAGAATTACCCATTGAATACAATTCAATTTCCTTATTCTCTTTGTCGATCTTCTGATAATAGGCTATTAAATCGGTGTAAGTTGGAGACGTATTCTGTGACCACTGAGCGTTGGAAAGTGGAGCATAGAACATTAAACATAGTGATGCACTGAGCTTGCCGAAGTGAACATAGATACTAAGCTTCAAGGTACTTGTGATTTTAATATTTGAATTAACCATTCGACTAAAATAATCAAAACTCTTTTGTCTTCAATGATAGAATAGAAAAGATAAATTGATTTCGCGCAACTTGTAATTTGCAATTCTCAACTCGTAACTATTTCATAACTTTACACCATGCGAATCGATATTCTTACAATCCTTCCACAATTATTAGAAAGCCCATTTTCGGCTTCTATCATGAAACGTGCTCAAGATAAAGGTCATTTAGAACTTCATATTCATAATATCCGTGATTATTCAACGAATAAACACAAAAACGTTGATGATTACCAATATGGCGGCGGTGCTGGAATGGTGATGTCGATTGAACCAATAGCTGCACTTATCGAAAAATTGCAATCTGAGCGAAAATACGATGAGATCATCTACATGACTCCAGATGGGGAAATCTTAGAACAAGCTCATTGTAACGCGCTTTCTTTGGGCGAAAACCTGATGATCTTATGTGGACATTACAAAGGAGTTGATGAACGTATTCGTGAACATTATATTACCAAAGAGATTTCAATTGGTTCATATGTTTTATCAGGCGGTGAGTTAGCAGCAGCGGTTTTAGTGGATGGAATTGCTCGTTTAATTCCAGGGGTTTTGAACGATGAAACTTCCGCTTTAACAGATAGTTTTCAAGACAACTTACTTTCACCTCCTGTTTATACACGTCCTCCAGAATTTAATGGATGGAAAGTTCCAGAAGTATTAATCTCCGGTGATTTCAGTAAGATTGAACAATGGCGAGAAGAACAAGCAATGAAAAGAACAAAAGAAAGAAGACCAGATTTGTTAGAAGAATGATTTAGTATAATTTATGAATTTAGAACAAACAATAGAAGTATTAAAAAATGGTGGTACAATCCTTTATCCTACTGATACGATTTGGGGAATTGGATGCGACGCAACAAATGAAGAAGCGTGTCAACAGATTTTGAAATTGAAAAATCGTCCGGAAGAAAAGAGTTTCATCTTGCTTATGGACAGCTTTCAGATGTTGGAAAAATATGTCCCTGAATTCAATGAAGTATGTTATGATTTGGTCGATTTGGCTGATAAACCTTTAACAATAATCTATCCAACAAGTAAAGGCTTAGCTTCTTCAGTTATAGGAAAAGACGGATCTGTGGCGATACGTATTACAAAAGACTCAAACTGTTTGAAACTCATTCGAGCAATTCGAAAACCAATTGTCAGTACTTCAGCAAATCTTTCTAATCAGCCCTCACCTACTGCGTTTAATGAAATTAATTCAATAATTACTAAAGGAGTAGATGCCGTTTTAGAAGAGCGCATTACAGAAAAGATGATTTCACCCTCGCAAATTATTAAAATTGATTTGGATGGATCGGTGAAAATAATTAGAGGTTAATTACAAGTTATTAGTTACTTGTTTTTGAATCGAAATGATTTGTTTTAACCAACATCCAACATTTCTTAACTTCGAACTAGCAATTTGTAACTAATAACTTGTAACTAGAAATTTGTAATTCATAATTCTCCACTATCTTTGCGCCGCAATGTCTAATAATTACGCTTCATTTCTTAAACATCCCGTTTTCAAGGTAGCATCTCAAATCATAACAGAGAAAAACCTTGAGGCATACGTTATTGGCGGTTATGTGCGTGACTTATTATTAGAGCGACCGTCAAAAGATATTGATATCGTTGTAATCGGAAATGGTTTGGATTTAGCGAAAGAATGTGCTGAAAGACTAAGAGTGAAAAAAGTATCCTTCTTTCATAATTTTGGTACAGCTCAATTTAAATACAAAGATTTAGATGTTGAATTTGTTGGTGCAAGAAAAGAATCCTATCGGCAAGATTCAAGAAAACCGTTAATTGAAAACGGTACATTAATAGACGATCAAAACCGCAGAGATTTCACAATCAATGCAATGGGATTAAGTCTTCACGCTTCTAATTTCGGTGAATTAATCGACCCTTTTAATGGTGTTGATGATTTAGAAAAAGGAATTTTGCGCACTCCATTAGATCCAAACACTACGTATAGTGACGATCCATTGCGTATGATGCGTGCTGTGCGTTTTGCAGCCCAATTAGATTTTAAAATAGAAGGGAAAAGTTTACAAGCTATCTATGACAATGCTCAACGATTAGATATCATATCAGTTGAACGCATCATGGATGAATGTAATAAAATCATTCTTTGCGCTGAACCATCTAGAGGATTTAAATTACTTTTTTCAACAAAATTATTGCACCAGTTTTTTCCTGAAATGGTTGATTTGCATGGTGTAGAAACGATTGAAGGAAAAACGCATAAGGATAATTTCTTCCATACTTTAGAAGTTTTAGACAATGTTGCCAAGGAAAGTGACGATTTGTGGTTACGTTGGGCAGCAATTTTACATGACATTGCCAAACCGCCAACAAAAAAATTAGATCCAGAGATTGGTTGGACGTTTCACGGACACGAAGAACTAGGAGCGAGAATGACTCCAAGAATCTTCAAACGTTTAAAACTACCAATGGATCATAAAATGAAATATGTCCAAAAATTAGTTCGACTTCATTTACGTCCGATAGCATTGGTAAAAGGATCCGTTTCCGATTCTGCGATTAGACGACTTTTAAGTGAAGCAGACGATGATATTGAGGATTTAATGACGCTTTGTAATGCTGATATTACATCAAAAAATGAATTCAAAGTAAAGAAATACAAGCAGAATTTTGAAATTGTAATGGAGAAATTGAAAGCTGTTGAAGAAAAAGATCGCATTCGAAATTTTCAAGCTCCCGTAACTGGAGAATTAATTATGCAAACCTATAATCTTGCTCCTTGTGCTGAAATAGGTTCAATTAAAGCACGTATCAAGGAAGCAATCTTAGAAGGTGAAATTCCAAATGAGCCTGCAGATGCTATTGCATTAATGCTGAAAATTGGAGAAGAATTAGGATTAGAGTTGGTGAATGAACCAACTTTGGACAAATAGTTTTAATTTTACAGAAAAGTCAAAACCAACGAAAAATACTATGGCAGGACTAAAATTCAGGGTTCTACTTGATTCTGAAAACAGTAGTGAGATTTTCAGAGATATCTTAATCAAAGACACCGATAATTTCGAGACATTGTACAAAGCAATTGTTTCTTCTTTTCGTTTTCAAGGCGATCAAATGGCCAGTTTTTATGTTTCAAATGATAGTTGGGACAAGGGAAGTGAAATCAGTTTAATGGATTTATCTTACGACGATGAGTTATCTGAATCTCCAACGGCAATCATGAAAGATGCGCTCATTAAAGATTTCATTGAAGAACCAGATCAAAAATTCATCTTGGTGTACGATTTTATGCGCATGTGGATTTTTCTTTTGGAACTAATTGGATACGAAAAAGAAGGTCCAGAAAAACCTGAAATACTGCTTTCTATGGGAATGGCACCACCTGAAGATTCTAGAGTTGCAGCAGACAATGAAGACATGTTTGTGGGGGATTTAGAAGAAGATGAAGATGAATTAGGTTTTGACGATTTCGAAGACGGTATGTCAGATGAAGATTATTCAAGTTTAGACGAATACGATTATTAATGGAAAAAATTAAAATTGGAGATCCAGTTGGTGCTGGAATCCTAGAATATTCGGTTAGAAAAAAACCTTTTGATATTATTGTCTCATCAAAAATATGTGAGGATGATATTATTCCAATTGAAATACTTTTCAGAAAGTACGACCAAATGCCAGAGATTGAACAAGTAGCAATAGAACGATCAAAGGGAAAAGTATTAGATGTTGGCGCTGGAGCTGGAGTTCATTCATTGGAGTTATTCGATAGAGGATTTGACATTTATCCTATAGAAATTTCTGAAGGAGCGGTGAATTATATGAAGCAAATGGGATTAAATGCCCGCAAAATGAACTTCTTCAATTTAAAGGACGAGAAATACGATACTATTCTCATGTTGATGAATGGAATTGGTATTGCAGGAAAACTTTCTAATTTGGAACATACTTTGCAACACGCAAAATCGCTTTTAAATCCAGGTGGTAAAATTTTGTGTGATTCTTCTGATATCAAATATTTGTACCAAGATGAAGATGGATCAATGTGGGTAGATTTGAATTCTGAATATTATGGGAATTTTAATTTCCAAATGAAACATAAGAATGAAAAAGGTCCTTGGTTTGATTGGTTATATGTTGATTTTGACAATCTATATAAAGCTGCACAAAACGTTGGATTGAAAGCAAAAAAAATCTGTGATAATGAAGATCATTATTTGGCAGAATTAATTCTTGAATAAATGAAAAAAGCACACTTTCTTTTCTTCTTTTTTTTACTGATTTCGGGAATTACGTTTTCTCAAGAGAGTGCACTTGTGAATTTTCCAATGAAAGAAAGTTCATTGTTATGGAAAATTGAAGGACAAGGAATTCCAAAAGGTTCGTACATTTTCGGATCCATGCATTTGATTGAAAAAGAATATTTCCTTTTCCCAGAGAAGTTGGACAAACTTGTCAAAAAGTCAGAGCAATTAGTAATGGAAATTGCTGGAATGCCAAGTCAATCAGAAGCAATGAAAATGGTGATGTTAAAAGAAGGAACTTTTTTTGACTATTTCACTAAAGAACAAACAGATTCAATTATTCAATGGGCGCAAGCTGAGATGAATTTATCAGAACCTACTTTTCGTTCGACCATGACAAAAATGAAACCGTTTGTAGTTGTTCAAATGGCAACACAAATGCAATTCATGGGAAAAACTGAATCCTATGAAATGACGTTTGAAAAAATAGCTAATGAAAATGCTGTTGAAATCAAAGGTTTAGAAACTGCAGCACAACAAATGGCGATTTTTGATGATTTGACGAATGCCCAGCAAACTGAAATGGTTATGGATGGCATTCGAAATGAAGATAAATCGCTTGACATGATTCAAAGCATGCAAAAAATGTATGTGCGCCAGAATGTTGATTCACTCTATATAATGATTCAAAAAGAAGGTGGTGTTTTATCTGAAGAGCAAGCTAGTTTTCTGGATTCAAGAAATAAAAATTGGGTTCCACAGATTAAAGAATTAATCGCTGAAAAGAAGACTTTTATTGCTGTTGGTGCGGGTCACTTAGGAGGACCGAATGGCGTGTTGCGCTTATTGGAAAAAGAAGGGTACATGCTTACGCCAGTAAAATTGTAAGATTCATTTTTGAAACACATAGGCGCATAGAACACATAGGCAAAGCACATTCATAATTCATCACTTATAACTAAAAAAAGATGACAAAAATTATCACTTTATTCATTCTATCACTTGTTTTGTTTTCTTGTGGGACCTATTCTGAAGAACAAAAAAAATCGTTTGATCAACAAATTATTACTTATTTAAAGAAAAAAGACATTAAGTGCACGCGCACAGAATCAGGATTATATTATAAAATCATTGAACCAGGAGAGGGAGAATACATTCAATTTACAGATATAGTTTCATTCAGCTATAGGGGATATTTCATGAATGGACAAACATTTGACAACCACAAATACCCTGTTGAATTTAAAGTAAAAGACTTAATTGGTGCTTGGAAAGAAATCATGTTAGAATTAAAACCAGGTGCAAAAGCATTTTTAGTTGCTCCCCCAACATTGGGATATGGAGACCGTGATTTAGAGGGCATTCCACCAAACTCAATCTTAGTTTTTGAGATGGAGATAAAAGGTGTTAAATAAAATTATAAGAATAATCGTTTAAAAACATTGATAAACGGATTCAAACATATATTTTTGGTGTACTTAATTAATTGATTCAAAATTTCCGCAAAAATGAGCGTTTTAGTAAATAAAAATTCGAAAGTAATTGTTCAAGGTTTCACAGGAAGCGAAGGTACTTTCCATGCAGGACAAATGATAGAATATGGAACCAACGTTGTTGGTGGTGTAACTCCAGGAAAAGGAGGAACTTTGCATTTAGATCGTCCAGTTTTTAATACTGTAGCTGATGCTGTTACTAAAGCAGGTGCAGATGTTTCCATTATTTTTGTTCCACCAGCTTTTGCTGCGGATGCAATTATGGAAGCTGCGGAAGCAGGAATCAAAGTTGTTGTGTGTATTACGGAAGGAATTCCAGTGAAAGACATGATTAAAGCTAGAGAGTACATCAAAGCATTTGACTGCCGTTTGATTGGACCTAACTGTCCCGGAATCATCACAGCAGGTGAAGCTAAAGTTGGCATTATGCCAGGTTTTGTATTCAAGAAAGGTACAATTGGAATTGTTTCAAAATCAGGAACATTAACTTATGAAGCGGCTGATCAGGTTGCAAAAGCAGGTTTAGGAATTACAACTGCGATTGGAATTGGTGGAGATCCAATTATTGGAACTACAACAAAAGAAGCTGTTGAATTATTAATGAACGATCCAGAAACAGAAGGAATTGTGATGATTGGTGAGATCGGTGGTAACTTGGAAGCTATTGCTGCTCGTTGGATCAAAGAAAACCCAAGAAAACCAGTTGTTGGATTCATCGCTGGTGAAACAGCTCCAAAAGGAAGAACAATGGGTCACGCAGGTGCGATCGTTGGTGGAGATGAAGATACAGCTGAAGCTAAAAAACGTATTATGCGAGAGTGTGGAATTCACGTTGTTGATTCTCCAGCTCAAATTGGTGCTAAAATGGCTGAAATAATGGGTGTTACTGTTTAACTTCGACAGGCTCAGTTACCCTGTTAAAAATATTTAAATGGTGTGAGTTTTTAACTTGCACCTTTTTTTTGAATGAAAGCGAAGGATTTTATAGACAATATGTTTTTGACACGTGATTTTTCGAAACATGCGGATGTCTTTCTGAAAGATCAAAAACTGTTAATTGATTTGGTAAAAACGGCAACAAGTAAATTACCTCATCCCTATCCTGAATATGGTTCATGGTTAATTACGCATATTGCAAAAACTCAACCTAAAGTTTTAGAAAAATTCCAAGCAGATTTTATTGACTGTATTCTGATTTCTAAAAATCAAAGTGTTTTGAGAAATCTTGTGAATACAACACAACTTTTGCCATTAATTGAATACAAGGAATCTGAGTATTTAGATAAACTTATTTCTTTTATAAAAGATGATTCCAACAATGCAGCTTTATTTGTTTATTCGTTGTATAAATTGATACAATTCACACATAAATATCCTGAAATTAAAAATGAAATTGAGGGAATACTTTTGTTAAAACCTAAAGAGGTGAAACCATCGATACGGCTAGCAATAAGACGGTATATGGCCGCGGAAAAAAAATAATGTTTAAATTGGTTTTGATTAAAAAAAAACATACATTGCACTAAGCTAATCAAGCACAACATTCGTCATTTGAATGATGTAGCTAAAGCTTAAAATTGCTTAAATATTATTTCAAATACTATAAAAAACAATAGTCAATTTAATGAATCCTTTTAAATAAATCAACTTTGAAATTATTATCTCTATTTCATTGTAATTCAATTAAATACTTTACCAAAATATTTTTTATATGAAACCTATTTGTCTTTTAATTATTTTCTTTATCAGTTTCAATGTTACGAGCCAATTGGATGTGAATTTTTCTGCAACTCCTTTAACTATTTGTGTTGGTAACACTATTTCTTTTACTGATTTAACAACAGGCAGTCCAATTGTTTCATGGGCTTGGAATTTTGGTGATGGAAGTACATCTACGCTTCAGAATCCTACACATACATATACAGTTTCAGGAACATTCAATATTACACTTATTGTCTTTAACGGCAGCAATTCCTTTGCTGAAGTAAAACCAAATTATATTATTGTAAATCCATTGCCAATTATAAGCTTTTCAACTCCTCTTACAAGTTGTTCCGTTCCTTATACACCAATATTTAGTAATGTTCTACCTGGTAGTGGAAGTTATTCGTATAGTTGGGATTTTGGAAATGGTCAAACATCAGCGGCTCAAACCCCAATAAATGCAAATTACACGACAACAGGAATTTACAATGTAACATTAACTGTTACGAATACGCTTACAAGTTGTGTAAACACTTTTAATCAAAATATTACTGTACAAGACTTTGTGACCAATTATATTGTTAGTTCAAATACAGTGTGTGCTGGTGAAGTTGTTGATTTTCAAGATCAATCTTCGGTTGGTGCTAACAATTGGTCTTGGACTTTTGGGAACGGCAGTTCAAGTAATTTACAAAATCCAACGATTACATATCCTGTAGCAGGAACGTACACTGCGACATTAACATCTCAAAATACATCAAATGGATGCTTTGACAATTTTAGTCAAGTAATAGTTGTCAACCCACTCCCTCAACCAAGTTTTACAGCAACACCTCTTACAGGTTGTGATCCATTAGTAGTAGATTACACAAATACCTCAGCTGGAGTTGGTCAATTTAATTGGGATTTTGGAAATGGATCCACTTTTGTTGGTGCTAATCCACCAAATCAAACCTATTCAAACACTGGGACATACAATGTATCATTAACACTTACAGATGATAATAATTGTGTAAATTCTGTAACACTGAATAATTACATTATTGTATCTCCATTAATTCCAAATTTTCAAGCTGATGTAGTTGAAGGATGTACAGATTTAGCAGTGCAATTTACTGATTTATCTACTTCACCAAATTCTGTAGATAACCCTATAACGGAATGGCAATGGAATTTTGGAAATGGAAATGTGTTTTCGGGTCAAAACCCTCCTTTACAATTATATCCCGAAGGAGTCTATTCCGTTACACTTACAATTACGACAGACGGAGGTTGTTCAGAAACATTGACCCTAACAAATTATATCTCTGTTGGAATACCTCCAGTTGTTGGTTTTACTTATACCCCTATTATTGATTGCGCAAAATCTGATTTTGACTTTACAAGTACAACAATAATTCCTCCAGGTTACAATCCGTCAGAAGTTATATGGGCTTGGGATTTTGGTGACGGTGGTACAAGTGCATTAGAAAACCCAACATATAATTACCCTGTTGATACAGGTTATTTTGATGTACAATTAATCGTTTCCTTTCGTGGTTGTCCTGATACTTTAATTATTCCTAATGCTGTATATATAAAAGCACCAATAGCCTTGTTTAGCCCAGATCAAACGTTATTTTGCAACCCAACTTTGCCGCTTTCCGTTGCATTTACAGATAACGCTATTTTGGGTGAAAATTCAGATAATGTTGACATGACTTGGACTTGGGGAGATGGAAATTCTGATTTTTTAGTTTCTCCTGCTTTATTTACAAACCCTGATCAAGGTTCAATGTCTCATACTTATACTAGTTACGGCACTTATACTATACAGCAATTAATACATAATTACACAACTGGTTGTTCCGATAGCATTACACAAACAATTAGTATTTCGTCTATTGACGCGAATTTCACTTTGTCAAACGACTCAATTTGTAGAAATTTTGCTGTAGATCTAACAAATACATCAACATCCTCCCATCCAATTTCCTCATATACTTATACTATGGGAAATGGGATATTCCTCTCTGGAGCTGATCAAACTTATGTATACAATACTTCTGGATCATATAATATTGCACTCCAAATAACAAACAATGTTGGTTGTACAGATTCTCAAATATTCAATAATTTCATTGTATTACAGCAACCAATTGCGCAGATTTCACCCTCATCTTCGGCTGGTTGTGTTCCTTTAGATGTAACATTCACGAATAATTCTACAATTTCTGGAAACGGTGTAAGCTTATCTAGTTTTAATTGGACATTCCCTGATAACTCTACACAAATCACTAACAACATTTCTCAAACTACAAACTATAATTTTACTTCAACTGGTAGTTTTGTAACAAGTCTTGTTGTTACAGACGTGTTTGGGTGCATATCGTCTCAAGTAAATACAACAACAACAATAACATCACCAACCGCTTCTTATACTTTGGATTCAGTTGTATGTAATTTGGAACAATTTACCACTAATAACACTTCACTTAATTTCTCTTCTTCTGAGTGGTTCTTAGATGGTACATCAATTTCTAATCTAACGAACTATTCCGGGTCTTTTAATGAATCCAACCCTACTAAT
>JBEAUV010000075.1:0-11485 GCA_041161265.1 Bacteroidota bacterium | reverse complement strand
TCATCCTAAAAAACTATTACCGATAAAAAAAGATCCAATAATCTTCCAACAACTTGATATTTTACCGACAGTTTTAGACCTTTTAAACATCAAAACAAAGTTCTATTCATACGGACAATCTTATTATAAAAAAGCTGAAAGAGAAGCAATTACTTACATTGAAGGTTCTTGCTTTTACTTCAAAGGTCACCACATGTACACAGTTACTAATGAAAAGGCACGAAATTTGTATGATTTCACTTTTCGAAAAGAATTAACGAACGATTCTCTTTCCTATTACAAAACGGAAAGTAAAGCAGTTGAAAAACGTGTAAAAGCAATAATTCAGCGCTATAATCGTGACTTGATTCATAATAAAACAGTAGTTGAATGAAACAAAGAATCCGATTTATTATCAACCCAATTTCCGGAGTAGGAAAAAAAGGTGATTTACCTCAAATTATTGAGGAGAATTTGGATCACTCTAAATTCGATTATGACATTGCAATTACAGAATACGCAAAACACGCCAAAAAAATTGCTTACGAAGCTTCTTTAGAGGGAATTGATATCGTATGTGCTGTTGGAGGTGATGGTTCAGTTCACGAAGTTGGTACTGCTTTAATTGGTACACAAACAAAAATTGCGATTTTACCTTGTGGTTCTGGAAATGGACTTGCAAGACACTTGAATATCCCTATGAATATTCCAAAAGCAATTGAATGCATCAATAACGATTCATCCATTCGTATGGACACAGTTTTAGTCAATGATAAACCATTCCTTGGAATTGGTGGTTATGGCTTCGACGCAATCATTGCAAAGAAATTTGACAATTATCACAAGAGAGGATTTTGGAGTTATGTGAAATTAGTGATTCGTGAATTTGCAAAATACAACCCTGTTAATGTTTCTGTTGATTTGAATGGCGAAATTAAAACGATGCCCGTTGTTTTATGTACAATTGCTAATTCTTCTGAATTTGGAAATGGTTTTGTTGTATCACCAAATTCCAGTGTAACAGATGGGAAAATTGAATTATGTATTTTAAAACCATTTTCTTTTTGGATGGCGCCAAGTGTCGTTTATCGTTTTTTTAAAAGAACTGCTCATAAGTCAAAATACACAGAGGTCATTTCATTCAAAAAGGCAAGAATTACATTATCTAAAAATATCGCACATTATGATGGTGAGCCGTTTGATGTCAGAGATGTTTTGAATATTCAAGTCGTACCAAGTAGCTTGAATATATTAATAGGCAAAAAATAAAAAATCATGGAATTTATTGAAATTGATATTTCTGAAATTATCCCTAAACTGGATAAATTAACATCAGAAACAAAACCACTTTGGGGCGATATGTCGGCTCAACGGATGGTTGAACATTTAACTGACACCTTAAAAATTGCTTCTGGTAAGACAAAATTACCGATGGAAGTTTCAGAAGATAAAATTGAAAAGATGCAAGCTTTTCTTGATTCTGACAAACCTATGGCAAGAGGAATTGTTGTTCCATTTGCCAAGAAAAATGAAGAATTACGAAACGAAGAAATTGAGTTAGCAATTGATGAATTTTTACTGGAATGGTTAGATTTCGATGAGCATTATGCAGAAAATGAAAGTAGAACAGAAGCACACCCCTATTATGGACAATTAAACTACCAACAATGGTGTCGCTTACATTCAAAACATTTAACGCATCACTTTGAACAATTTGGAATATTAGATTAATAAAAAAAGAGGCTTTCGCCTCTTTTTTTATTCCTTTGCACTAATCTGTTTTGCAGGAAGAGTCTTTTTCTGAGCGTGTTTTAACGGTCGAGCTTTTGAATAGATTTTTTTGTTCATTTTCGGAGAAGTAGATACAGGCTCTTGCTTTTCAACAGACTTTTTAACTGGAACAGTATTTTCCTTTACTTCTTGCGCTGATCCTGAAAAGGAAATTAACACAATTGATACAGATGCTATTATTTTTGTTATTGTTTTCATGATTTTTACTTTTAAATTTACAAAACAGATGACAAATCACATGCCAATAATTTAAAAATAAATAAATAAATGATTCTTCTTTACTCTTTTATTTCAGGAATTATTCTCGGCACACTAAATTACCTTTATTTCAGACGGCAAGGTTATACGGCGGTTACAGTATTTCTAATGGGTGTATTTGCATTTTCAGCAATGTCGTATATGTTTTTAAAATTCTTTCTTTAAGCTTATATTCGTATCCGAAAACATGAAAGCACTTCAACTTCACATTTACGCGGTATCTCAATCGTTCCTTGAACTTGCAAAAGGGAAATATTTACTTTTTTTTATTCCTGGAATTGTTGTAGCATTGATTTTTTGGCAAGTTTATCTATTAACAGAAACTGTTGAAAATTCATTTTCGATTGTTGAACGTATTCCTTTGATTGGTTCCTATTTCGGTACAGCAGTAAAAGGAACATTTAATTTTATTCAATTCATATTTGATCAACTTTTCATCTTCTTCATCTTAACCCTTTTATCACCTTTCAATACAATACTTTCAGAGAAAATTGATTCTTCTATTACCGGAAAAAAATACACCCTTAGTTTCTCTCAAATAATTTCTGATTTATTTAGAATGATTTTCGTCGTTTTACTTGCATTTGTTTTAGAGATTTTCACTTTATTTATTTATTGGATTTTTTCTGGAATTTTAAATTTAGATTTTGTGGATTCAATTGCATACTTTTTAATTGCAGGTTTCTTTTATGGCTTTTCATTTTACGATTACAGTTTGGAACGGCATCAAAAAGGCATTTTCGAAAGTTTAAAATTTGCTTTTTCGAATAAATTACTTGTTGTACTAAGTGGAAGTTTGTTTTTAATATTTTATAAAACACCTGTTGCCGGAGTCATTATTGCTCCAGTAATTACGACAATCATAACTACATTCGTATATTTAAAGAATCAAGAAATAAATTTGGTTTCAAATTCAATATGATAGAACTTAAAAAAGATTTCAAATCTAGTTCACTTCCTGAATGGATTGAACAACTTAAAAAGGAATTGAAAGGAGATGATTTTAGTAAATTACTTCGTGAAGATGAATTAGAAGAGTTAAACTTTTCAACATTTAATCATGCCGAAAGCAACACAATATCTATCGAATCACCTGGTAATTTTCCATTTACACGCGGTTCAGGGACAAAGGGAAATGATTGGAACAACGGTTTTTTATTAAAAGTAATCGACGAAAAAGTAGCCAATTCAAAAGCGCTAGAAATATTATTAAAAGGATGCGATTCTTTGTTTTTTGATTTAATAGATAAAACAGAAATCAATTGGGAAATCCTTTTAAATGGAATTGAATTAAATTTTATTCAAACAGATTTTAGATTAAATAATCTTACGCAATTTCTCAGCATTCAAAAACATTTTCAAAACAATTTTCCAACTTCATTAAAATTCTCAGTTGATTTTTTACAACTTGATGATTCAGATCAGTTTTTCAAAGCCATTTCAGAAGAAATGAGAATTGCACAACGACCTTTTTGTTTGGTTGATGGTTATTCAATTCAACAAACGGGTGCAACTACATGGCAAGAAATTGCTTTTATGCTTTCGACAGGTCATGAGTATATTGTAAAACTTCTTGATCTTGGTTTCACAATTGATGAAGCTGCAGCTTGCATTCATTTTACTTCAGGTATCGGTTCAAATTATTTTTATGAAATAGCTAAAATCAGAGCTTTAAGGAAAACTTGGTCCATGATTATTAAAAACTATAATCCGACACATTCATGCACCTATAAATGTTCTATTACAGCGATTATTGGATTAATGAACAAATCTTTAAAAGATCCCCATACGAATTTATTGAGACAAACAACTGAAGCGATGTCGGCAGCAGCAGCAGGAATAGAAACAATCGTAGTATTACCCTATGATTCTGATTCAACTATAGGAACAAGTGTTTTAGCTGAAAGAATGGCGTTAAATATTTCATTAATCTTAAAAGAAGAAAGTTACTTCAATGCTGTAATTGATCCAATTGGAGGAAGTTATGCATTGGAAGGATTAACTAATCAAATAGGTGATAAAGGTTGGAGTTTGTTTCAAAAAATCGAGTCTTTTGGTGGGATTTCCTCTGAAAAAACAATACATTATTTAACATCTGAAATTAAAGCTAAATCAGTAATCAGAAAAAATCAAATAGCAAATTCTCAGAAAACACTTATTGGAATTAATAAGTTCATTAACCCATTGCCTGAAAAAAATGAGTTTTTAACTCAAGATGGGTATTTAGGATTGTCAAAAATTATTTTCGAACGTGACTTAACACTTGTGAAATGAAAAGAGTAGACTTTAGTACAATTCATTATCAAGCTACAAGTGAAACTTCTGAAAATAATTCAGAATTCACTTTAGAAACTGCTGAAAAAATAAACCTTCAGTCCTTCTATCAAGCAAAAGACATAGAGAAAACTGAACACATTGGTTTTGTATCGGGAATTGCTCCTTATTTAAGAGGTCCTTATGCGTCAATGTTTGCTATTCGCCCATGGACAATTAGACAATATGCTGGATTTTCAACTGCAGAAGAATCAAATGCTTTTTACAGACGAAATTTAGCAGCTGGTCAAAAAGGACTTTCTGTTGCTTTTGACTTAGCGACACATAGAGGTTATGACTCAGATCATGAACGCGTTGAAGGTGATGTTGGAAAAGCCGGTGTAGCTATTGATTCAATTTTGGATATGAAAATTTTATTTGATCAGATTCCATTAGATGAAATGTCGGTTTCTATGACCATGAATGGCGCTGTTATTCCAATTCTGGCATTTTACATTGTTGCAGCAGAAGAACAAGGCGTTTCTCAAGATAAGTTAATTGGAACGATTCAAAATGACATCCTGAAGGAATTCATGGTGCGAAATACATATATCTATCCTCCTACACCATCAATGCGCATCATTTCGGATATATTCGAATATACGTCGAAGAATATGCCGAAGTTCAACTCCATTTCAATTTCTGGTTATCATATGCAAGAAGCTGGAGCAACCGCAGCAATTGAACTTGCCTATACATTAGCAGATGGTTTAGAATATTTAAGAGCAGGAATTAAAACAGGAATGACCATCGATGAATTTGCTCCGCGACTTAGTTTTTTCTGGGCTATCGGTATGAACCATCACATGGAAATTGCTAAAATGCGCGCTGGCCGACTAATTTGGTCAAAGCTTGTTAAACAATTTAACCCGGCAAATAATAAATCGTTGGCGTTAAGAACACATTGCCAAACTTCTGGTTGGAGTTTAACTGAACAAGATCCTTTCAATAATGTTGCAAGGACCTGCATTGAGGCCTTAGCGGCGGCCTTTGGAGGGACACAATCTTTGCACACTAATGCGCTTGACGAGGCAATTGCATTACCGACAGATTTTTCAGCACGAATTGCAAGGAATACGCAAATCTACCTTCAAGAAGAAATAGGAATTACTTCGTTCATCGATCCTTTTGGAGGAAGTTATTATATTGAGAAATTGACAGAAGAATTAGTTGATGAAGCTTGGAAATTAATTCAAGAAGTAGAAGAATTGGGAGGAATGGCAAAAGCAATCGAAACAGGCCTTCCGAAAATGAGGATTGAAGAAGCAGCAGCAAGAAAACAAGCACGAATTGATTCAGATAAAGATATTATAGTTGGAGTAAATCGCTATCAAATAAGTAAGGAAGACGCTGCAAATATTGATATATTAGAAGTTGATAATTCAAAAGTCAGAGAAGCTCAATTGACAAGATTAAATGATTTACGTCAAAATCGAGACTTAAAGAAAGTACAAGAAACACTTAAAGAATTAGAATCTGCAGCAAAGAACAATTCCGGCAATCTATTAGAAATTGCTATTCGATGTGCTAGAAACAGGGCGTCATTAGGTGAGATTTCAACCGCAATGGAAAATGCATTTGGTAGATACAAAGCTACCATTCGTTCAATTTCTGGAGTATATTCCCATGAAGCTATGGAAGATAAAGATTTTATTATTGCAAAAGATTTAACCAATCAATTCAGTAAATTGGAAGGTCGAAGACCCCGAATTATGATTGCAAAAATGGGGCAAGACGGGCATGATCGTGGTGCTAAAGTTATTGCATCATCATTTGCCGATATAGGTTTTGATGTTGATATTGGACCTTTGTTCCAAACTCCATCAGAAGCTGCAAAACAAGCCGTTGAGAATGACGTGCATATACTTGGCGTATCCTCGTTAGCTGCTGGACATAAAACCTTAATTCCACAAGTGATAGCTGAATTAAAAAAACTTGGCCGTGAAGATATCATGGTGATAGCTGGTGGGGTAATTCCACAACAAGATTATGATTATCTATTTAAAGCTGGAGTTTTTGGAGTATTTGGGCCTGGAACGAAAATTTCCAAAGCAGCTCAAGAAATTCTGCATTTATTAATAAAAAGTGCTGAATAGTAATAATTTTATATTTCAGGATTGCAGTAAACAAATATGTTTAGTACATTCGGCATAGTTATTGAAATGTCGGATTTATCAAAAAAGACAAAAAAAAGTAAGGTTATGAAAAAAACACTCCCTCTATTACTGTTCGTTATAAGTGCAATAACAACAAATGCTCAAGCGCCAAATTACGATGATTTAAAAATCCTTTTTGCTGATGCAAATTATGAGAAGTTAACAAAAGTGGCATCGAATTATACGTTGAAAGACGAATTGAAGAAAGACCCACTTCCATTTATTTGGTTAGCTAAAGGTTTGTACAAAATTTCATTATCAGGCTCAACAGATGAAAAGTTTAAAAATGCATACAAAGATGCAATTGCAGCTTTAACAAAAGCAATGAAGAACGATAAAGAGGGTTCTGCATTATCTGATCACCAAGAATTTATTGATGAGTTTCAAGGGTCATTAGTTGAATTAATAAGTAATGATTTAGATGCTAAAGATTATAATAAAGCGTCTGGTTGGGTTATTAAGTATATAAAAATAACTAAGAATCCTATTGGAGCTAAATATCTAGATGGCGCTTCGAAATACCGCAAGACAGACAAGGGAGGAGCTAATACGGCATGGAAAGAAGCTGAAACAATGCTAACTAAAATCACAACAATCGAAGATTGGAGTGATGCTGATAAAGACATGTTGAAAATTGGTGTATTCCAATCAGCTGAATGTTATATCTTATCTAAACAAAAAGAAAAAGCAAAAACGCTATTGAACAAAGTCGCTCAATGGTATGAAGAAGATGAAGATTTCAAAACAAAATATGACGAAATCATAAATTAATTGAAGCCCCGAAAGGGGCTTTTTCTTTTTAACAGTTTTAGTTTTAAAACTATTTTCCCTTTGCTCCAATTCGTAAACAGAACTCACTAATTTTAGTGTATGAGAAAATATGTAAAATATTTCAAGAACAAATTTATTTTTACAACGTGTTTGTTTTTTATTTACATGCTATTTTTGGACGATATTGATATCTTTACTATCATCAATCAAAATAATAAACTTTCGCATTTAGAAGAAGCTAAAACAGAAGTTTCTAAAAAATTAGCAAGAACAAAACTCAGCTTGAAAAAATTAAAATACACTTCAGAATTAGAAAATTTTGCGCGCGAAGAAAAGCTTTTCAAGAGAGAAAACGAAGAGATATTTGTAATCTCCTATGAATAATTAAAAGGACGAATACTTTTGAGTATAAAACTTGTATTCGGAATAATTAATAATTGAAATATTGGGAAAATAGAACAGTGCAATTTGCATAAAATCATAACCTGATTTCGCCATTTTCATCGCTCCCTCTTGACACAAACCAACACCATGTCCAAAGCCCCTGCCTTGAACAATTACCTCTTCCCCTTCAAGATGACAACTGAAAAAAGTTGACTTTAAGTCAAATTCCTCTCGAATATCACGTAAAGGAATTCCAAAAACTGGATGGATATAAAATGCTTTTCGTTGAGGCTGACTAAAAGTAAATATCATCGACGCATATGTGCTATCATAAATTGGATAATCATATTTATCTACTAAGAAATTTTGCCATGCTAATTTATCAATTTTTTTCTCCCAAGATGCTTGCTTCGTATAAATACAGAACGTATCTATAAATGAATTCAAATAATCGATTTTTTCATTCCATACATCTTGTGGCTCACAAGTTTGCCCGCCACAATTTGCATGAAAATAAGAGTCAATCAATTGATTTTTTGAATCTAGCATTACCAAATCATGAGTTTGAAAAACCGCTGAATCAATAATCGGAGTCAATCGCATCATGCTGTGATATGCCTGACAATGAACACCATCACATAAATCGAATCCTTCTTTTTTATGTTTTCCACGATATTTTATGGCGTATGTACGACTCATTAATGCTTGAACTTTATAATATTCAATGTGTCTTCCTCCACCTCCTTCAGATTCGACAACACCTGCAAGATAATTATCAATATCCACTAGATTTACAAGTACCAATTCTTTCCCATTAGTTGAAATCTCAAAATCATCTTCATATTTACGTTGCTTTACAACTGGCACTTTTGAAGTTAAAACTAGCGATGTGTTTGGATTATTTTGAATCAAATAAATTTTTTGAAAATCGCCTAATTCAATTGTTCCTTTTTTGAGTTTAACTTTACCGTTTTCAATCGAAACTTCAACAAATTCATTCGGCAATATCGATCCGAAATCAGAGGTGTCACCAAAAATGGTATAACTACCGCTATTATAGGAAAATGAAATTCTTTTAACATCATAATCTCTTATGACACCAATTCTCATCTGTTGAGCATTAACGGCACAAACAATTATTAAAAACAAGAAGGTGACAACAAATTTCACAGGACAAAAATAATTCAACAGAAAATCGATTTTCGGCTAAGCTTGAATAGTTTTCAACAAGGATTGTGCTACTTTTTCACTTGCGCCACCCTTTCCCAGTATTTTTTCCATTTCAGCGAAGTCTTTAAGCATCTTTTCTCTATTCGAACCGCCTATCAATAAGGTTTTTAATTCATTTTGAATATTTTCAGAAGTACATTCCATCTGAATCAATTCTTTGACAACTTCCCGATTCATTATTAAATTAACCAATGAAATATACTTGATTTTTATTAGTCGTTTTGCAATCTGATAAGAAATTGCTGACCCTTTGTAGCACACAACTTCTGGAATGCCTAAAAGTGCAGTTTCGAGAGTAGCAGTTCCAGACGTCACAACCGCTGCTTCAGAATTAGCTAATAAATCATATGTTTGGCCAAATACTATTTTGACATTATTAGAAATAAGTGAGTCATAAAATGACTTTTCTAAACTCGGTGCACCTGCTATAATTATTTGATAATTATCTAAAGACTTCAACGCATCCAACATAATAGGAAGTTTAACTGAAACTTCTTGCTTACGACTACCAGGCAATATCGCAATAATTGGCTTCGATTCTAATTGATTATCAAGAAGAAATTGTTCTTTTGAAATAGCCTCTTTTTTAAAATCCCCAATTGCATCTAATAAGGGATGCCCCAAATATTCAACATCAAAATCAAATTGTGCATAGAATTCTTTTTCAAAAGGCAGAATAACAAACATTTGATCAACAAACTTCTTGATTTTATGTACTCTTGATTTTTTCCATGCCCATACTTGTGGTGAAATGTAATAAATCACCCTTATCCCTTTTGAATGAGCCCATTCTGCAATTCTCAAGTTAAATCCTGGATAATCAACTAATATTAAAACATCAGGTTGATTGGCTTCAATATCCTCTTTACAAAATCGTATGTTTTTAAGTATTGTTCTGAGATTTGAAACTACTTCGATAAAGCCCATAAAGGCTAATTCTTTGAAATGTTTGACAATCGTTCCACCTTGAGCTTCCATTTTATCACCTCCCCAACAGCGAAAATCTATATTCCCTCTTTCAGCTTTTAAAGCGCGCATTAAATTACTTGCATGCAAATCTCCTGATGCCTCACCGGCAATCAAATAAAATTTTAATTTTTTTGTGGTATTCATTTAAGCAATGAACTTAACATAAATGATGTATGGCAAAAAGCAAAAAGTAGCAATGATTACAGCACGTGCAAATGCATACTTCTCGCGGTTCAATGACAAATAGAACCAAATTAAATTAGAAATTACTGAGACAGAAATAATCATTCCACGGTAATTTCTATTCAAAACAAATCGATGCCACAATTGGTCAAAATCGTAATTTTGAACTAAAGAGATTATCAAAATTGTTAAAGGCACAAAAATCAATGGCGAAATCAACCCCACAATTAAGCCTTTTGTATGTTCAACTGTCCATTTATTAAATTTCATATTTCCCATTTTTTAAATTGTTCAATAACTTTATATGCTGTCATATCGAATTGCGTCGGTACAACACTCGCATATCCATTTTCCAAGGCAAAAAGATCTGTATCATCTTCCATATCTTGATTCAAAAACTCGCCAGTAAGCCAATAATATGGTTTTCCAAATTGGTCCATTCTTTTATCAAATCGATCTTCCCAAAAGGCATGTGCCTGTCTACATATCTTTATCCCTTTGATTTTCACATCACTTTTCTTAGGGAAATTGACATTCAAACAGACATGAGAAGGGAAATCTGTATTTAACGAATCTTTAATAATTTGTCTGGTAATTTCTTTGGCTTCAGAAAAATCAGCATCTGAATCATGATCACTTAATGAAAAACCAATTGATGGAATATTTTCCATTGCTCCTTCCACAGCGGCAGACATTGTTCCAGAATACAAAACATTTGACGAAGCATTTTCCCCATGATTTATTCCTGATAATATCAAATCAGGTTTGCGATGCATCACTTCATAGATTCCTATTTTAACACAATCTACAGGTGTTCCAGAACATGTGTATGCTTCACAATTTTCAAATAAAATCGATTTCTCTAATCGTATTGGATGATTCATTGTGATAGCATGCCCCATCCCCGATTGAGGTTTGTCTGGCGCAATAACAAACACATCCCCAAACTCTAACGCAACCTCAACAAGTGATTTTATTCCTTTCGAAGAAATACCATCATCATTCGTTACAAAAATTAAAGGTTTCATGTCTTTTACCATTTGAAATTCACTTCGTGACGAAAGTAACAATTCTTGATAAATTGACCTCTAATGAGGATGGGAAATAATATTGCTTTTTTTCATTGTTAATCCTCCAAAACGTGTTACTTTTGAATAGTATCTAAGAAAAAATGACAACACTCGAACTTGTAGAAGAATTAAAAAGAATAACTCAGGCCAATATTGATCTGATAAAGAAAAAATTTACGCATTTAAACGAGCAACAGAAAAACTGGAGAAAAGACAGTGATTCATGGAGTATCAACGATGTTTTTGCACATTTGAATGAATATGCAAAATATTACCACCCTACTATTTTGTCTAAAATTGAACGTACCCGTTTTAATGAACCAAAAGAAATATTTATTTCAACTCCACTTGGGAAATCAGCATGGAAATCAATGAAATTAG
>JBEAUV010000074.1:0-11859 GCA_041161265.1 Bacteroidota bacterium | reverse complement strand
GAACAGCATTTATTTCATTTGTTGTTGCTTGCTGCTCAATAACTTTTAATTCAGTCAACTCATTTTCAGAATCTTTAATCTCATCAAACTGATCTTTCATTGCGGTACCTTTCACATTCTTTCTTTCCAGATCAGCTTTGACAAGAGCAGCATAGCCATCCATTATTGAATTATCATATGGATCACCTAGATCTTCCAATATCGCAGATTTAGTAATCACAGGATTTAATATTGCCTTAATTTCATCTAATTTCTTTTGAGGATATGGATCAGTTGGTCTAATTACCAAAGCCTTATTAAAACTTTCTTTCGCTCGATCATAACTTTTCGTATCGAACAATTCATTACCTGTTTTGATTATTGTTTCATATTCAGTATCAGCAAAAGAAAGATCTTTCAAACGCTGTCTTCTTATACATTCATCAATTTGCGCTTTTGCATATGTGCTAGTTTTATCCAATTCAAGAGCTTTCTCATAAGTTGATTTAGAAACAAGAAAATCTTCAGAAGCAAAAGTTCCGTCAGCTTGAACAATCAATGCATCAAATTGATTTTTTCTATTTAATTCATTTGAATTTGCATTTGCAATATCATCTAATATTTGCTGAATTTCAGCAATTTTATCTTTTGCAATTTGATCGTTCTCTCTTACAGAAAGTGCATTTTGGAAATGTGACAAAGCCATTTCATAACTTTTTGCCGTTTGACTTAAACCACCTTTTGTCATATAATCTTTATACAAGGCATCTTTTTCTGCTTGACTTGACTGATCTGCAATTAATTTATTTAGCGCATCAATGCGTTCTTGTGGTTTTGTTTCATCACTTTTAATGACTTTAGCTTGTTCAAACAACGAAACCGCTTTAACATATTGCTTTGCTGTTGCTTGGATTTCGGCTTCTTGCATCTTGAGAATATAGTTTTTCTTTGCAGCCTCTAAATCGTTAATATTCTTTATTAAATCTTTTGCACGCTGGTCATCTGGACGGAAAGACAAGAAACGCTCTGCCAATTCTTTCGATTTAGGATAATCCTTTTCTTCAAATTTCGTTATGGCAACAGTAAATATTTTTTCAATTTTTTCATCTTCTTCATTTCCCTTTGCTTTTTCCAATCTTTCAGCTTCAGCAGCTAGTTCTCCAGGTTCTTTTTCTTCCTTTTTAATTGAATTTGCAATATTGAATTCTTTTATTGCATCCAGATACTTTTGCAAGGCCATTAATTCCTTCCCTTTTTTCATTGCTGCATCATATTTTGCATCAATTTCCTTTTGTTTAGAACTATTTAATTTCAACGCTTCAAGTTCAATGACCTTATCTTTTGGCTTTTGTTCTGTAGGTTTTTTAAGAGATGCTTCCTTGTATTTAGTAATCGCACCGTCAATATCATTCGCCGTTTCTTTCCCTTCAGCAGCAGTTATTAAATCAGCATATTCTTTCTCTAATTTTGTAAGAGACTCATTCGCCGCTATTTTAGCATCTACTTCCTTCAGTTTTGCTATAACAATAGGATCTTGTTTTATTACCAATGCTTCATTTAATTTACTCTTAGCGTCAACCCATTGTTGTTCTGTTGCTAATTTTAATCCTTCTGCCTTTAACGCTTGAAATTTAACTTCTAAAGCTTCTTTGTCCTCAAGTTCTTTAATTTTCTTAATAACGTCATCCAATTTTATTTGAGCACCAGCATCAGCCTTAATAACTAATGCTTGCTCGTATTTTGCTTTAGCATCAGTATATTTCAACCCTTTTATGGCTAAATCTCCTTCAGTTACCAGCTTGGCGAATTTTGCATCTTGTGCTACTTTATCTTCCTGATTCGCCAATTCTTTAGCGATTTCATCTAACTTCTTTTTTGCGTCAACGTTTGCAGGGTCGAGAACTAATACCTCATTGTATTTTACTTTTGCTTCATTCCATTTTGATCCAGAAAACAAAACCCCACCATCAACTAAAAGTTTTGCGATTTTATCAGCTTTTTCTTTGTCTTTAGCTATTAATATAAGTTTATCATTACAATCTTTTATTTTATCTAATGGATATGTTGCAGATGCTTCGAACGTTAATGCTTCCGTGTATTTCAACTTAGCTTCTTCCCATTTTTCTGCTCCAAATAAGGCATCCGCAGATTGCACAGCTTCATCATATTTTTTCTTCTTTTCTTGAGCAGCAGAATTAGCAGCAAGTTTTGTTTCAATATCAGCAAGACGTGTAATTGGATGTTGTTCGGAAGGTTTAAGTGTATTTGCTAAAGTATATTTTTCTTTTGCCGCCAGATAACTTTTTTGAGTGTAAAACATATCAGCTGATTTTACTGCCTCTAAATATTTTACCTGATTATCTGCTTCTTTTTTTAGGCCTTTAATAATTTCAATTTGATCTTTAGGACCTTGCTCGTCTTTTTTCTCTAAAGCTTCTTCGTATTTCGCAATTGCTTGATCATATTTCTTTTGATCCCTTAATAATTCAGCAGCTTTAATTAAATTCAAATATTCAGAATCGGCTTGATTTACGGCTAATTCTTCTTTTTTATTAGCTGCAATCAACGCATCTAATTCCCCAATTCGTTGAATTGGTAGCGCTTCTTTTGGTTTGTAAGATAATGCCTCTTCATATTTTGAAAGTGCTGCCTCATACTTCTTCTGAACTAAATACAAACTTTCACCTTCCTTAATAGCTGCTTGATATTTTGCTTCGTTTTCAGCTTTGTCTTTGTCTGCTTGCATAAGCAAATTTTCAATTTTGGCTTTTGTTTTATCTGATGCAACTTTATTCAAATCAGGAATTGCTTTTGTTGCATTCCAATCAAAACTTGCTACAGGTTCAGTATTTAAAAAAGAAAAATCGACATTTGGTCGTTCTGAAAATACACTCATACTTAAATCAGCAATTGGCTGATATTCAGCACTGGCTGGTATGTCTTCTTCGTTTAATCCACTTAAATTAAAATTGACTTTTTTAGAAACCATTCCAGCTTTAGAGAAAACAACTGAAAATGGAGAAGCATAAGATGGATTACCTTTTAAAGTATATTTCCCATTTGAAGCGGTTGTCGCAGTCGTTAAAACAGTTCCATTTTGAACTATTGAAACTGTAACACCTGTTTCATTTTTACCTAAATCTGAATTTGTAACCGTTCCTTTAAATAGAAAAGTTAATGATTGTGCCGTCAAAGTTGACGTTAACAATAGAAAACTGATAAGAAAAAAATACTTCATACTTTTCGTTTAAACGAACCGCTGTACACCTAGTTACAGAAATGGTTTAAATTTGTTTAAATTAATATACAAATATGGCGAAAAATGTTCAATTAAAACTTGAAAAATGCTACTAAACATTGAACAATTAAGTTATTGGGAGCGCAAAACTTATTTTGAAGAAGTTGACTTTTTAATTATTGGTGCTGGAATAGTTGGTTTTTCAACTGCTATTGAGTTAACGATTAAGTATCCTAATGCAAAAATTTTAATTCTTGAAAGAGGCTACTTACCATCTGGTGCGAGCAGTAAAAACGCCGGTTTCGCGTGTTTTGGAAGTGTTACAGAAATACTAGATGATTTATCAAAAATGGACGAATCAAAAGTTTGGGAAACAGTTGCGAGTCGTTGGGATGGACTTCAAAATCTAAAACAACTTATTGGCAAGGAAAATTTAGAATTAGAATCAAATGGATCTTGGGATTTAATTATGCCCGATGAAATCAATTCTATTACAGAAATTAATTCCAAACTCCCCTATTTAAATGCAAAAATAGAAGAAATAACGGGAGAGAAAAACGTTTACCAAGAAGATCAAAACTGTGCGTCAACATTTGGATTTAATGGGTTACAAACGAGTTATTTCAACCGGTTAGAAGGACAAATTAACACAGGAAAAATGATCACTCGTTTTCATCAATTAGCAATAGAAAAAGGTGTTTTGTGTTTGTTTGGAATTTCAGTTGAAGCCTTGCAATCGAATTTATACAACGTTGGATTACAAACTTCAGTAGGATATATGAAAGCAAGAAATGTTTTGATTTGCACCAACGGTTTTGCGCAACAATTTCTACCAAATAGAGATATTAATCCTGCAAGAGCACAAGTTTTAGTAACAACACCAATCGAAAATTTAAAAGTTAAAGGAACGTTTCATTATCAGCAAGGCTATTATTATTTCAGAAATGTAGAAGATAGAATTCTATTAGGTGGTGGAAGAAATTTAGATTTCAAAGGTGAAACGACAACTGAATTAGATACAACTTCACAAATAACAAATGCTTTAACTGATCTTTTGAAAAATGTCATCCTTCCAAATCAGCAATTTTCGATAGAATATAATTGGTCTGGAATAATGGGAGTTGGTCAAACCAAAGCGCCAATTATTGAAAAAATTGATGAAAGAATAGCCGTTGGAGTGCGACTTGGAGGAATGGGTGTTGCTATTGGAAGCCTCGTTGGTAAAGAATTGTCGGAATTGTTTTAGTCAAAGAATAAAAACACTTTATAAATACTTACTTTTAGGCAAAAATTATATCAAATGAAAAATACTGCTTTAACTGAAAAACACATAGCACTCGGTGCGAAAATGGTTCCTTTTGCGGGTTACAACATGCCTGTTTTATATGAAGGTGTTAATATTGAACACGATACAGTAAGAAATGCTGTTGGTGTTTTTGATGTTTCTCATATGGGTGAATTTGTTTTAAGAGGACCAAACGCCTTGGCATTAATTCAAAAATTCACATCGAATGATGCTTCAGTTATAGCCGATGGTAAAGCACAATATACATGTATGCCAAACGGTAAAGGAGGAATTGTTGATGATTTGATTATTTACCGAGTTAATCAAAATGAATTTTTTATTGTTGTAAATGCTTCAAACATTGAGAAAGATTGGAATTGGATGTCTTCTTTAAATGATCTTGGTGTTGAAATGGAAAATTTATCAGATCAATATTCATTGTTGGCAATTCAAGGCCCTAAAGCAGCGGAAGCAATGCAGTCATTGACTGATGTGAATTTGAAAGACATGGTCTACTATACTTTTACGCATGGTAAATTTGCTGGAATTGATAATGTTATGATTTCTGCTACTGGTTACACAGGTTCAGGAGGATTTGAAATCTATGTTAAAAATGAAGATGTAAATCATGTTTGGGATAAAGTTTTTGAAGCTGGAGCAGCATTTGGAATCAAACCAATTGGTTTAGCAGCACGTGATACATTACGTTTAGAAATGGGATTCTGTTTATATGGAAATGATATCGATGATACAACTTCACCTTTAGAAGCAGGATTGGGATGGATTACAAAATTCACAAAAGAATTTACTGATTCAGACTTTTTGAAGAAACAAAAGGAAGAAGGTGTAAAACGTAAATTAGTTGCATTTGAAATGGTTGACCGTGGGATTCCACGTCACGACTACCCTATTATTGATGCTAACGGGACAGTTATTGGAAAAGTTACTTCTGGAACAATGTCACCATCAATGAAATTAGGAATTGGATTGGGATATGTTACAATTGAAAATGCAGCATTAGAATCTGAAATATTTATTGAAATTCGTGAAAAAGGAATCAAAGCAAAAGTTGTTAAACTTCCTTTTTACAAGAAATAATTAAATAACAAAAAGCTAAAAAGCCTTCCGTCAGCTGACGGAAGGCTTTTTTATGGTGTAATAATTATCATTTAATGTAATTCGACTTTCACCTCTTCCTTTGGAACAAATAATAAGAAAATCAATCCAAAAACAAAGAAGAATGCAACTGCAGCAACAGAATAACGAATAGATCCAGTCCAGAATTCCATAAGTCCAAAGAACAGCGTTCCTAAAACGATTCCAATTTTTTCTGTTACATCATAAAACGAAAAATAACTCGCATGATCTGTTGTTTCTGGTAAGAATTTAGAATAAGTAGAACGAGCAATTGCTTGCACTCCGCCCATTACTAAACCGACTGAACTTGCAAGAAGGTAAAATTCAACTGGTGTTTTTATTACAAATGCAAATAGACAAATGCCAATCCAAATAGTAACTGAAACGAATAACGTTCTGATATTTCCAATTCTATTTGATAGCCTGGACATTAAAAATGCTCCAACTGCTCCTAGTATTTGAATTAAAAGAATAGCAACAATTAATCCAGATGTCCCACTTCCTTTTGGCCAATCAATTTCTTTATTTGCAAAAATAGTTGCCATCAACATAACGGTTTGCACACCTGTATTGAAAAAGAAAAAAGCATATAAATAACGCTTCAACCTTTTGGTCTGTTTAAATTCTTTAAAAACTAACTGTAATTCTCTGAAGCCTTTCCATATATATCCCTTTTCAGGTTTTTTATTGTAGACGTTATTAGGTAATGCTCGATAGGTTATTTGACTAAAACCAATCCACCAAAGGCCAACAAGAATAAAACTGAATTTTGTATATTCTTTACCAATACCCATAATAATTGCCAAGCACATGATCAATAATAACATTGACCCAAAATATCCCATCATGAATCCTTTTGCAGAAATTCGATCATGGTCTTTTACTTCTGCTATCTCGGGAAGAAAAGCATTATAGAACACGAGACTATTCCAATATCCAATACTAGCAAGGAATACAGATAACATCCCCCATTCCAATCTATCAACATCAAAAACAAAAAGACTCATACAAGAAAAAGAACCTAAGTAACAGAAGAATTTCAAGAATTTCTTTTTACTTCCGGTATAATCAGCAACTCCTGAAAGTAAAGGCGATAAAAAAGAAACAACTAAAAATGATGCTGATAAAACAAATGAATATAAAACAGTTGATGAAAGTTCTGAACCGAAGAAATTAACTAGGACAGTTTCTCCTTCTTTTATTTTATCGATATCAACTTTACCGTCAAGTCCGATATAACCTTTCGAGTTGGCATATGATTTTTTGGTAGCCGTATCGTAAAAAATCGGGAAAATAGCTGAGGAAATAACTAAATTATAAACTGAATTTGCCCAATCATAGGCGACCCAGCCGCGAATTATTTTCTTATTTCCTTTTTCCATCGTTTAATTTTAAGTTCAAAAGAATTATTCTACACCTTCTAAATAAGCTTGAAGGTAAGAAAAATGTTCAGTTAACTTTCCTTCTTTAGAAGTTTCACTTGCTCTTTCAATAATATGATCAGGATCTGATTTCAATAAAACAGGTAAAACGTTACGCATTAATTCATTTCCAAAATCCTCAGATGCATCCAAAGGTAATTCACATGGCAAATTGTCAACTGCCATGACTGCAATAACACCTGGATTCATGAAATCATCTTCTTTTTCAGTAATCGGATTATACCCATAGATTGGATCTGCAATTTTACTTGGTCGAATGGTACATGCAATTGGCCCATCTATATCACAAGAAATATCTGCTACGACGCTTAATTTTAAATTCGGATTTCTGAAATCTTCTTTTGTAACAATAAATGGTGATTTATTGCTCCAAAAATGACATGGAATATAAACGTCTGCTTCTGTAATATACCTCTTAAATGTAGATTGAAACAATTCTGGGTTCGAATAGAATTCTGCTTTCACAAAAGGTTTTCCATCAATTCTGCCATAATAATCTTCCACTTCTAATTGTGTGAAAACCGGTTCAGAAAATTTCTGTTTCAAAAATTCTTCAGGTGAAACTTCTTTAATTGGTAAAAGATCAATTACCTCACGAGCACCGTGTCCTACTCTACCATATCCAGTTAAAACAATTTTAGTATCGGAAGGTAAAACAATGTTGGCCATTTCGGCTTCCATTTCTTTTCTGTCACGACATTTGTTCGCCGGTTTGATGTCATACAACCCTTTCTTTAAACCAAAAGTTCTAAAAGCATTATAAGTTCCAACAATTCCGGCATATCGTCCAAATCCAATAATTCTTTTGTTCTGTTTGTTTTTTATTACTTCATAGTCAATTAATTGAATTTTCTTTTCAATTATTGCACGTAACAAATTTCTATTATAAGGTTGTTTCTTTATTGTATGAGAAAAGAATATAAATTTTTTATTTGGAATCAAATCTTCAATGTTCACTTCTTTCACGCCCATGATGATATCACATTCACTTAAATTTTCGTTTAAGCGAATTCCCTGTGCGCTGTATTCTTCATCTTTGTATGCTCTAACCGAACTAGGTTGAACAATTATCTCCACATTTGGGTAAAGTGTTTGTATTGATTTACATTGATTAGGAGTCAGTGGCACACGATGATCCGGTGGAACTTTTCCTTCTCTAATTATTCCAATTTTTGTTTTTTCCATGCTCATATATCTACTTAGGATAAAGGTTGTTTTAAGAGATAAGCGTCAATAAATTCACGCACACAACCTTCTCCACCTTTTTTATTCAAAACTACGTCAACTTGGCTTTTCACCGCATTTACTGCATCACTAGGACTAGCAGAAAAACCAACTTTTTTAATTATTTCCATATCATTGATATCATCTCCAATTATGGCAACATTTTCCAATGTGATACTTAATTCTTCACAAAACTTATTCAATACCTCAATCTTAGGATCTCGGCCTACATAACAACGTTGAATCCCCAAGAGATTTGCTCTTGATTTAACCATTTCAGTTTTGAACCCAGAAGAAATAATAGCAACTTGAAACTCATTTTTTACCAAATGTTGTATGGCCATTCCATCTTTGGTATTGTATTTTTTAATCTGATCGCCATTTTCAGTGAAATACATTCCACCATCGGTCATCACACCATCCACATCCAAAATAAGTAATTTTATTTTTTCTAATTTCTTATTCCATAATTCAGGACGGTAAAGCGGTTTGAACAAAAGCGACAATAAATCAACTTCATATTCTTCACACACTGCTTCTAAATCAAAAATTGTCAATTCGTTGACATTATCAACGTCCAAATCATCAATAAATTCAGAATATTTAATCCCGAATTTTGAGCAAAGTCCTTTTATGTTTTGTTCTAAATACATTTAAACCATTTTGTAACCAACACTTGCTGCCACTGGGCGAAGTGAATTTAACAATTCTTCAAATTGTTGATGATCCAATTGTTGAGATGCATCAGATTTTGCCACTTTTGGATTAGGATGTGCTTCAATTAATAAACCATCAATTCCCATTGCAACGCATGCACGTGCAAGATTTGGAATACCATAAGCATAACCCATAGCATGCGATGGATCTAAAATAATTGGCAAATTGGTATATTCCTGCATCCAAGCAACACCACATAAATCCAAAGTAAATCTGGTTCCAGTTTCAAAAGTTCTTAGTCCTCGTTCACACAAAATCACATTTTCATTTCCTCCAGACAAAACGAATTCAGCAGCTTGCGCCAATTCTTGCAAAGTCGTTCCAAATCCTCTTTTGATTAAAACAGGTTTATTTGTTTTTGCGCAAGCGCGTAAAATCCCTTGATCATACATCGCTTTTGCTCCAACTTGAATTACATCTGTATATTCAATAATCTCATCAATATGTGTTGCGTCACGTGCTTCTGTAATAACATTCAAGCCAAATTCCTCACGCATTTTCGCTAATAATTTCAATCCATCCAATCCCATTCCTTGAAATGAATATGGACTTGTGCGTGGTTTGTAACAGCCTCCTCTTAAAGTTGTGAGACCTAATTTTATTAATAATTCAGAAGATTCACGAATTTGACTTTCCGATTCAACAGAACAAGGCCCACCAATTAAAAGTGTGTTTTTGGTATCTCCACCAATCGTAACATTCCCGATTTTAACTTCGCGTTTTGTTGGCAAATATTTCTTAGAAGCCAATTGCATGTCATTTGCAAAAACCCAAAATTGATCTACTTTATTTTCAATTTGAACAGGAACTTCTTTCACATTAGAACCAGTTATTAAAACATTTGTTCCATTTGAAATTATGTGAAAAGCTTGAATTGATTCAGCAATTTGAGCCGCTTCTGATTGCGTGATAGTTTGTTTTAAGTGTAATATCATAATTCTCCTTTGATCAGGTAGGCAAAGTTAATAATTCCAGTGGCTTTTCCATCTTTTTTTACGACAGGTAAATACATAATTGGGAAAGAACATTTCTTTATTTTCTGCAACAAATCAACTACTGTATTATCATCAAAAACACTTATTGGATTTAAATTAACCAAATCCATTGCTTCAATTTTTGTTAAATCAGCTAAATGTCTGAGCATTGCTTTACGAATATCCGCAGATGAAACAAGACCTTTTAATAGTCCATTTTTATCAACAACCAAGCAAAAACCAAGATTTCCATCTTCAATTGATTGTAATATTTTTTTTAGTGAAATCGATTCATATCCAACAACTGGACATTCATTCAATGGCATCATAAAATCGCCAATATGGAACTGTGATTCGATTTCACGTTTGGTTAAATTCATTAAAGCGTGACCTATACTTGGCGCATTGAAAAGATACGATCCAGAAACAGAAGAACTCACCCCCATGTTTCTTAAGATAAACGAAACTTCACCATTTACTCCCCCATCAACGTGAATTGATTTTTCAGGATATTTCATTCTAAACTGACGTATTTTAGAGAAATTAATTTTATCAAACACACCCCCACTTTGACCTGGAACGGTTGCCATTATTAAAATGAAATCAAAATCTGCATATTCGTCAAACACATTTATTGATGTAGGTGTTGTAATTGCCAACCCTTTTTTACCTGTTATTTCCTTAGGTAAAGTAAGATGATTCGGTAATTGTTCAAATTGAAACGTAATGTATTCAACAGGGTTTTCAATTAATAAATCAATGTATTTTTCAGGATTCTCAGTGATAATATGCAAATCAATAGGCAAATCACACCAAGAACGAATTGCTTTAATATCTTCAAAAACAGACAAGTCATCATTACAATCTACATGCAACAGATCAACTTGATGTTGAACTAAATCGTCAATCACCTCTTTTAAAGGTCTTTTCTTATCGCTGTATATGGATGCGGAAATTTTCATCTATTTTTTCTTTTACAGGACTAAGTTAATGTTTAAATTAAAAAGGAACATATGAATCTAATGCATTACATCAGTAAAGGTTGAAATTTGGCCAGTTTATTAGAGTAAAATTGTATTTTTGAAACGAAATGAAAAAGCAATTAATTAATCAAATATATAAAGGAGCGGCAGGTAAAGAAAGCCTTGTTGATTTGTGCATTCCTGAGAATTTCAATAATAAACTGATTGTATTTATCCATGGTTTTATGGGATACAAAGATTGGGGATGTTGGAATTTGTTTCAAGATTTTTACACTTCTGAAGGATTCGGTTTTTGCAAATACAATGTTTCCCATAATGGAGGAACACTTGAGAATCCTATCGATTTTTCTGATTTAGAAGCGTTTTCAAAAAACAATTATTCTTATGAACAAGAAGATCTTCAGTGTGTTCTAAACTGGCTGGAAAAACAGCTTGAAACGCTACCAGAAATTTATTTAATTGGTCACTCAAGAGGTGGTGGAATTGCACTTTTAACAGCATCTGACAATAGGATTAAAAAAATTGCAACACTTGCTGCGATTAGTAATATTGAAAAGCGTTTTCCAGAAGGAAAGCAATTAGAAGTATGGAAAACACAAGGAACTAAATACGTTTTAAATTCAAGAACGAATCAAAAAATGCCGAATTCCTATTCTCAATATGAAGATTTTATTGCCCATAAAGATCAATTGAATATTGAGCAAGCTTGTTTGAAATCAAAAGTTCCAACGATGGTTATTCATGGAGATATGGACACATCTGTTGATATAGAAGAAGGAAAAGAAATATCAACTTGGCTTAAAACGCGCTTGTTCGAAATTGAAGAGGCTGAACATACATTTGGATCAACTCAACCATGGCTTGAAAAAGAAATGCCAGA
>JBEAUV010000073.1:0-11922 GCA_041161265.1 Bacteroidota bacterium | reverse complement strand
CGTTAAAAGGCTTCAAAACATTACCAAAAAAATCTTTGGTTATTTCTCCATGAATAGAACCACGTTTCAGGTAATTTTTCACGAGTCTATCCTCTAAAGAATGATAAGACATAACTACTAGTCTTCCGTTCGGCTTTATGCATTCTTCTGTTTGTTCCAGGAATGATTTTAACACTTCTAATTCTTGGTTCACTTCAATTCTGATAGCTTGAAAAACTTGAGCGAAAAACTTATGCTCTTTGAACTTAGGAGCACAATTCCCTAAAATCTCCATTAATTGAGTAGTGGTTTTTATCTTTTTAGAAGCACGATTTTTCATGATTTGATCCGTGATTTTACGTGCATTCGGTAATTCACCAAAAGTTCTGAAAATCTTAATTAACTCGCGTTCGTCGTATTCATTTACAACTGTGAAAGCTGATAACTCACCTGACTTATTCATTCGCATGTCCAATGGAGCATCAGCACGAATAGAAAAGCCACGCGATTCGATATCAAACTGATGTGATGAAACTCCTAAATCTGCAAGAATTCCATCAACGTGTTTGATGCCCATCATTCGTAAATGATTGGACATATATGCAAAATTTGCAGCGATAAAATAAAAATTATCTGCTTCCCATGCATTGGCTTTTGCGTCAGGATCTTGATCAAAAACGATCAATTTTCCTTTGCTACTTAATTTTTTGTAAATCGCTCTTGAATGTCCGCCACCACCGAATGTGACATCCACATAAACGCCATCTGGATTGATATTCAACCCTTCGATGCATTCATCTAACATTACTGGTATGTGATACGTAGTACTATTCTCCATCATCTAAGTCACCCATTACTTCATCCGCCAAATCAGCGAAGTCCGCCATGTTCCCTTCGATAATATCGAAGTACTTAGACTTATCCCAAATCTCAATACGGTCGTTGTATGCAATAAGCATCACATCTTGATTTAAACCTACGCGCTCCATGTGAGCTGTTGGAATCAAGATTCGACCGGCGTTGTCCAATGCAATCAATTTTGCCCCTTGATGAAACAAGCGGTAAAACATACGATTCTTTGGTTTAAACAAATTCATTTTAGCTAGTTTTTCACTGATCTTCTCCCACTCTGGAAGAGGATACAAGGTCAAACAGTCTTCAAATCCTTTATTCAACATGAAATCTCTTTGAGTCGCAGGAGAAAGCTGCTTCCGTAAACCGGAAGGAAATAAAAAACGCCCTTTTGCGTCCACCTTTACTTCAAATTCTCCTACTAATCCTGCCATGACGAAAATAATGGGTAAAAATAATGGAAATCTCCCACTTCTTACCACTAGTTTTCTAATTGTTCATAAATTCTAACGACACAAAGATAAATTTGTTTCAAAAAAAGCAATCATTTTTTTTTAAAAGATACAAATATCAAGGAAATTAGAAGGAAGTGGTAAATTGTGGGGCATTTTTCAACACAATTGAGTTAATTAGGTTATCAACAGTTTGGAAACACGTTATGAACAATTCTTGAATGAATACGTTTTATTTATTTCTTCTTAATCTTTCCGTTAATTTTGCACCATGACTAAAGAAATGAAAGGCTGGCTATTATTGATTTTACTCGCATGTGTTTGGGGAAGCTCATTTATTCTAATGAAAAAAGGAATGTATACAACTGATGGCGATTTGATTTTTTCCGATGGTCAAGTTGGAGCATTGAGAATGCTCATTGCAGGTTTAGTTTTGATTCCTTTTGCGCTGTTGAGTTTAAAGAAAATAAAAACGTGGAAGCAATTTTTTACTCTTGCAATTGTCGGTTTTTCAGGAAACTTTTTTCCAGCTTTTTTATTTACTTATGCAGAAACAGGTCTCTCTTCTGGGTTTGCAGGAATGCTAAATAGTTTTACACCAATCTTTACAATACTTATTGGATTCTTTGTGTTCAAAATCCGACTTACGCTGATTCAGATTTTAGGCGTTGTTATTGGCACCATTGGAATTGTCTTACTAATGATTGCTGGAAAAGATTTATCTATAACAGGAAATTGGTATCACATATTTGCGATTGTTTTAGCTACTCTTTTTTATGCAATAAGTTTGAATACAATAAAACACACGCTACAGATGTTTAAAGCAATTGAAATAACTTCATTGGCGTTTTTTATTGTGTTAATTCCTGCGTTTTTTGCAAATATTCACTTTGGTACTTGGGAAACCCTGAAAACAAATAAGCATGCAATAGAGGGACTAGGATATATTTCAATATTAGCAATAGTTGGAACAGCCTTAGCCGTTATGTTATTCAATCAAATAATCAGTTATTCATCAACTTTATTCGCCAGCAGTGTGACATATTTTATTCCGATTGTTGCTGTAATAATAGGAGTATATTTTGGCGAACAAATAGGATGGGGACAAATTGGGTCGATGGGAATTGTATTATTAGGTGTTTTTACAGCCAATTATTGGCCGATAATTAGGCAACGATATATAAAATTTAAAAAATAATCTCCAACAGGCTTGTGTTGAAAAGTATTTTTTCTATCTTTGCCTTCCAATTTTTGGGTTAATAACAATAAAAACAAGCTATATGTACGCAATCGTAGAGATAGCAGGGCAGCAATTTAAAGTGCAAAAAGACCAAAAGATCTTTGTACACCGTTTAGCAGCTGAGGCAGGTTCAAAATTAAATTTTGATCGTGTTCTTTTAGTTGAAGACGGAGGAAAGATCACAGTTGGCGCCCCAGCTATAGCAGGTGCTTCGGTAACTGCAGAAGTCATTGATCATGTGAAAGGTGACAAAGTAATCGTCTTCAGAAAGAAAAGAAGAAAAGGTTATAAAAAGAAAAATGGACACCGTCAAAGTTTTACGGCGATTACCATTAAAAACATTAAAGCTTAATAAGAACTTTCCAATCTAATTGGAATAAAATTTAGAAACAATGGCGCACAAAAAAGGAGCGGGTAGTTCGAAAAATGGTCGTGAATCTCATAGCAAGAGACTTGGTGTTAAGATCTTTGGTGGTCAAGCTGCAATTGCAGGTAACATCATTATTCGTCAAAGAGGAACTCATCATCACCCAGGTCAAAATGTAGGTATTGGTAAAGATCATACTTTATATGCTTTGACAGATGGATTAGTAGAATTCCGTAGAAAAAAAGAAAATCGTTCGTTTGTATCAGTTATCCCTTTTGAGACTGCTGAAGCATAATTGAATGCACATAAGATTATTAAGGCGAGCAGTTATGTTCGCCTTTTTTTTGTTGTCACTTATTGAAAAAGTATAAAAAAATTTGAATTTAATGCCAAGTAGAAGTCCTATATATTTATTAAATTCGCACAAATAAAAAAATTACAATGCTCGAGATAACACGTATTCGAAACGAAAAAGAAGCCATTATTGAAGGGCTTAAAAAAAGAAATATTGATGCAACAGAAACGCTCAATAAAATTCTCGATACAGATCAAAATTGGAGAACTTCAAAAACTGAATTAGAATCTACTTCTGCCGAATTGAATCTATTAGCTAAAGAAATTGGAGACTTGTTCAAAAAAGGCAAACAAAATGAAGCAATCATTACCAAAGAAAAAACCGCGAAATTAAAAGTAGTTGAAAGTGAGCTTAAAGCAAAGGTTGATATTTATGAAAAAGAAATAACTCAACTTTTATATACTATTCCAAATGTACCGAACGAACTTGTTAAAAGTGGTAAGAGTGAATTAGACAATGAAACTGTATTTGAACATGGTGTAGCCCCTCTTTTCAACTTTACAGCTATGCCTCATTGGGACTTGGCAAAGAAATATGAACTTATAGATTTTGAATTAGGTGTTAAAGTTACCGGTGCAGGATTTCCTTTTTATCGAGGTAAGGGAGCAAAATTGCAGCGTGCATTAATAGCCTTCTTTTTAGATGAGGCAGACAAATCAGGATATGAAGAATTTATTCCACCTTTAATGGTGAATGAAGCAAGTGCATATGGAACGGGGCAATTACCTGACAAAGAAGGTCAAATGTACTATATGCCTGAAGATGATTTTTACATGATCCCAACTGCAGAAGTTCCATTGACAAACATTTATCGTGATGTACTTTTGCCTTCAGATGATTTTTCAATAAAACTTACTGGATACACACCTTGTTTTAGAAGAGAGGCAGGTTCTTATGGAAGTGATGTAAGAGGATTGAATCGATTACATCAATTTGACAAAGTAGAAATCGTTCGAATAGAACATCCAAATAATGCCGATAAAGCATTGAATGAAATGCTAGAACATGTTAAAGGATTGTTAGAAAAATTAGGTTTACAATACCGTATTTTGAGACTTTGTGGTGGTGATACTAGTTTTGCATCAGCGATAACATACGACTTTGAAGTCTATTCTGCAGCTCAAGATAAATGGCTAGAAGTCAGTTCTGTCTCTCGATTTGATACTTTTCAAGCGAATAGACTGAAATTACGTTTTAAAAATGGTGACAAAAAGAATCAATTGTGTCATACTTTGAATGGAAGTGCTTTGGCGCTACCTAGAATTGTTGCTGCATTATTGGAGAATCACCAAACAGCGAATAGCATTCAAATTCCTGAGGTTTTACATAAATTCACAGGATTTAAGGAGATTAACTAAAGTGTTATTATTCAAAACAAAATGTACTTTTAACTAATCTTGATAATATGAAGTACCATTTTATTTTATGTGTTTTAATTGTTCTGTATTCTTGTACAGACTTAAAAAAAGGTGAGCAAATTCAGTCTATACAAGAAATGAATGTTACAATAGATAGTATTCAAACAGTTCTTTTAGAAAATGACTATTCAACAATTTCTGATTTTGCTTCGAATGCCAATAATACAGATTCACGCATTAAAATGAATTATGAATCTGATACACTTGATTTGACATTTGCCAAAAAATTAGATTCTTATAATACGATGAGAAAATCATTTGGCATTCTAAGTATCGTTTTTCTTCAATTATCAAGTGATGTAAAATCTGAAAAAATAACCTTGCAAAAATTAAAATTGGACATTGAAAACGGCAATGGGGAAAGAGATAAATATGCTACTTTCATTCAATTTGAAAATGAAAAAGTATCGAAATTGAAAACTTTACTTTCCGATTATATTTCATTAAGAGAAACAACAACAAACACTTATAATAAATTGCATGATGAAATAAATTCTTTTTCTTTAAGTTTATCAAACAATAATTAAGAAGGTATAATAATTGCTTACGCATTGACCATGAAATTTTTATTAGGACTAATATTTATTTGTATTTCTAGTTTTTCCTTTTCTCAAGGAGAAACAGATCAGCAATTAGCACAACATTATTATTCTAATGGTGATTTTGAAAAAGCAAAGATGTATTACGTTAAAATTTATGACAAAGATCCTTCTAAATTCAACTTCAACCGTTATTTTGATTGCTTAAATCAAACAGGAGATATTAAGGAAGCTGAAAAGGTTCTCAAAAAACAAAGCGCAGCAAATAAATACGACATTGAATACAAAGTACTTCTAGGTCAATTTTATGAAGACACTAAAGAAATAGATAAAGCTCAAAAAATCTATTCCGATTTAATTGATAATCTTGAGCCAGATCCGGCATCAATAATTGCACTTTTCAATGCGTTCAAGTCAAAAGGAAGAAATGATTTAGCATTTTCAACAATTGAAAAAGGGAGAAAAATACTTAAAGACTCCTATCCTTTGCATTTTCAGTTTGCAGAACTTTATGGTGCAACAGGTCAAACTGAAAAAATGATTGGTGAATATCTAGATTTACTCGATTTTCAATCCAGCTATGCTTCCACAATTCAAACAGTGCTTGCTCGTCAAATTGATTTCACAGCTTCAGAATCAAAAGAATATGATTTGCTAAAAAACGCATTAATCGAAAGAATTCAAAAGAAACCTGGAGAATCAGTTTATTCTGAAATGTTGATTTGGCTGTTCATTCAAAAAAAGAATTTTTCTGGTGCCTTAGTTCAAGTTCAAGCTTTGGATAAAAGACTCAATGAACAAGGTAGGAGCGTATTTGAATTAGGGAAAATGTGTGTTGAAAATAAAGAATATGAGACTGCTCGTAAAGCTTTTAAATATGTTACAGCTTTAGGCGATGATAAATTATTTTATTATCAAGCTGAAAATGCACTTTTGAATACTCGATTTTTAGAAGTTACAACGAATCGAAATTATTCTAAGGAAGAATTACAATCTACAATTTCTGAATATCAAACAACATTATTACGTGTTGGTAAAAAACGATCATCCATACCTTTGATTATTGAATTGAGCCACATTCAAGCTTTCTATGCGAATCAAGCAACTGAAGCAATTTCTTTATTAACAGAAGCACTTTTAATTCCTGGAATTACGGATATGCAAAGAGCAGAATTAAAAATGCAACTTGCCGATATTCATGTTTTACATGGGGATATTTGGGAAGCTTCTTTACTTTACATGCAAATTGAAAGTGAGCTTAAATTTGAGCCAATTGGACACGAAGCAAAATTTAAAAATGCGCGTATTTTCTATTACGATGGCGAATTTGATTTTGCGCAATCTCAATTAGGAGTTTTGAAAGAATCAACATCAAAATTGATTGCAAATGACGCTTTGAAATTATCGATTCTAATTACAGACAACTTTGGATTAGACAGTAATTATCAGGCGATGACTTGGTTTGCAAATGGAGATTTATTAATTGAACAACACAGATATACAGAGGCATTTGTTCTTTTTGATAGTATAATCGCAACTTTCCCTTATCATAGTTTAGGTGATGAAATTCTCATTCGAAAATCAAAAGCAATGCAACTTCAAGGTGATTGGACTAAAGCAATTACTTATTTAGAAGAATTATTGAAATACTATAAAGAAGACATACTTGCAGATGACGCACTTTTTCAATTGGGCGATATTTATGAGAATCATTTGAACGACAAGGAAAAAGCGTCTGAATATTATAAAACATTGTTATTTGATTTTAAAGGAAGCCTTCATTCAGTCGAGGCTCGTAAACGTTATCGTTCTATTCGCGGCGACGCTTCCGATGAAGAAAAAGACGATCTTTAAGTTTCAATCAAACATTTTCAAACTTAATTCGTTATTGATAAATGATGAAATTTAGTTTAATCCCGTTATTATTTATTGCAATATCAGCATGTTCTCAAGTAACAGAATCAATTAAAACTGAAAAAAAGGTTCATAAAAACCTTGATTCTCTTCAAACGGCATATTTTGCCGCTGGATGTTTTTGGTGTGTAGAAGCCATTTTTGAATCTATTGAAGGGGTTGAAGAAGTTGAATCTGGCTATTCCGGTGGAACAGAAAAAAATCCAACTTACGAGCTAGTTTGTTCTGGGAAAACTAAGCATGCTGAAACTGTAAAGATTTATTATGACTCATCAAAAGTAAATTATAACACATTGCTTGAAGCCTTTTTTGGTTCTCACGATGCTTCCACGCTGAATCAACAAGGTCCTGATTTTGGTGTACAATATAGATCAATTGTTTTTTATGAAAGTGCTCAAGAAAAAGAATACACTGAAAAATACATTCAAAAATTACTCAACGAAAAAGTGTTTCCGAAAATCACCACTGAAATAGTTCCATTGGTCAAATTTTATAAAGCGGAAATCTATCATCAAAATTATGAAGAAACACATCCAGATAATCCTTATGTAAAAAGTGTTTCACTTCCTAGACTTAATCGTTTCAAAGAAAAATATGTTCGAATCTTAAAGAACAAGTAATTTTCAACTATTTAACTATCTTTCAAGGAGGTAATCCTCCAAAACATATTTCAAAAAGAAATTTAATTTTTTTTTTGGCAACGTATTGACTATTTTTACGTCTTTGACAAAAACCGTATTACTGTAAACATGAAAAATAGAACTTTATCATTAATTTTACTAGGAAGTATTTTTATAATTGCAAACACTAACCTTGGCTATTCACAGCGTGAAATTAAGAGTTTAAACCCCCCAAAATCATCTATTTCGAATCAAAACAATTCTGAATTACATTCAAAAACGATAGCGTTTTCAAATGAGGTTTACCGTGATTGTCCTGAATATACAACGACTGATTTTTTAAAAGAATACAGTTCACAGATTTTCCAAGTGGACATAATAAAAGCTCCTTCAACTGAAGGACTAACTTTCCCTTCGTTATCAACTATTCCATTAAGAAATAAATGCAATCCTGATTTAATTGGAGAAGATGAAAATTTCGATTCAGCTAATTTTAACCCTTTGAAATATATGTTTAATTATTACACATATACTGATCAATATTTTTTAGTAGATAATACTAATTACGTTATACATATTGCTATTAAACACTAGAATAAAACCTCTACTTACTTTTTTATTTCCATTCAGATGAAAAAATTATTACTTATACTTTTTATTTTCCTTACAAATTATCAATTAATCGCTCAGATTAATATGGGAAATTTAGGCACCGTTACAAATGGATGCGGTCAAACTTTTTATGATTCTGGTGGCTCCGGTGGTAATTATGGTTCAAGTCAAAATTATACTGCAACTTTTTGTGCTCCTGCTGGACAATACATCACATTTATATTTACACAATTTGCCTTGGGAAGTGGTGATAATTTACGAATTTACAATGGTCCTACCACTGCGTCACCATTATTAGGTAATTATCCTGCTACATCACCTGGACAAGTTTCTTCAACCTTAGGAGGGTGCTTGACGTTCGTTTTCACATCTAACGCTCCTGATTTGGGGATTTTTCCAACAAATGGTGCTGGTTGGACTGCTACCATTTCATGTGCAACGACTATACCACCACCACCACCACCTCCTCCAGGTTCTTGTGCAGGTGCTCAACCTTTTTGTACGAGTACAGGTGTAACTTTTCCAGCATCCGTCGGGACTACCTCTGAATCTGGGCCAAATTATGGATGTCTTTCCACACAGCCAAGTCCAGGATGGTACTATTTAAATATTGCTACTTCGGGTAATATTTTGATTAACTTGTCAAATAGCGCTGCACATGACATTGATTTTGCTATCTGGGGTCCTTTTGCAACACAAGCTGCCATGTGTGCTGGAACAACTGCAACACCATTGGATTGTAGCTACGATCCCGCAGCTACCGAAACAGTAGATATACCAAATGCGGTTGTAGGACAATGGTATATTTTGGTTATTACCAATTTTGCAAATACTCCAACAAACATTACTGCAGCAGCCGGCAATGCGTCCGGGACAGATGGTACAACAAACTGTGCTATTTTATGTAATTTGACAGCTTTAACAGCTGTACCAGGTCCTTGTGTCTCTCCGGCAAATACATATTCCGCAACAGGTCAAATAACTGTTCTATATCCTCCAACATCTGGAACATTAACTGTTACTAGTAGCTGTGGAGGAAGTGTTAATGTTCCAACACCTTGGACTAGTCCAATTAGTTATACATTACCTGGAATTCCAGCAAATGGCGCAGCGTGTAGTATTACAGCTACTTTTAGTGCCGATCCAACATGTACCTTAACTACACCATACACTGCTCCTGCATCTTGTACATCCAGTTGCTTGATGAATCTTTTCACCACAGATATTGGATTCTGTCAGCCAAATAATACTTTTCCAGTTAGTGGAACTTTTTCATATACAAATTCCCCTGCTACCGGCACAGTTACAGTAGTTGTTACCAATAGTTCTGGAACATACACTCAAACTTTTAACCCTCTTTTTGTAAACGGAACTGTATATAATTACAACATTACAAACTGTATTTCTGATGGTTCTGCGGCTACTGTTCAAGTATATTTTACTGCAACTCCTGCCTGTCAGCAAACTATAAACTTTACCTCACCAGCATCTTGTGGGTGTGCTGCTCAAATTGGCACTTATACAGCTGATATTATTGGTATAAGTAATAATAATTACGTTTTATGCTATGGTGATGTTATTGATATTCAAACCAATAATGATTGGGTTGACCCTGCTATTGCTACTAACCCTCCTGGCCCAACTTATGACCCAGGTGTTTCTTGGTTGATTTATTCTTGTCCACCAACTATTGGTTTGGTACCTACTGCAACTCAAGATGTGGCAGACGACCCATGTTTACTTGGAATAGTAAGTGATTTTGACTTAAATGATTTAAATGACCAAGGAATGTTAAATGCATTCGCTCCTGGAACATTTACAAATAATACGATTTACTACGTACCAATAACAATGTATTCTATTGTAGGTGGTTACTATAGTTATGTGAACACAACTGTTCCATGTTATGACCTTGGTACACCATATGCTGTTCAATATTTACCACAAATCACATCCCCTTTTGTACAAAATTGTACTGCTGTAACTGCAACAATTACTGGTGGTTTACCCGCTGTTAATGGTTCTTCATTTACTACAGTGCCAGGTTCATTAACGCCTGCAAATGCTAGTTTTGGAAACACAACATGTGCTAACGGGGGAACTATTGTAATCAATGGGCTTACTGCTGGTCAAGTATTTACTTTCCAAGTTCAAGACGCAAATGGTTGTCCAAAAACTGTTACTGGAACATTTACAGGTCCACCAACTTTATCTTATCCATCTGCTACTTATTGTAAAAATGGTGCGAACCCTTCTCCAACAGTTGTTGGAGTTGCTGGAGGAACATATACTTCAACTGCAGGACTTGTTTTTGTTAGTTCAGCAACTGGAGTAATTAACTTAACAACATCTACTGCTGGCACTTATACCATAACTTATACAACTCCTGCTGTTCCTGGACCTGTTTGTACTGCAACTTTTGTGATTACAATAAATCCATTACCAACAGTAATCGTAAACAGTCCAACAATTTGCTCTAATGCCACTGCTACAGTTACAGCAACACCTGGTACAGTTGGACCAATTTATTCATATGCTTGGACTGTGCCTGGAGGGGTTACAAACCCAGGTAATACGGCTTCTTTTACTACAACAGTTGCAGGAAACTATAGCGTAATAATTACTAATACTTCAACACTTTGTACTGGCACTGCGTCTGGTACAGTAACTGTTAACCCATTACCAATTGTAACAGCTAATAGTCCAACAGTTTGTGCTGGTGCATCTGTTACTCTTTCTGGTGGTGGCGCTAATACTTACTCTTGGGATAATGGTGTCACAAATGGAACTGCCTTTGTCCCAGCTGCATCAGGGCCATATACTGTAACTGGTACTTCTCTTGCAGGCTGTATAAACACTGCTATTTCTACAGTTACAGTTAATCCAATACCAGTTGTTGGTACAACTAATGAATCAATTTGTACAGGAGGAACTGTTGCCTTAACAGCTTCTGGAGCAACGACATATACTTGGTCACCAGCAACATATTTAAGTGCAACAACAGGATCGAGTGTGAATTTTGTAAATGGAACAACCACAACGTATACTGTAACAGGTACTTCACTTGGTTGTACATCATCATCTCCTTTAACAGTAACAGTTACGCCTTCAGCTCCAATCAATGCGGGTGTTAATTTAACGACTTGTGTTGGAACACCGATAACAATTACAGCAACAGGTGGAGTTACATATTTATGGTCACCAGCAACATTTATTAGTGCAACGACTGGCGCATCAGTAACATTCACACCTGGCACAACGACTACATACACAGTAAATGGAACAGATGCTGCAGGTTGTACTGGAACAGATGAGATGACTGTAACTGTTAATCCATTACCGACAGCAATAATTGCAGGAACAGTGACTGTTTGTCAAGGAGCACCAGCTCAAACAATTACATTTACAGGTGCAGGAGCAACTGCTCCATACACCTTTACTTATACGCTTAACGGCGGTGCCAACCAAACAGTAACATCTGTTGGTAATACTGCAACCGTATCAGTACCAACAGGCACAGCTGCAACATATACTTATGCATTAGTGAGTGTTGCTTCTGCAAATACGTGTTCTC
>JBEAUV010000072.1:0-12028 GCA_041161265.1 Bacteroidota bacterium | reverse complement strand
TTGCAATATGTCCGAATTGTAATTCTCAGAATGTTATTTCTAACTACAAATCAATGAAAGGTGTTAAAGGGTTTTTAGCTGCTTTTACTTCACTTTTTACATCAACTTACCCACTTCACTATAAGGTTGTAAATAAATGTAGAGATTGTAACGAAGAGTTTATAGAAAACGAAGACTCAACAACCTCTAACGTTGAGTAATATTGCCAGTTTTTCCTTTTTGGATATCGAAAATCAACGTGAAATTTGATTTAATTCTTTTTCTTCTTGTTGAATCTAAATATATTTTTTTGTCCACAAATTACACTAATTTCCACAAATTTGAATCCTTTGAAATTTGTGGAATTCGTGGATAAAGATGTCACTCAACAACCTCTAACGTTGAGTAATATTGCCAGCTTTTCCCTTTTGGATATCGAAAACCCAAGTGTAATAACCAACAAAATGTGAATCAAAAAAACCTTTCTTTTTATAATATTGGGAAGGAATATAGGCACGATTCTTATTTGGTAGTCCCCCAACTTTCGTTTGTGGAGCCACTCCATCTAATAAACAAGGTGCATCACCACCTTTTAACTGAAATTTACTACCATATTGCCAAATTTCCTTCCATTCTGTTAAAATAACATCCCCGCAACTTGCATTTTCGGGAGCCAAAATATAAAATCCACCAAAATTTATTCTACCTCTTAATACCTCAATTATACCTAATGAATAGGCATATCCCATACTATGAGCAACAACGTATAAAGTGTCATTGACAGATTTATTTGGTAATTCATTAAACAACAATAATAAATTTTTCCCTGCTGTTCTGCCATTTTCACGCCGTTCACGGAAACCATCTTTATTAGGTTTAACTTTGTGTAATTCAACAGTTTTAATTGTCTTAGAGGAAAATATCCCAGAACTAGAAACCTTTGTATAATAGCAAACATGCTTCTTTTTATTAGAACATCTTTTAGGATAAATAGAAGAAGTAGAAGAAAAATTAATCAAACTTTTATGATTCGATGTACTCACTGAAAAATGTCCATCTGCATAATATGTTTCACTTGGATTGATTCTTTTTTGAAATAATAAATCAATTTCTTGCCATGGTCTCCAGTAATCATAACGGTCAAAATTATAGATCATATTGCTGGAATTCGAATACTCTAACCCTTTTTCTAAAATATCTTTAAAGTTATCTTCAAATGTATTACCCATTGACGTTGGTCTGTATCCATTTACGAATAGCAAAATACGTTTTGCTGGGTCTGATAAATTCATTTTGGTCGTTAAATCATTACCCAAGTGGTTGTATACCTTTTGGTCGATAATGGTTCCATCATTTTTAATATAATTGACAACAAAATAATGACTTTGAGCAATATGTCTAAAATCAAAATTGGAGAGAATTAAACTGTCACTATCAGAAACATACTTACATCGATTCCAATTCGATTTTTCATCTTGTCTCAATTCGAAGTAAAGTACTTTTTTCTTCCTTTTAACAAACCAATTATCCTTTCGTTTAATCAACATTTCCGAAGACAGACCGCTTTGATTCTTAAATTTCAGATTTTCATTTGTTAAAATTGTTTGTTTCGCTTGTTTAAAGGTTTGACCTTTTAAATCCTGAAGAATCCCTACCTTAACTTCAAACTGCTCATAGCCCTTATTGATCAGTAGAAAAGTTAAAAAATACACAAGGACTCCAGCAGCAATAAATCCCAATCGAGCTAGAAATTTCCAGAATCTTGGATTTTTCATTTTAACTACAAGAAATTTATTGAACCTCTTACGCAAAAGAAAAGAGCCAATCAAAATAATTAGAAAAGAAATAATGTGCCATAGACAAATTAAATAATCACCAATTTTGAAACGAATTTGGAAAAAGAAATCATTAATATTTAAATGATAAGACACAAAATTTTTCTTGTATGGTCTTTTTAACGAAAGTAAAAAATCGTTATTTTTCATAAGAATATTGCCCTTTCCATCCTCTTCCCAAAAATAATAGGCCACTAAACCACTATTTGTTTTAACGTCTTCATAATTATCAAAGAACGAATAGCTATGGCAACTATGTCTCAAATTTTCCCATTGAAAGTGGTTAAGTTCAATTCCACCATTCTCATCCATTAAATTTCTCGTAGAATTATGCCTTGGACCTTTATCCAACCAACTATTTTGTAAAGCACCAACTCCAAACCCCAATTGACGTGCAATAGCGATTTCCATTTTATGTCGTTCACCATTCTTTATAAAACCTACAGCTTTATTCTGAACCATAAATCCATTGATTTTAGGATTTACAAAACCCGGAATTATAAAAATATAATATGCATTTTTATCAGCGTTAGGATATGTTTCAAAATAAGCATCACGAAATTCTCGCATTTGATTTGTGAAACGGTCGTTTGTAGGACTTGGATTGTCATACAATTCTTCTAAGTCGACTTCCTTTAATTTCACAATGGGATTTATACGAACCTTTAGATAAACATTTGCTTGGGAAAAAATAGAATTTATATATAGTTCTAGACTATCTCGGTTTAACTTCGTGTCCATCAAAGGAACAACAATCACATTTTCCGTTTTCTGTGCATAAACAACTACATTCAATTGCCCGATTTTTTTACCATCGTATTTGGCTGACACATAATATTTAAAAGCCATTCGAGGCAAAAACAACGTTAACGTACTATCGTTTTTCTGGGTAAATCGAATTTTTTCAGTCTTTCCATTAATGACAAAATCAAGTTTTTCAATTTCGAAATCATTAATGTTTTGAATAATTGCATCAACATTATCAGCAATTTTATAACCAACAGATTTATAGCAAATTTTGTAATCCTTTAATTCCTCAGTTTCTAACGTATCATAGTATTTTGACCATTCAGGATATAAATATTCATCGAAACCAAATTGCTGAATTTCACTTTTTTTGAATAAAATATGAGGATTGGGATTTTGACTTATGTTCGTATTGTTTTGACTCGTTTGACCGTATATAGAAATAGATAATTGCCAAAACAATACAAGGTAACAAAATAAAAAACGACAAATTTTTAACACAGTCAAAAGTAAAGCCTTTGATTATAATATCCATTTCTTAAATGCTTTTTATTTGTTAATTGTTATTAATCTAAGTTCTATGAATTTCAAAAAGCAAATAACTTTCCAGAGTTGCTTCAATTGAATTACCTTTGCTTCTTTAAATAAAATTTCCAATTTTGAAAACATACAAAGAATTAGGTGTAAAAGATGAATTCATTAAAGCACTTAAAGAAATAAATATTGAAACACCCACAGAAATTCAAGAAAAAGCAATTCCATTTTTGATTGAAGATCGAACAGATTTTATTGGTCAAGCACAAACCGGTACTGGTAAAACAATAGCTTTTGGAATTCCACTTTTACAAGCAATTGATAACAATGATAGCCGTATTCAAGCATTGATTCTTTCACCAACAAGGGAATTATGTCAACAAATTGCCAAACAGCTTTTTAAACTGACGAAATTCTCCAATAAAATTTTCATCGAATCAGTTTATGGTGGTGAGAAAATTGAAGACCAAATTCGTGCATTGAGCAGACCAACACATATTGTTGTTGCCACACCCGGGCGTTTGATTGATTTATTGGACAGAAAAGCAATTGATTTAAGTCAAGTTGAAACAATTGTGCTTGACGAGGCTGATGAAATGTTGAGTATGGGATTTAAAGATGAATTGGAAAACATCTTAAAACACACAACTGGAAGCAGAAATACATGGCTATTTTCAGCCACGATTCCTGAAAATTTGAAAGCAATCATTGGGAAATACATGGATACCGACGCTTACAAAGTTGAAATCAATAAGCGCAACATCGTAAATTCTTCGATTGAACACCAATTTCTAACATGTGATCCTCGCCACAAATTTGAAAGCTTAGTTCAATTCTTAAATGTCCAAGGCGGCGATAGTGGAATTATTTTCTGTCGAACAAAAACAGACACGCAAGATTTGGTAAATAAATTACTGAGTAAAAACTTTGTTGCTGATGCAATTCACGGTGATTTACAGCAACGTGAGCGTGAAAAAGCGATGAGGGCTTTCAAAAAACATAAGATTCAATTGTTAGTTACAACGGATGTTTCTGCGAGAGGAATTGATGTTGACGATTTATGTTTTGTTGTGCACTACAATTTACCCGAAAAACTAGAGTATTACACGCACCGAAGCGGTAGAACAGCTCGTGCAGGTAAAAAAGGAGTTTCATTGAGTATTATTGACGCAAAAGAAACAAGAAGAATTCGTCAAATAGAACAGGCACTGAACATCAAGTTTAAACGAATTTCTGAGAAGTAAATCACTTCACAAATTTCACAAAGACCTCTGAATCTTTTCGGGGTTCAACTGAATTATGACATGGTTCCATGGTTATTTCTGAAAAATAATCTTTGAAATAAGTAAGATATTCTGCTGTGTTTCCTCCGAAAGGCGGACCTCCTTCAAAATCACGGTTAAAAAATACGCCGACCAATTTGCCACCTGGTTTTAAAAGTGAACTCGCATTTTTAGCATATTTTGCTCTTAATTTGGGATCAATTGCACAAAAAAGCGTTTGTTCGAGAATCAAATCATAGTTTCCTTCGTGTGTAAAAAAATCACCTGTATGTAATTGTGAAACAGGAAATGTTGGATTACGTTTTTGGAATTCTAAAATAGGTTCTTCAGAAAAATCCAATAAATGCACTTTGGTAAAGCCTTTTTCGAAAAGGTATTCTCCTTCATAACCTAATCCACAGCCAGGAATTAAAATCTGTAATTCTTTATCGGTTAGTTGATCAACATATTCTTTAATTGGAGGAGATACTTGTTTCAAATCCCACCCAGTTTGATTTTCCTGGTAACGTTTACTCCAAAATTCAGGTGATAAAAAATCGTTCATAGTTTAAAGCTAATGATTTTAAATCAAATAAGTTGCTTTGATACACTATCTATGTTCTTGAAAAATGTCTTTTTTTGTCCACAAATTACACGAATTTCCACAAATTTGAATTCGTGATAATTCGTGATAATTTGTGGACAGATTTTTTAACCAATAATGAAATTAATTCAGAAGAATAAGCCGTTGGCATGAAATACCTTTTTTGGTGGTGAGTTTCACGAAAATGATTTTTTAATATAAACATCTTAGATCGGTTTCTAAAAAACATGTGGTTTCGTGTTCATCCAACAATTCACCTATATCATTGTAAAATCCAATTACTCCTTGTTCGATTGAATGAATTTGAATAATTCAAATGGATGAATTACTTTTAGAAAAATAATAAACCATTAAATAGGAATAAAATGAGCTCAACAAAAGCACTTAATAAAAATTTGACTTTGTCCTTAAGACTTATTTTGTCTTTTTTGTTTCTCTTATCGGCAGTTGCAAAATTATATCCGTCACCTTATTTTGCATTAACTACGTTTGAGATAAAACAGTTATTACCAATGGGATTTAGCGAAGTTACAGCCGCTTATTTCTCACGAACCTTGATCGGTTGTGAATTAGCATTAGGTATTTTATTACTACAAGCACATTATTATAGAAGATTGGTTTTACCGATGTCTTTTTTAATTCTATTTATTTTTTCTGCACATTTGTCCTACGATATACTCGCTAACGGAAACGCAGGAAATTGTGGTTGTTTTGGATCATTATTGCCAATGTCGCCTTTACAAGCATTGATTAAAAACATCATTGCTATGGGATTGATTGGATTGTTATATGTTAAATCAGATAAAATAAAAGATAAAATGAATTTTTCCTTTCTAACATCTATTACTTTTGCCAGTATTTTGGCTGTTTACCTTGTAGGCCCCTTAAGAAAGGTTCAAACAGCAGTGCAAGATCAACCTGAAATTGGATTGAATGAAGCTGATGATAATTCAACTGCTCCAATAGACACAGTTGCAGTGACAGTTATAGACAATACCCAAGTCAAAGAAATAAAAGTAGAAGAAGTAGTCCCTAAAGTTGACGAACCTAAAAAGAAAAAGTCGGGCTTTAATAATTTCTTCGCTGATATTGATAAAGGAAAAAAGATTTTATGCTTTTTCGCACCGGGTTGTGATCATTGTAAGGAAACTGCAAAAGAACTTACACAATTGAAAAAACAAGTTGCAGATTTTCCAGAAATTAAAATTGTATTTATGGACGAAGAACCTGAATTAATTCCTGATTTCTTCACTTTTGCTGGAGGTAAATATCCTTATCAAATTGCAGATATTGCAGCATTTTGGAAAAGTTTGGGATCAACCAAAGATACACCAGGTGTTTTTTATTTATGGAATGGAAACATCATCAAAGAATATGACGGTATCAATGAAAATAAATTCAAAATGACTGAATTTAAAACTATTGTTACTAAAACATATAAGGAATTGAAATAGTAAAGTAAAAACTAAATTAAAGGCGCTGAACACTTAAGTTTAGCGTTTTTTTTTTGTTATGAGAAATAGATTAGTTGATTTTTTAATCCATGAATTTTTAGTTAATAAGATATTAATTCAGAAGAATAAGCCGTTGACTTGAACTACTATTTTTTGAAGTGAATTGAACGAAAATGATTTTTTCATTCAAACTTCTTAAATCTGTTTCTAAATAACCTATGGTTTCTTGTTCACCTTGCAATACACCTATAACATTGTAAAATCTTATTACTCCTTGTTCGTTTGAAATAATTTGAATAATTCCAGTTGTTGGATTAGGTGAAACAGAAAAATTCATATCCGATTCAATTATATTTGCTGGAGCCTCATTAATCACTGCTACGGCATCCAAATCAAATCCACCGGAATCAAACTCAGTAGGATAAGGATCATTGATTAAATAGCCTGAATTGTCCGTTGAACCAAATTGTGCATCTATACTTCCTATTACATCAATTAATTTTATATGCGTAATTGCATTTATATCCAAATTAGCAATCCCTACTAACTCTTCCAAATCAAATGGAACACCATAACCTTGGCGGTATTTCCCTGCGAGATTATAAACATAACGGCAATCGACAAATGAGAAATTATCTGTTTGAATAGTTAGTGGAATCTCACTGATCGATGGAAATCGAAAATAATTCACGCCATCAGAGCTGACTTCCACATGAGCAAATTCCATGTAATCATCCGTAAATCCATTTTCGAAAACAGAAAAATCTGGTCCTGCCAAATTCATTATTGCATTTGAAAATGTGAGCACAGCTGTTCCCCCATCTCCCAACGAAACGACACTTGTCCCATCTCCTTCTGCTTGCCCAAATGCATCTTGCTCTAATCCAAATCCTACAACCCCCAAACTAGGATTTGAAATATTCAAATAGCCTCTTGAAACTTGAATTCCATTTGCCCAATTCACAATCACAGAAGAATCTTTATGAATTGCTAATGACCCAATTTGACCTGCTGGCTCATCAAAAGTTTGTCCAAATGAAATGAAGTTAAAAAGAAGAAGAATGAACACACAGACTTTATTCATAAAAAATGATTTTACTTGGATTCAATCCAACATTAAAGCTTTTTTCTAAAATACCTGTTGAGGAGAATTGTCTGACATATCCAGTATTCGTATAACTCATCGCATCTAAACAATAGATTTTATCCGAAACTGGATTGTATTTCACTCCATAAAGTGTTGTAATTGAATTTGTGTTAATGAATGAATTATTTTCAATTGATTCGGTAACTGTATTAAATAAATGTATTTCACTGGATTGATTCGAATAATTGTAAAACGACACTAAGAAATAATCGTTCATTCGTTCTATTCCAGAAGCATCAAAGGAAAATGTTTGATCAACAGTGTTAGAAACGGGGTTAATTTTAACCATTCGAGAAGGAATCGTTCCATAATTTCCACGGGCAATTACATAAACATCTCCTTGACTATCAACCTCTATAGAACCTGGATTCTTGCCAACTGTAATCCTTGTAATTTCTTGTAATGTTGTAAGATTGATGATTGAAACAGTGGAATCAAGATTTGGAGAATTCAAACCGCCAGAATTGGAAACAAATAATTTTCCGTTTGAAACTGTTAAATCTTCAGGATTTGAGCCAACTTGTATGCGTTGGGTAATTGTCAAACTATTCGTGTCAAGCACATCAACAAACCCATCATAACATGTGATAAACGCTTTTGAACCAGAAAATGCAATTGATCTTGGTTGTTTTCCAATGCTCCCATTCATCATTGAAATTTGTTTAACACTTATTCCTGTTGATTTTGAAAGCACTTCAATTGTATTTGAATTATTTACAACGATGTAGATTTTACTACCATAAATTTGCATGTCGTTTCCTGTATCGCCCAATAATCGGCCATTTTTTGAATTAAAAAAATCCGTATTTACCTCATCATTTGACATGTTTACCCAAGAAAGTGAAGCATTATTTTGCTGAAAAAGTCCCTCACAAAGAACAAGCATTCCGTTATCCAAAGTCGAAACGACTTCTGGAGTAGGTTTTTCCTTTTTACAAGAGATAACCAGTATAACAATTCCGATAAGACTAATTAAGCGCATAATTGAGTGAGATTAAGTAATTCCTTCCTGGCATCACATAATACCGGACAATTGAATAAGAAGAATTGAAGATGTTTTTACATGAAAACTGAATTCTAACATCATGCTTTTTCAACTTGAAGGAAGTGAATAGTGATGCATCTGAAATCACAAAACCAGCAACTTCATTCGCTGAAATGTTTTCATTTAGAGAATATCGCAAAGAATTTCCGAAAATACTCCATCTAAAACCCGTGTTTTTCCTTTTGACAGAAATATCAGCATTGAATGTGTGTTTCGGAATATATGCGACTTGATGTCCAAAAGTTGGTGTACTGCGTTCAGTAATATCTGTTGCTATTTGTATCGTGTAATTTAAAGCACTATTTACATTCCATTTATCATTGAATTTACAAACCAATTCTAACGTCGATTCTGCGCCTAGAACATTTACTTTCCCCACATTTTGCATCGACCACACAAATAAGTTTTTGGTTGGAATAGCTACGATTTTATTTCGAACTTGATTGAAATAACAATTCGTACGACTCACAATTGAAAGCCTTCTAATTTTTGGATTCAAAACAAACCCCAACGACAATTGATTTGCTTCTTCAGGTTTCAATTTGTTATTCCCTATTGAATTGTAATAAAGTTCATTAAAAGAAGGCATTCTGAATGAATTCCGATAAAAAGCAAAAGTGCTGAAATTCAAATTTTGAATCAATTCTTTCGACTCAATTTGAATAAAAGGGTTCATTTTGAAAACGCTTGGAATGATTAATGTATCATTTAAATCTTGAACGAATTGAGATGACAATTGCCCCGTAATACTTAACGGCTTTAAATTCAATTTCATTCCTAAAACTGAGAAATTGTGCCATCTCACTGGTATTCCAAAAACAGAATTATCCGATTTTAATTTACTCATCAGTTCTTCTGTACCAAAAAACAAATTCAATCTTTCTGATAATTTATGGTGGGTATTTACTCCAAATTGAAGTTGATCATTTTGATAATTTGAGAACAATCCACCGGCAGTATTGAGAAAAGAAGAATCGGTATAATTTATTTGTCCCATTGAACCATTAGAGAAAATTCTAAAACTCCATTTCTTGAAAAAATGAGAATATGCTAATTGCAAACGATTGTTGGTTGTTTGTAAAGTTTGAAAGCTATTATCACTATACAAAATAACTGCTCCAGGTAATTCTTGATTGCTCTTATCGGATTGAAAATTTATTGAAAGAACACCATTTTCTGAAGTCCTATAGCCAAAAGACAATCCTCCATAAGCATCTTGAAAATGATTGTTATTGCGTTTTCCAGAATAAGTCGTTTGACCATTTTGAAAGGAATATGGATAAACTCCATCCGCAAATCGGTATTTTCCAAAAGCACTGATAAACATTTTATTGAGGCTATACTTATAAGACAAATAATTATCAAATTGACCAAAAGAACCTAGTTTTGAGGCAAATCGAACTTTATGTTTTTCAGTAGAAAAGGAATTTTCAAATGTTTCAATGTAAACAACACTTCCTGCAACTTGCGCTGAGGTTGGAACTAATACGTTTTTTTGCCCACCAGTCACCAAACTTATAGATTCAATATTTTCGGTTTGAATTTGGCCAAGATTAACTTGCCCTGTTTGTGTATTACTGATTGTAAAACCGTCTACAACAATTCCAGTATGTTGACTTCCTAATCCCCGCACAGAAATGGTTTTCAAACCACCTAATCCACCATACGATTTCATGTTGATACCAGCAAATTTCTGTAATAATTGACCAACGTCTTCAACTTGCAATTCTTGAATCTCAGATCTTTTGATTATTGGAATTCTAGTAACGAATTTCCTAATACTTTCAGAGACTTTAATTTCTTGCAAATTCTTTTCAGACACCTGCGCAAATGTCAGCTGAGGAATTAGAAAAAGTAATATATAAAGTAGTTTTTTCAACATGAAAGTGGGCAACCCGCAGATTGCCCATTTTTTCTTATTTGATTATTTTCTGTACTGCTATTCCATTAGAATTAATCAATTCTAGAAAGTAAATTCCAGCAGGAAATTCTTCAAAATTCAAGATAGAAATGCCGAAATGATCTTCAGAAAGAATAGTTTTTCCATTAATATCTTTTAACGTTAAGATACCATTTTCTCCTTTCACGGTTAGTAAATCTTGAACTGGATTAGGATAAACATCCATAGTTAAAATAGTATTTTCAGCTATTCCCTGAATTGGAGATTTATAAACATCATCAATTGCAAAATATGTGGGTGTATTAATTCCCCATGCGCCAACATCTGAAGATTCAATTCTAAAGGAAATTAAATAAGGATATATTCCAAAAGTTGACAAATCCACTTTTATCCAACTATCGACAATGTAATCTTGCGAATTATCTGCAAATCTATAATCCGCTAAATATATTTCAACAGAATCTTTAACCCCACTGTATCCTTCAGCAATCACCCAAACTCTATAAAAATCTTCACCATTTGTTCCGTCAACAGTTGTTCCATCTCCTGCGTATATTGAACCAAATTGTTTTCCAATACCATCACCATCTCTCATGGAGATTGCAGCATAAGTAGTATTTGAAATGAAAAATGAATCAATTGCTAAGGAGGAATTACCTTGAATACTTCCTTCAGGATAATAAACACCATAATTTGTTGAATTTCTTCCTGAACCTGGAAAGGCGCTGTATTGATTTCCCCAACCAGCCGTTGTATTATTTGTAATATTTGAAATTGAAAACCCATTCCAAGACCCCCATACCGCGTCATAAAAGTTTGAAAAAGTAAATCCAGCCATTTGGAAATTACTTGAACCTGCATAACCGTTGTCGTAGGTTTCTGGATTCAAAACAACATTTTCAAAATCAATAACTGTTTGTGCGGTCAAATTACTACATACAAGGGCTGTAGCCACCAAAGTGTAAATCTTCTTCATTTTTTTTTAATATAAAATAATTAATAAAAAAGAAGAAATCAGTTAAGAGAAATAACACTCGCTGGTCTAGAATAGCGAACACTAAATCGGACTTTTATCTGAAGTCTTCATTAAAAAATGATTTAGGCAAGTATTCTGACTTTCACCAATCCTTCTCGTCTTCCCATCCGTTATACGAACAGTGACATTTTGAGGGGATCTTACAGTGATTACAGCTGCAGATACAGTTCCGGATTCAAACCGGATTCCTTTTTATTCCACTATGTGGTACCAAAAATCTTTGCGAAGATACTTAAAAATTTGGAATTTTGGATTCAGGATTTTATAACTAGTAATTTGTAATTTTCTTTTTATCCTTACCTTCCAATCTCCAAGTATATTGGATCATAATAGATCTAGGCGGCTCTATTTTTAAAGGTCTAAGTGAATAACTTCTATTCAAAATATTTGTGCCAATTATAGCTAATTTATGTTGGTCTGTTAACTTATAAGACAACCGAGCGTCAAAGATCCAATTACCAAAACGGTGAGAGTCATAATAATCC
>JBEAUV010000071.1:0-12106 GCA_041161265.1 Bacteroidota bacterium | reverse complement strand
GGTCCAGTTCTTATTCAGAATTATATTTATGATAATCCTGCAACTTTGCCAAACTTCCAAGCTGAAATTGACGAAACAGCAGATTTCATTGAATTGTTTGCAACCTTAGTTGGACCATATCCATTTGACGATGAAAAATACGGTCATTGTATGGCTCCTGTTTCTGGAGGAATGGAACATCAAACAATGACGACACAAGGTTTTTTTGAAAAAAGTTTGACTGCTCATGAATTAGGACACATGTGGTTTGGAGATCACGTCACTTGTGCAACTTGGGCCGATATATGGGTGAATGAAGGATTTGCGTCTTACCTCGATTATTTAATGGTAGAAAACTTATATCCCCTAGAAAAAAATCAATATATGTTAGATGTACATGATAATGTTATGACTTCACCCGGAGGTAGTGTATGGGTTTTGGACAGTTTGAATGAAAGTAGAATTTTTAGTGGGCGCTTAACGTATGATAAAGGTTCTTCTATAGTTCATACTATACGATTCATGGTAAATAACGATGCTCAATTCTTTCAAGCTTTAAAGAACTATCAAGCAATCTTTGCCGACAGTGTAGCAAAAGGATTGGATGTTAAAGCCGTTCTAGAGACAGAAAGTGGTTTAGATTTCACAAACATGTTCAACGAATGGTATTTTGGTGAGGGTTATCCAACCTATTCAACAAGAAGAAATGCAGTTGGAAATGATTTGAATTTCGAGATTACTCATATAGCATCGAAACCAAGTGTAACACCAACTTTTACAAATCCTATAGAAATTAAGTTTTCTAGAACAAGTCAATCCGATACTACTATTCGTTTTGATATTTCTGGAAATTCAAATCAATATTTCATTCCAAATATTGGTGTAGTTACAAGTGTTGTTGCGATTGATCCAAATAATTGGATAATAAATAAAAATGGGACAAATATTACTGATATTAATTTTGTCGCTGAAATCAACGAATTTTCTAAAGCGGATTTCATTACAATTTATCCAAATCCAACGGCAGGAACTTTACATATTGAATTACCTAAAGAAATAAGCAATTGTGTCTTAAAAATCACCGATTTGAATGGGAAACTCATCAAAAAATGTAACGTTTCGAATTCAATAAAAATCTCATTAGAAAACTATCTATCAGGAACGTATTTATTTGTTTTTGAAATTAATGATTCAATAATCAAAATTGAAAAGGTTCAGAAAAATTAATAATTACTTTGAGTGAACGAAATGCATATTAAATAATCAGGGTTCATTTTCAATTACCTGATATTTTATAAGTGCATCTGCTCTGGAACACGCATTAAAATGCCACCATTCAGTAGGCAAATTTCTAAACGCTTGAGATCTCATCACCTTTCTTAATAGTTTTCTGTTTTCAACTTGTTGGATCGTTAACTCTCCTTGCGATAAAAAATAATTCTCCATACTCGGATAAGCAATTTTTCTAAATTCGTCAAAACCTGCTCCCATATCTAAAGGAACCCTTTTAGAATTACAAATTGTCAAATCTACAGCTGCGCCGAAATTATGTACACTTTTATTGATTGGATTGGAGGCGTATTTCTCTCTTTCTCCTATTGGAATTGTATCAAGTGCTTTCCAAATTTTCCATTGGACAGAAACAGGTCGCAAAGCATCATAAATAAATAAATGTAAACTTGTATCAATTGAACACAAATATTCTTGACATTTTGACAAGCGATCGGCTACTTCTTTTTGTAAAAAGGGTCGATTAATTCGTTCATACAATTTAATATGCATGAAATTATCGGTCGAATAGTATTTCATATCAAACCAAATATCCCTATTTACGGAATTAACATCTATTAGATTATTTAATAATAAGACAGAATCGATATAGTTTTCTTGCACCAAAATATCTAAAGAATCTTTTGATTCTTGAACGCTTGTTTTCTTCTCTACAAAATAAAAATCCCCTTGATACGATGATTGTTGATTTGATGAATTAGAAGTGCAACGAACAAACCAAAAAAACAAAAAGAAGAACATTATCATTTTCATACTATAAAGTTCTAAAAAGAAACCAAAACATCTACTCAATTTGAACATTTGACGTAAATTTGAGCACTAATAAAAAATAAGATGCCAAAATTATCCCAGAAGGCAATAGATATGCCTGCTTCACCAATTCGTAAATTGGTTCCTTATGCTGAAACAGCAAAGGCTAAAGGAAAAATTGTATACCATTTAAATATAGGACAACCTGATATTGAAACTCCTGAAGTTGCTTTGAATGCAATTAAAAACATGGACCGTAAAGTAATTGAATACAGTCATTCTGCTGGATTTGAAAGTTACAGAAACGGTTTATCTGCATATTACAAAAAAACGGGAATCAATGTTAATCCTGAGGATATTTTGATTACTACAGGAGGTTCAGAGGCATTGATTTTTGGGTTTATGGTTACGTGTGACCCAGGTGATGAAGTTATTATTCCAGAACCTTTTTATGCAAATTACAATGGATTTGCGGTGATGGCTGGTTTGAATGTAGTTCCAGTTACTTCAACAATTGAAACAGGTTTCGCCTTACCTCCTGTGGAAGAAATAGAGAAAAAAATTACTTCTAAAACAAAAGCAATTGTAATTTGTAATCCTGGAAATCCAACTGGATATTTATATTCTAAAGAAGAATTAGAGCAACTACGTGCTATTGTTTTAAAACACGATTTGATTTTATTTGCGGACGAAGTTTATAGAGAATTTTGTTATGATGGGGCAATTCCATTTTCTGTGATGAACTTAGATGGATTAGAAGAGAATGTCATCATGATTGATTCTGTGTCTAAACGCTATTCAATGTGTGGAGCGCGAATTGGTGCATTAATTACAAAGAATAAAGAAATCATGGCTGCCGCATTGAAATTCGGTCAAGCACGACTTTCTCCCCCAACAATTGATCAAATTGCATCTGAAGCAGCATTGAACACACCACAATCCTATTTTGACAATGTTGTTGCTGAATATGTCCAACGTAGAAATATCATGATCGAAGGTTTAAATAAAATTCCTGGTGTATTTTGTCCAAAACCAAGTGGTGCATTTTATTGTGTTGCCAAATTCCCTGTTGACGATGCAGAAAAATTCTGTCAATGGTTATTAGAAGACTTTGAATTTGAAGGTCAAACGGTAATGATGGCGCCAGCAAATGGTTTTTACTCAACAAAAGGTGCTGGTCAACAAGAAGCAAGAATTGCCTATGTTTTGAATCAAGAATCTTTGCGAAAAGCAGTTATTTGTTTGGAAGAAGCATTAAAAGTTTATCCAGGAAGAACAATTTAAACTAACTTAATAAAATTACAAAGCCTTTCAATTTGAAAGGCTTTTTTTATGCTCATTAACAAAAAAAGCGGAAACATTTCTGAATCCGCTTTTCAATATTTTAACGTTAGATTATTTAACGTAAATCTTTCTGTTAGTTGAACCTGACTCAAAGTTTGCAGAAAGCAAATAGATTCCAGTTTTCAAACCTTCATAAGTAATTGTCGTGTTAATATCACTAATTACAACAGACTTTACTTCTTGACCAGCCATGTTTAAAATTGAGAATGTTCCCCCAATTAAATCTGGAGTAACATTGATAGTTGCTTGATCCAATTGAGTTTTAATAGAAACCTTGTTATCAATAGCAACATTTTGCAAATTCAACATTTGTCCTGCATTCATTGTTTCGTCAGCAACAGTGTTGTATGCATGATCTTTAATTGTGATTGTAGAAGCATCAGCAGCAACATCTAAACGAACCCATCCATAATGTACAGCAGCACCAATAGTAAATTTAGCACCAATAAATTTGTCAACAGCACCAATAAAAGCACCACCCAAACCATCTGCACTATAAGAAGTGTAAGCAGGTATATTGAAAGAATAACTAAAACCTAATACAGCAGCGTTAGATGTAATTGGCGCTCCTCCAAATACAGCAGGTGCTGCAGTTAAAATAGCATCTCCAGCATTCATCACTGTAGGAGTAAAAGACATACCCGCAGTGGTACCTGTTCCAGTAGCAACAGATGTCCCCATAATTCCATTTCCTGCAACAGGTGCGCCTGCTAAAGCATAAGAACCTTGAAAGTCATACGATATACCACTGTAAGTACCAGCTGAATTTGTAGAAATTACTGCAAATCCAAGATCAACAGTAGCATCACCATCAAAATCTAAAGGAAATCCACCTACTGTATTCTTATCGATAACAGCATCTGGAGTAACATCAGTATAAACGATTTGAGAATTTACTGCTCCAGTTGCTATAATAGCACCTGCTACTGCAGTATATTTTGATAAATTAATGTTCTTTAAAGTAGAGTTTTTTTTCATGTTTCTATTTTTTTGCTAATTTAATTTAAAATATTTCTTTTTCAAAATATTTTATTCTGTTTTTACTTTATTTTTTTTAATCGACTTTATCATCGCTGCATTATTTAGTTCTTTTCCAATAAATTCACACATAATTTCAACAGATTCAATGGGATGCTCAATTAATTCATTATACGAAATCGTCAAGAATTCTATATTTGGCTGAGATGCAATCCACTCCTCAGCTTTAAAAATTCTATTTTGAAGAGCGGCAACTTTTTTCATTGACAAAGCTGTAGCAGACTTACCTGTTGTTTTTTGAGAATCTTGATATTGAATGATATCTTCTATATCTCGCGTTACAAAAATAACTTTATAATTAAAATGGGCAGGTAAATAATTTAAATGTTCAACGTATACTTTGAGTGCCTTGTCGTTTGCAAGTTCAATCCATTCACTATCTTTTGAAAGATTAGCAACTTTTTTATATCCATAAGCAGCTAATTTTTCATTTTTTGTTACGGTTTCTTCCTCATCAAATAAGATAGGCATTCCCCCATCTTCTAGCATTTTCATGACTAATGGAGTACCTGCATCTTGCAAACCAGTTATAATATAAACAGAACCTTTTATGTTCTTTTTTATAAACTCATTTTCTGCTGCTGCTTTAATTGGATCGATAATGTATTTAGTATGAATTTCGTATAACCATTTATGTGCTTTTGTCATTCCAGGTGATAATCTTATCACCACCTCAAATGCATTTGCCGCATTTTCATAATCTTTCATTCTCATCAACGTTTCACCTAAATGATAATGCGAATTTGGTTTATAAAAATTCTCGTCTAATGCCAATAAAAATTCTTCTAACGCTTCTTCTAGCATGTTCCTTCTTAGATAAGAAAGTCCTAAACCAAAGTGGGCAGCAGAACTTCTATCATCAATTGCCAATGCTTTTATGAATTGCTTTTCAGCTTCTGCATATTTTTTTCTAATATTGAAAATCTTTGCAATGTTTAGTGCTACATCTAAATTATTTTTGTTTTTGCGTTGTACTTTTTCTAAAAGAGGCTGAGCTTTCATTGGTTTATTTAGCGCTAACAACAAAAGTCCTTCTAAATAGTCCAGATACAAAGGCTCCTCCATTTCAGAATTTGCAAAAGGGTCACTCGCTACTTTTTTACCTTTAATCTTTTCACCAGTTTCCTTTTCTAATTTCTTTGCTTCCCTTTCTTTTTTCTTTTCAACAAGCAATTCTTTCTCTAATAATCTAAGTTGTGATATTACTTCTCCACATTTGATGTATTTTTTCGATGTTAAATATCCGTTTGCAAGCCGCTGACCATATCGTATTATTTTTGTCTCATTAAAGATTCGATCTAAGATTTCAATTGCAGGTTTTATTCTCCCACCATTAATCATATTTCGAGCAACATAATATTCACTCTCCGTTTTTGCTTTTTCGACTTGTACTAGTTTATCATCTTCAAGTGCTTCTATATAACCAAGTTCTACCAATTGTTTTAGTGCTTCTTGGGCAGCCCATGGATCTTCGATCATATCCTTATCATGCTGTCCACTATCTCCTGGGACTTTTTCCCAACTTTCAATAAATTCGGCTTGTTCAGGATTTTCAAAACATTGATACAGCACTTTGCCTTCCATATCCTTACCAACCGGTAGGCCATATAAAGCCAGTAATGTTGGTGTTATATCAATAATACTTGACCCACTAACATGCTGTCCTCCTTTCTTAATACCAGGTCCATTCATTACTAATATGCCATAAGGACTATGCTCTGCAGCCGGTCCAGATGGTTCATTAGGAATGCTTAATGGTCTTTTATGGTCAGAATGAAAGCCATGGTCAGAAATTAAAATCACGGTTGTGTCTTCATCAATTAAAGACATAGTGCGTTCCAACATCATATCATGAAAACGATATCCAGCCTCGACTACTCCTTTGAAATTTTCGTAATCATCTTGTGGGATATGTTTTCTATGTGGTGGATGATACTTCATCGCTAAGTGACTAAAATGATCAATTGCATCATGATACACAGCCATAAAATCCCATTCCGTGTTTTCCATTAAATGGGTCGAAACCGCATGAACTGTGGCAGCATGAGACAAAACCTTCATTACTGCAGTTGTTCTCTTATCTTTCCTTAATTCCTTATCTTTTTCCAAATTTGGGATAAATGGAACCATCATTGTTAAAGTTATTTCACTTGGATGAACTCTGAAATCTTTTAATTCATCTATCATTTCCGGTGGATGAATTGTACCGGTAGGCATTAGCCACTCTTCGCCTAATGGCTTGTTGGCTTGTTGAAATAAATTAGAAACCATTACTCCATTGATCGGTTCTGCAGGATTACTCGGCCACCAAGTCACTACATTACATTTCTTTTTTTCTTGATTCAGAATATTCCAAATTGCCTTTACTTTCCTAGAAGTTGTTGTTACTGGTCTGAGACCCGTACCATCTGGAATCGGTTCAATAAACCCCCCAATACCGTGTTTATCTGCTCTAACGCCTGTCGCAATTGATGTCCAAAGCATAGGAGAAAGAGGTGGATCCAAAGTCTGTAATCTTCCATATACTCCACCTTCCATTAATTTTTTTAATGCTGGCATTTTACCCTCTGCCATTAATGGTTCAATCGTCTTCCAATCGGCTGCGTCCCATCCAATCACTAAAACTTTTTTAACTGCTGACTTTGCCATTATTTTTTTGTTTTAAGTGATTTTTTTGATTTTAACTCAGTTTTTGCCGCTTCTACCTCAGCTTTCATAGCTTCCCTCCATTTTATTATTCCGATTGCACCCAAAGCTAAAACACCTAAAGATCCTTGTGAATTAATTACAACCTCTTTATTTTCTTTGTTCTTTTTCATTTTCTATTTCTATATAACTCAGGTTTTACAATTTGAATTAATTCTTTCGGGTCATTTTTAAAACTACAAAAAGTAACAAGTTTCTCAATTTCTATTTCTGGTGTGTTAACCAACTCATTATAGTTTATATCAATAAAAGGAATATTATTCGTCTCAAAGAATTTATAGGTTTTACTTAAATGCCCTTCATAAATTGTTTTAAATTTTTCACGTTCACTTTCTTGATCTTTTTGAAGCATAACTTCTTGTGAACGCAAAATCTCCTCCATTTCACGTCTCATAAAAATAGCTCTATACTTATGCTTAGTGTTTAAAAACATTGGTAATGGAGCAACTATCTTCAATGCTTTACCCAAGGCTTCGTCTAAAAATGAATTATCTCTTACAATCCCTTTAACTGCCTCTAATTCATAGTATCCTTCAGGATTACTAATATCTTTTTCTCTTTTTCCATCAGATAAAATGGGAATTTCAGTTTTATCTATAATTTGCATCATTAGGGATGTACCTGATCGAGGTAATCCAGTAATGATAAGTATTTCTGACATAATTCATTTTTTTAGAATTGTAAAAATAAGGAAAAACTAAAGTTCTCAGATAGAACCTAGAATAATTTTATTTCGATGGATTTCAATTTCGCCTTTATTTTCCAATTGCTTTAACAATCGAGAAATTACAACCCTGGAAGAATGTAAATCCTCAGCTATTTGCTGATGGGTATGATGTATCTCTAAACTACCAAGTAATTTTGCCTGATCATTGAGGTATTTTTTCAATCGTTCATCTAGGCGCATGAATGCAATTGCATCTATGGTCTCCATTAATTCCATTAATCTAGTATGATAACTTTGTAAAATATACTCTCTCCAAGATTTGTACTTATTCATCCAATTTTCCATCATTTCAATTGGAATCATTAACAAAAGTGACGGTTCCATACAAGTTGCTTTTATTTCACTAGCCGTCTTTCTTACACAACATTGTAATGTCATCGCACATGTGTCTCCACCTTCAATATAATAAAGTAACAATTCGTCACCATTATCATTTTCGCGTGAAATTTTTATTGAACCTTTTATTACGATTGGAATCATTTTCATTTTGTCACCAACATTTAAAATAACATCATCAGTAGCAACTTCATTTAATTGTCCTGTTTTTATTATCTCATCAATTAATTCCTTTTCTAAGAAATATCCTAACGATTCATTAATCATTTGAATAGTTGAATTCTTTATTTCTAACCTTGCCATATTTGAAAAACCAATTAATTCACTTTTTAAAAGACAGGGTATAAATATACGTTCATAATAAATTTTTCACAAAATAAAAAGCACGATATTTTAAACATCCAAAGTGGCACATCAAAATACATGACCTAAATCATGTTTTCAATTGAATTAAATCATATTCCATCCTAAGCAATTTCAATTTCTTTGCTAAGATATTTTAGTCGTTAAAATTTTAAGTGACTTTAAAACTAAACAAAGAAGTAAATGGAAATAGTTGCCCCATCAACCGAACAATTAATCGCTGATTTCGAATCAAAAATCAATGCGGAAATTAAAATAGAACCTCGTGATTGGATGCCAGAGGAATATCGTCAAAATTTGATTCGTCAAATGTCTCAGCATGCACATTCAGAAGTTATAGGCATGCAGCCTGAAGGTAATTGGATAACAAGAGCTCCTTCTTTGCGAAGTAAGAAAATATTATTGGCTAAGATACAAGATGAAGGTGGTCATGGTTTATACTTATACAGTGCTGCTGAAACATTGGGTGTAAGTCGTGAAGAATTTATTCAAGCATTACATGAGGGAAAAGCAAAATATGCTTCAGTTTTTAATTATCCGGCTTTGAACTGGGCAGATATGGGTGCGATTGGTTGGCTAGTTGATGGCGCTGCCATAACAAATCAAGTTTCTTTACAACGTACTTCATATGGTCCATATTCTCGTGCAATGGTAAAGATTTGCAAGGAAGAATCATTTCACCAACGTCAAGGATATGAAATCATGTGGCGAATGATGGAAGGAACAAAAGACCAACAACAAATGGCGCAAGATGCGTTGAATAGATGGTGGTGGCCAGCGTTAATGATGTTTGGGCCTCATGATTCTGATTCTCCTCATTCTACACTTGCGATGAAATGGAAAATAAAGCGTGAATCGAACGATCAATTGCGAGAGAAATTCATTAATAAAACTATCCCACAAGCTGAATTGATTGGATTAAAGGTGCCAGATAAAGATTTACAATTAATGGATGACGAAACGTACAAACATGGTGATATTAATTGGGAAGAATTTTGGGCTGTTGTAAAGGGAAATGGACCTTGTAATCAACAACGATTAGAGCACCATATTCGTGCTCATAAAGAAGGTGCTTGGGTTCGAGAAACAGCACTTGTCTCTGCACAAAAACATAAATCATAATTATGAACAAAGAAAAACTTCAAGAAAAGATAATTGAGAATCAAAAACTATTGGTTTCAGAATTAAAAGAAAAAATTGATTCTAGTTTGTCAATGGTTGACATTGATGAAACAGATACTATCGATCCAGAAGATTTATCACACCAATCAGAATCATTGGAAATGAAAAATCTGTTTGAACAAAAATTAGTTAAAGCACAAATTGAATTGGACGCATTACTTCATATGGATTTCTCAGCTAAAAACGAGGCTTCTCCTGGAGCATTGGTGTCAACAGAAAAATTTCATTTTCTAATTGGGTTTGCGGCAATACCTTTTGAATTTGAAGGGAAAAGAATTGTTGGAATTTCTATTGATTCGCCTATTTATTCTTCAATTAAAGGGAAAGTTGTAGGTGATAGTTTTTCCTATTCAGATAACAATTATAAAATTTCAGAAATACGATAAACAAAGATTATGGAAGCAAAAGAAAATCAAGGAGAATTATGGGAAGTATTTCTTCAAACGAAACCGGGACAAGCATTTAAACATGTAGGAAGCGTTCATGCTTTTGATAAAAACTTAGCAATTGAAAATGCACGCGATGTATACACTCGAAGAGGAGAAGGAACAGCATTATGGGTTGTTCCAAGCAAAGAAATCGTTGCAGTAACAGCTACTGAAGGGGAATATTTCTTTGAAGCAGCAGATGAGAAAATTTACCGTCATCCAACATTTTATACGATGCCAGAAGGTGTGAAAAACATGTAATTAAAAAAGTATGGAAGCACAGAAAAAATACTACTTACAGATTGCAGATAATGCGTTAATATTAAGTCATCGATTAAGCGAATACTCAAGTAACGGTCCTTTTTTAGAAGAAGATTTAGCAAATACAAATGTTGCTTTGGATTTAATCGGAATCGCAGAGTCAATTTTAGAAGAAACAGCTAGAATCGATGGAAAAGGATTAACAGGTGATGATTTAGCATATAGAAGAGGAGAACATGAGTTTTATAATAGTCAACTAGTTGAACAACCGAACACCGATTTTGCTTTTATTATGGTGCGTCAATTTTTAACGGACGCTTTTCATTTCTACTTCTATTCTGATTTAACAAAAAGCAAAGATGAATTTCTGTCTGCAATTGCGTATAAATCATTAAAGGAAATCACATATCATTTAAGAAGAAGTTCTGAATGGTTAATTCGTTTAGGTGATGGGACCCAACTTGCAAATGATAAAACACAGCATGCGGTAAATACATTATGGAAATATACCAATGAATTTTTCACAGAAAATGAAGTAGATCTTCAAATGCGTCAATCCGGAAAAGGTGTTGATTTAAATGAAGTGAGAAATCATTGGATGCAAAAAATAAATGAAATTTTCTTCATGGCTCATTTAAAAATTCCATCAAATGATTTTCAATTAGCTGGCGGAAAAGAAGGCAAACACACAGAACACATGGGGTATATTTTGGCTGAAATGCAATTTCTACCAAGTAAATATCCTGATGCTAAATGGTAATAATGGTATTATTTACCAGCCAAATGAATCAATTTTTCTTGATCTAAGATTTCGAGTTTGCGGGTATGAATTTCGATTATACCCTCATCCTTGAAATCTTTTAAAAGGCGAATCAACGTTTCGGTAGCAGTACCAACAAAATTTGCCATGTCTTCCCGTGTCAAGTTAATTTGCTCATCGCCATAAATATCACCCAATATCATTAAAGCGAAAGCTAATCTTTCTCTTACTGACTTCTGTGCCATATTTGTAATAAACACTGCTCTATCTCCTAATTCTTTGGAAAGTTCTTTCATGATTCCGTTTCTCAAAGTAGGATTAGTGTCAATCATATTCAAGAAATCATCTTTAGCGATATAACAAATATTGCATTCTTCAAGTGTTAGAGCAGAAACTTTATATGCTTCACCACTAAACATTGCTCGAAATCCAATTATCTCTCCTTCTTTGGCAATGTGAATTATTTGTTCTTTCCCCTCATCTCCTCTAGTAAAAACTTTTACTTTACCTTGATTAAGACAATAAACTCCTCTAGGAAAACTTCCTTCAATAAAAATAGCCTGACCTTTTTTAAAATAAGTACACGACTTTTGTTCATTCGTCAATTCAACTTCATGATCACAAAAACTTCCAAATAATGAATCTTTTCTTGCTCCACAAGTTGCACAAGAAACATGTTTATGAGATTTGTCTAACATAAAAAAAAATATAAAAGATCAGAATAAAATTACCTAATGTAAAGGTAAGAATATATCTAATTAAATTGAAAGCTGATTAAAATCATTTTTTTCAGTCAATACTAACTCTATTTTTGCTTTTCATCGTTGAGTTAATGAACAAAAATATAATTGAAAAATACAATGTAGCTGGTCCGAGATATACTTCTTACCCTACAGTTCCATTTTGGAAAAATGATCAACTTAAGGAAGAAGATTGGTTAAC
>JBEAUV010000070.1:0-12149 GCA_041161265.1 Bacteroidota bacterium | reverse complement strand
ATACATGATAAATGGTAAGCAACACTTGGAGTTTTGATGGGAAAGAAGTAATTGGTTCGCATGGTTCAGTTTTAAAATGGGACGATCATCAATTTTTTACATTAACATATAAAGGGCAGAAATTTTTTGGGGAGTTGTTAGAAGATAACTCTGAAGACAATTCTTTGAAGATTAAAATCAACCATCGTGTTTTCGAAATAAAGAAAAAAGGTGAATTAGATGATTTGATTTCAGCTTTAGGATTAGACATTCCGAAAGTTAGAAAATTAAAGGAATTACAAGCACCTATGCCAGGACGCATCGTTCAGGTTTCAGTTGTTGTTGGTCAAGAATTGAATATTGGTGACGAAATTTTATCTTTGGAAGCGATGAAAATGGAAAACATTCTCAAAGCTGAAGGCGTTGGAAAGGTAAAAGCAATTTTTGCTGAGGCGAATCAAGTCGTAGAAAAAGGATTTGTTTTAATAGAGTTTGAATAAAGATATTTGACTTGTTCTAAATTTAAGAAATATATTATTATTGACCATAAGAGCTTCTATAAATTAAAAATTTCTTGATTTCTAAAGCATAATATGCCTCCATTGTGGTGTCACTGTCGATAAAAAAAATGAAACTTCTTGTCTTAATAAATTAATCTATCGGAAAAGCTCAGAAGTGAATTTTCAGAAAAACTAAAATTTATTTGTACTATTCTGAAATTTGCCCTGATTTATTTAAATCAGTAACCGCCAACGTCAATTCAATGAAATCATCTACAGAAAGCCTTTCAGGTCGCAAAGTTAGAAATGGGTGATTGAAATCTGTTCCACTAATCAATTGTTTTATCGAGTTTCGAATGGTCTTTCTACGTTGGTTAAAACTCATTTTTACTAATTGAATGAATAGTTTTTCGTCACAAGGCAAAGCACCTCGTTCGTTTCGTGTACAGCGAATAACTCCCGATTTTACTTTTGGTGGTGGATTAAAAACATGTTCATCAACCGTAAAGCAATATTCGATATCATAAAACGCTTGAAAAATAACGCTCATAATACCGTACTTTTTAGAACCAGGCTTTTCTGCAATTCGCTCGGCCACTTCTTTTTGAAACATTCCCATTATTTCAGGAATTTGGTTTCGGTAATCCAGACATTTAAAAAGTATTTGAGTAGAAATATTGTATGGAAAATTCCCAACTACACCAAAAGGTTGTTCTCCCATAATTTTCTTCAAATCCATTTTCAAAAAGTCCTGTTCAATTATTTTGTTTTCTAGCATCGGATAATGCTCATTCAAATAGGCGATTGAGTCTCTATCTATTTCAATGACATACAGATCCAACTCATTTCGTTTCACTAAATATTCCGTAAGCGCTCCGGTTCCAGGTCCAATTTCCAATACTTTATTACAACCTTGGTGATTTTTATATTGATCTGCTATTTTTTGACAGATATTTTTGTCAATCAAAAAGTGCTGTCCAAGGTGCTTTTTTGCTCTAACCTTCATCCTATTTGTATTCTTCTATAACGTGTAAAAATGTGCGAAACGCAGCGAATTTTCCAATATATTTTTCTGAGTGACTTTTCTGAAGTAAAGGAGCATGTTTTGATTGATATTCGTCTAAAAGTTCTTGATTAGGTGATAAATATGTAATTGCAAACGTCACGCCTCCCTCTTCTTCTCCTTGAACACGTGAAAGTCTACTTTCAATAAAACAGCCCGTTGCCATCACTTCTGGAATGTGAGTCTTTCGCATCCAAAAAAGCCATTCTTCAGAAACAGAGGGATCAATACTGACGGTGACATTGTATAAAATCATGGTGTAAAGTTACTTTAGAATTACGAGTTATGAAATATGAAATATGAGTTATTTGATTTTGCAATAATATCAACTTTAATAAACACTAAAAATCTAAGTTTTTAATTCTCATTTCAAACATCTAAATCGTGCGAAGAACTTAGTTAAAATAATGTTTTGATAGCGTTTTTGTTGGAATTCCTTTCCCTATTTTTCTTTGTGATAAATAAAATACAGTTTGTTAGAGTTTAAAGTTTTTCTTCACTTAAAGTATATGAAGAATGACTAAAAATTATGATTAAACTAAATTTTGAAAATATATTCTAAGTCAATTTTATTAATAATTGGAAGAAAATAAAAATCACTTCCCGCAGAAAACGCGGACAAAAGCACTTAAGAATTTCTTTGAATTCAATTTTTTGTAAGTGGTTATTTCTTAAAATATCTCATCCAAACTTTCACAGAAAATACCTGCCGCTGTCTCCAGAATTTCTTTTGTATGTGCTGCAGAAACAAATCCAACTTCATATCCACTTGGACCTAAATAAACACCACGATTCAAAAGCTCTCGGTGTAAATTTTTAAAACCTGTCATGTCTGGGTTGATTTCATCCGCCTTGTGAATGCTTTTCTTACCATCAAATGACAACCAGAAAATTGAACCAACAGTTACCAATTCAAAGTTATATCCTTTAGATTTTGCATGCGCGTTGATGATTGAAACAAAATGATTCGTTCTTTCAGCTTGATCTTCATAAAATCCTGGTTTGGCACATTCTGTTAATTGCGCAATTCCTGCAGCCATTGCAACTGGATTCCCTGATAAAGTTCCAGCTTGATAAACGGGTCCATCCGGAGAAACACACGCCATGATTTCTTTACTTGCACCATACGCTCCAACAGGTAAACCACCACCAATTATTTTTCCGTAAGTAACAATATCAGGTTTAATTCCATAATATTCAGCAGCTCCTGAAAAAGCAACTCTGAATCCAGAAATCACCTCATCAAAAAACAACAAAATTCCATTTTCAGTGCATATTTCACGAAGTGCCAAAAGGAACGTTTTTTCCTGCAAGAGCAAACCATTGTTAGCAGGTATTGGTTCAATAATCGCACAGGCAATTTCGTTTTTATTTTCTGCAACACATTTTTTCAATGCTTCAATATCATTCAAAGGTAAAACTAACGTATCCATTGCAACATGTGCAGGAACACCCGCACTTGAAGATTCACCAAGTGTTACGAGCCCACTACCAGCTTTTACCAAAAGAGAATCAGAATGTCCATGATAACACCCTTCAAATTTGATAATTTTATCTTTTCCTGTATATCCACGAGCTAAGCGTAAAGCCGACATAACAGCTTCAGTCCCTGAACTAACAAAGCGAATTTTATCAATAAATGGATTACGGTCTAAAATCAATTCAGCCAATTCATTTTCTAAGCGAGTTGGAGCTCCGAAACTAGCACCGTTTTGCAATGCAGCAACAATTTTAGCATAAACGGCTGGATGATTGTGACCTAAAATAAGTGGCCCCCAGCTGCAGCAAAAATCAATGAATTCATTGTCATCTTCGTCCCAAATAATACAACCATCGCCCTTTTTAATGAAAAGTGGCGATCCTTCGACCGATTTAAAAGCTCGGACAGGTGAATTTACTCCTCCTGGAAAATAGGTTTTTGCTGTTTCAAAAAGTGCTTCTGAAGTTGATCGTTTGATGCTTTGTTGAATTTTCATACTTTCCGGAATATTTTGACAGTACAAAAGTAATTGAATCTGTTTAAAAACGCTTGGAATAAAAAATTTTACTTCGAAAAAATTAGCGTCAAATATGAATATCACGCCACTGAATTGTTATAAAATTAGTAGCTTTACTCTATGACAGAAAGTGAAGTTATAGTTGATTTAGAAGTGGCTTGGAATAATAGAAGAAGCGATATGCGGGGTTCTTTTCATGAGGCAAAAGAAAGCCTTGAAAGATGTGCGCAAGAGTCTGATTTAAAAGGAATTGCTGATTGTCATAAAATTCTTGGTTATTGCTATTGGAGATTTTCAGAATTTTCTTTGTCGATGGAACATTCGTTGAAAGCATTGGAATTTTATCAATTGACTAACGACCTAAGAGGGGAAGCAGATACATTGAATAATCTTGGAGCGGTATACATGTTTCAAAAAGAACATCAAAAACGACTTGAATGTAATTTAGATTGTCTGAAAATTCGAATGAAATTGGGAAATGCCGATGATATTTCTGGTTCAATGAACAATATTGGTGAAACCTATTTGGAAATGGGAGATTACCCTCAAGCTAAAAAATGGTTTTTGGATTGCATCAATTATCCAGGTTCGACATCAGATTCAATAGCATGGGCAAATCACAATCTCGGGAAATTGTTTTTGATTGAAGGAGAATATGAACTTTCAGAAAAGACGTTTCTTCACAGCCTAGAATTGTCAATTGAAATCAACTATGATGTACTTACGACTGAAACGTATTTACAATTAAGCACACTTCACAAGGAGTTTAAAAACTATCAAAAAGCATTAGAATACGGATATTTGGCGTTGGAACTAGCTGAAAAGACTGGTGCAAAGGAAGAACAAAAAAACGCCTATTTTTTATTGTCTGAAATAAAAGAAAATGAAAATAATCCATTGGAAGCGCTCCAATATTACAAGAAATTTCATGCGTTATTTAAAGAGATTCACAACGAATCAAATATTCAGCGCTTAAAGGATCTTGAATTCCAATTCGAATTGGAAAACATTAAGAAAGAAGCCGAAATTGAACGTTTAAAAACAGTTGAATTGAAAGCAGCTTACGATCAAATTGATGAGCAAAAACAGTTGTTGGAACAACGAAACAAAGAAATTGTAGAAAGTATTCGCTACGCACAACGCATTCAACAGGCTTTATTAAAAGAAGAAAATCATGTCAGTGAGCACCTTCCAGAGCATTTCATTTTTTATCGTCCTAAAGATATTGTCTCAGGCGATTTTTATTGGGCACAAGAGAAAAAAGGAGTGTTATATGTTGCTGCTGCTGATTGCACTGGACATGGGGTTCCAGGCGGTTTTTTAACGATGCTGGGAATTGCTTTTTTAAATGAGATTATCAGTAAAAGTGAAATTCAAACTCCAGCAGAAATTTTGAATGAATTGCACAATAAATTTATCAAAGAACTTGGGTTACAGGATTCTGCAAAAGATGGAATGGATATCACCTTAATAAGTTTACGTTTTGATGCAGAAACGAATTCCAAAGAATTGATGTGGGCAGGAGCATATAATCCACTTTGGGTAGTAAAAAATAGAAATCAAAAACACAAGGTAATTTCAATTGATGGTGCTCCTCAAGAAATGGAATTAATAGAGATTAAACCGGATAAACAACCAATTGGAAGAAGTGAAGACCATCACGATTTCACCAATCATAGCTTCCTGTTAGAAAAAGAAGATATGGTATATCTTTTCTCTGACGGCTACCAAGATCAGTTTGGCGGACAAATGGGCAAAAAACTGAAAAAATCAGGATTTAAAAATTTGATCCTGTCCATGGCAGAATTACCAATTGAAAATCAACTTGCAGGTATGGAGAATTTCTTTGAATCGTGGAAAGGAAATCACGAACAAGTTGATGATATTTGCGTTATTGGTATAAAAATATGAGCTGTTAAGATATCAACATAGTTTCATGAATCCTTTTTTGAAAAGTTATTTTCTAGCCATGAAGAATAAGTATCTTTGACTAATATTTTTTGAATTTATTTCCCTTTAAATAGTGGTTACAATGACACATTTCGAAAACACATTACATTTTGCCCAACAATTAGACGGGCAAGATCCACTTAAATCCTTTAGAGACAAGTTCTATTTCCCAAATTTTCATGAAAACACCGTGCGTTATTTCACAGGAAATTCATTGGGACTGCAACCAAAGTCAACGAGAGATTATATTATTGAAGAATTGGATGCTTGGGCGAAATATGGTGTTGAAGGGCATTTTTTAGCGAAAAAACCTTGGTTCGCATATCACGAAAATTTGACGAATAAAGCAGCGAAAGTAGTTGGTGCTTTGCCAATTGAAGTCGTAATTACGCATTCATTGACAACCAATCTTCACTTATTGATGGTTTCGTTTTACAGACCAGAAGGAAAAAGAACGAAAATTTTGTGCGAAGCGAAAGCTTTTCCAAGTGATCAATATGCATTAGAATCTCAAGTGAAATTTCACGGTTTAGATGTAGCTGAACATTTGGTTGAAGTGGCTCCAAGAGAAGGAGAACAATTGATTCGAGAAGAAGATGTTTTAGCGAAAATTGCTGAATTGGGCGATGAATTAGCGTTGGTTATGATTGGTGGTGTGAATTATTATACTGGACAATTATTTGACATGGAAACAATTACAAAAGCAGGACATAAAGTTGGCGCTGTTGTAGGATTTGATTTGGCACATGCTGCTGGGAACATAAATTTAAAATTACACGATTGGGGAGTTGATTTCGCTGCATGGTGTGGATATAAATATTTGAATTCTTCTCCAGGTGGAGTGAGTGGAATGTTTGTTCATGAACGTCATTCATACAATCCAGATCTACCACGTTTTGCCGGTTGGTGGGGTTATGACAAAGAAACGAGGTTCTTAATGCAGCCAGGATTCAATCCGATGAAAGGTGCGGAAGGATGGCAATTGAGCAATGCTCCAATTTTAGGAATGGCCGCACATTTGGCTTCACTCGATATTTTTGAAGAAGCTGGAATGGATCGAATCGGTGTGAAACGAGATTTGATGACAGCCTTTATGGAATTTGTAATCGATGATATTTCAGAAAAGAATAAAGACCGGTGTACATTTGAATTAATAACGCCGCGCGACAAAACAAAACGAGGTGCTCAATTGTCAATAATGGCAAAAGGTCAAGGAAAAGCATTGTTTGATGCACTTTCAGATCTAGGCGTAGTGGCAGATTGGAGAGAACCAAATGTAATCCGAATCGCTCCTGCACCTTTATACAATTCATACGAGGATTGTTATTGGTTTGGGCAATTATTAGAAAAAGCAATACAGTAGACATCAAGATGTAAGGACGTTAAAATGAAAGACAGAATCAATGAAATAATTTGAATTCTGTTGTCTTAAAGTCTAAATGTCTTAAATACTAATATCTAAAAAAATGGAAAACAATAAAAGTGTTATCATCGTTGGAGCTGGATTAGTTGGTTCCCTATGGGCAGTATATTTATCACGAGCTGGTTATAAAGTAACAATCTATGAACGTCGACCAGATATTCGTAAGGCTGAAATATCGGCTGGAAAATCTATTAATCTTGCCTTGTCTACACGCGGTTGGAAGGCATTAGACGCCGTTGGAGTGGGCGATGAAATCAGGAAAATTGCACTTCCAATGTATGGGAGAATGATGCACGATTTGAAAGGAAATCTGACGTATCAACAATATGGCAAGGAAGATGAAGCAATTTATTCTGTCTCTCGTGGGAAAGTAAATGCGACGATGATGGATATTGCTGAGAAATTTGGAAAAGCAACAATTCATTACAACCACGATTGTAAGAAGGTGGATTTAAAAAATGGAATAGTTTATTTAACAAACAATCTTACAGGCGAAAACGTTGAAGCGAAAGCTGATTTGATTTTTGGAGCAGATGGTGCTTTTTCTGCTGTGCGATATAATTCTATGCAGAAATTAGATCGGTTTCAATACAGTCAAAACTTCATTGCCGACGGATACAGAGAAATCTTATTACCAGCAAATCCTGATGGTTCTTATCAAATGGATAAAAAAGCATTGCACATTTGGCCGAGAGGTCGTTTTATGTTGATTGCTTTAGCAAATGAAGACGGATCATTTACGTGTACGTTATTCATGCCACATGAAGGTGATGAAAATGCGTTTAACACATTAACATCTAAAGAGGCAGTAAACAATTTCTTCAAAACAATATTCCCTGATTTCTATGAAATGATGCCGAATATTGCTGATGCATGGGAAGACCATCCACTGTCATCCTTGGCAATTGTTCGTTGCCATCCATGGGCACATGGAAAAACAGCTTTGATGGGAGACGCAGCACACGCAACGGTTCCTTTTTATGGACAAGGAATGAATGCTGGATTTGAAGATTGTACTGTTTTACACGAGTTGATGATCAAACACAATGAGAATTGGCCAGCTATTTTTGAAGAATATAGTTTAGAAAGAAAAGCAGATGGAGATGCTTTGCAAGATCTTTCTTTAGATAATTATTATGTTATGCGTGATTTTGTTGCCGATCCCGGATTTCAACTTCGCAAAAAAATAGAAGCGAAATTCAGTGAGTTATACCCAGATAAATGGTTGCCACTATATTCGCAAGTGACTTTTAGTAACATTCGCTACAGTGTTGCTTATAAGCAAGGACAAGTGCAAAGTCAAATCATGGATGAGGTTTTAGAGATGGAGAATATTGAAACCAAATGGGATTCTGATGAGGTAATGAACAAGATTTTGTCTCTTTGTAAATAGAATTTTAATTTGTAAATTAATCGCATGAAAAATTTATTATTAGTTGTTTTTGTTGCACTTTCGAGTTGTTTGTTTGCACAAAGAGATTTATCTCCTGGAAAGCGTCGTAGCGATACGTTTGGTAAAGCAGATTTTAAAAATTACCGGTATTGTGGATTGCAATTGTCTGCCGGACCAACATTCATGAAAACACGGTCAGATGCAAATAATAACACTTATTCAACAACAGATCTTCTTGGCAGACCAATGGATTACACCTATGATCCTGCTGGTAAAGTTGGGTTTTTTGCTGAAGTTGGTTTGGCTCATTTCCCAAAAAAGCGCGGAAAACTTTCCTTGTTGTTAAAAACGGTTCTTGTTTCTTATTACGATTGGGGAATTGGTTTCAAATATTTAGGAGGAAAGGAAAGCACAACTATCAACTATTACAATGCATTAGGCAATTTATCACTTACTGAAACTGGCAAAGGAGATTATTACAACGGGTATTTGTATGGTCGATTCACCTTGCACAAAAACATCAATTTGAGTAAGAAATTTTTTATCGATAATGGCTTAGGTGTGAATGTTGATTTCCGATTGATTAATGGGAATAAGGAATACAATGGTGCAACGATTTCTCAAGGCCAATCTTTCCATAAACCGTTAGTCGCTCAATTGCATTATGGATTAGGTTTTGGAATTAAAATGAGCAGAAGGTGCTATGTAATTCCAGGGGTTCAGTTACCGATTTTAGGAATAAATGAGTGGAGAAAAGGATGTGCTGCCTTGAAATGGTTCAATTCAAATTATTTGCCAATTCAAGCACAAGTGAAATTCATCTGGTTGTTTGAAAAACGAGTGAAAGGATGTAATACGCCAGGTTCTGAAGAAGACAAAAAACGCAACGAAGAATATTTACAGAACAATTAATACCGAATTGCTATCTTGTAATGCATGCCTAAATGGCATACAAACAAATAGTCTTTCGGCATTATACAACGATTTCAAATGAGCAACTTAATAATTGTTTTAGTATAATATGAAAAAAATATTTCTCTTGAATTCGTGTAGCACGTGTCAAAAGATTCTGAAAGAAATCAATCCGTCAAGTGATGTTGAATTGTGTAATATCAAAGAAAACAATATTGATGCAACGACTTTGGATTGGTTAAAAGAAAAAGTAGGATCGTATGAAGCGTTGTTCTCCAAAAGAGCCATAAAATACCGTTCTTTAGGATTAAATGAAATGAAACTAACCGAACAGGATTACCGCAAATACATGTTGGAAGAATATACGTTTCTGAAAAGACCGTTTATGATTAATGGTGAAGAGGTTTTTATTGGAAATGCGCAAAAAGAAGTTGACGCAGCGGTAAAATCGTTTAACAAATAAAGTTTCCTCCCTTGAGGGAGGATAAAGGAGGGTGGTTATATATTCTCCAATTTAAATAAAAAGAGTTATATAATTTTAATGTCTTTGAACAAATCCCTTTCTGCCCATCTTGCGCTTTTTGCTGTGAATACGTTGTATGGTGCAAGTCACGTTTTGGCCAAAGGCGTTATGCCCGTTTTTCTAACCCCAAATGTTTTTATTCTTTTCAGAGCGCTTGGTGCAACGCTCTTGTTTTGGATTGTAAAAGCATTTTTTGTGCGCGAAAAGATTGAACGAAAAGATTTCCTTTTATTGGCAGCTTGTGGGATGTTTGGTGTAGCAATCAACCAACTGTTCTTTTTTCATGGCTTGAATCTTTCATCCTCCATTAATTCTGGAATTATCATGTCTGCCAATCCAATTTTGGTGGTGATTTTGTCTTTTATCATCCTAAAAGAAAAAATTACGCTGTGGAAATCTATCGGTATTTTATTAGGAGCCATTGGTGCAATATTTTTAACCTTAACTGCAGGAACGGGTAAAGGAGATTCTGTTTTGGGTGACACTTTTCTGTTTATCAATGCTGCGAGTTATGCCGTTTATCTTGTTATCGCAAAACCATTGATGAAGAAATATTCGCCTTTAACCGTCATTACCTATGTGTTCACTTTTGGAGTTGGTTTTATTCTTTTGTATCCACCAACATTGACAGAATTTTTCACGACGAATTTTTCCGTCATCCCTTTTGATGTTTGGATCAAAATAATCTATGTTGTTGTAGGAGTGACCTTTCTAACCTACCTTTTAACCATGTATGGGTTGAAGCATTTGACTGCATCCGTTTCTAGTGCATACATATATTTACAACCCGTTTTAGTGATGTTTTTTGCCTACACTTTGAGTCAATTAGGTTTAGCGGATGATTACACAGGAACGATAACGTGGGAAAAGATCATTTACATGATAGTAATTTTTGCCGGTGTTTATATTACATCTGCCAGTGCGATTCGGGAAAAGATTAAAGGAATGTCGCAATAACATTACTGAGCAACTATTTCTCGTATTTAATAAGTTTTAAATAATGAACGACCTGAGATTGGCTATCTTTTATTTTAACAGTATAAATTCCTGCAGATAAGTGCTCAATGCCAATTTCTGTATTATAAAGAACGTTAGACCTGGATTCGTAAATGTTACCCCAACTATCCATAACATCGATTGCGCAATATCCGTTACTGTTATTATTTAATATTGAAAAATGAGACAATGTTGGATTCGGATACATTTTAATCTGAAGAGATTCTTGATTTTCATTGATCCCTGCAGAGCAACTAGAAGTGATCCAAGAACTTAAATGTGTATTGATGTAATTTTGCATAGTCGTAGCTTGATTTACTGTGAACATGAATTGACAGCAGAAAGTTAATCCCATGAAGTTTTCAACCATATCTGGTGGATCAATACCTCCCCAATGATTGCCATCCTCAGCTATATTTGTTGTGTTTTGAGTTTGCAAAGCCAATGTACAACTTGTAGAATATCCTAAACTTGGGGATATGTTTTCAATTCCTATTGGCGTGTCTGGAAGTAAATCATTATCAAGATGTTCAAGCCCAAATACATGGCCTATTTCATGACAAAGTAATTCGGGAATAAAAGAAATACTATTCGATGCAATTAAAACATAATTAAAAGTCGATCCCATTTGCGGAATTGTTGGGGTTGATGCCCAGCCTCCTAAGACAAAATTTGGAAAGCCAGGCTCAGGATAAACAGGTGTCAAATAAATATTAAGGTAATCAGCTGAATTCCAAATAGGATTTTCAGGAGAGTTTGGATTTTGACTAACTTGAAATGGATTATTTATTTGTGTATGCGTAATGCCATTCGTTGCATTGCCGGTTGGATCAATGTTGGCAAGACATAGTTGTAATCCAGTGTTGGCCCAATCATTTCCAAAAATGTCTGGAATTCTTGCAAACTTGGCAGGATAAAGTTTTGAAAAACCTTTGTTGACGTCATCAAGGTAATTTTGCACAACAGCGTTAGAAATATTTTCAGAAGGCCCTGTATACAGCACATGTACTACTGTTCGAATATAATTTGCTTGTGAAAAAACGGTTGTGTTGAATAATAGTGCTATAAGAATAGGAAGTAATTTCATTTGTTTAAGTGTTTAAAAATAGAATGAATTGATTCATTATAAACTAATACCAATCAAGTTTAAAAGGGTTGCCTATGCAAACACATTGCGTAAAATTGGTGTGAAAGATGATTTTACGGGAGCCATAACAAAGAAAAAGATCATTTATTTCGGTAATCTTCGAAGGGGTGCATATTACATCTGCTAGTGCGGTTCGGGAAAAGCTGAGCCGAAAAATTAAGATTTGAAAACAGGAATTTATTTAATTTCCTGAGTATGCTCATTATGCTTTAATTCGAATCAATTTGAAAATCACTCCACACATTTTCAACCTCTATGTTCTAAAC
>JBEAUV010000069.1:0-12263 GCA_041161265.1 Bacteroidota bacterium | reverse complement strand
GTGTCACGTGAATTCATGTCATTGTGATAACGTCCTGACCAAAAGAATGTTTTTTCACCTTGTTTGATTTGAAGTCCCTCTAAATCAACACCTTTTGATGTTAATGTTTCTAACATATCTTGGGGAAAATCATCTCCAACAACTGCAACTATTTTTTGATCTTGTGTATAAAAAGACGATGAAAGAGCGATATATGTTCCTGCTCCCCCAATTATTTTATCTGTTTTTCCGAATGGTGTTTCAATCGCATCAAAGGCAACACTGCCAACTGTAAGTAAACTCATTATTTGATTTTTTTTGAGGAACAAAGATACTATTTAGAACTGAGAATAGAGAGCCGAGAACTGAGATTTAATTCGATAAATCATAACAATTATTAAAATATTCAATTTAAATAACCTAAATATTAAATTGGTTGTTATGAATAAGTCTATGCTCTAGGTTCTATCAGCGACTTGTACTGAGCTTGTCGAAGTAAGCGGTCTATATTCTTTTAGGGAGCGGTCTATGTTCTATTTAACATTCTTAATGTAACAAAATCACACAAAATTGCGTTAATAAGTTTACGTTTCAGCTTGATTAATCAAGCATTTCAGCTCTAAATTTGTTGTTTAAAATGAACAAAAGGATTCTTAAAATAACGAAATGGTTTTTTGGAATTGTGTTGGGTATTTGTTTACTCATCACAGGAGCGTTGTATTTCTTTAAAGATGACATTTGTGGCTATGTGGTTGGTGAGGTAAATAAACACTTAAAAGCCAAAGTTTCTGTGTCAGAAGTTGATTTGACTTTCTGGGCGACTTTCCCAAATGTTTCAGTAGATTTTAACGATGTTTTTATTCAAGATTCATACGCAAACTCAACGAAACGTGACACGTTGCTTTTCAGTGAACAAATTCGTTTGAAGTTCAATCCAATTGATATTTGGAATAAAGATTACAAGGTAAAATCAATTGAAGTAAAACCTGGGACAATTCAATTAAAAGTTAGAAAGTCTGGTGAAACGAATTATGATATTCTCCAAGAAAGCAAAGATACTGGAGAGACAAAATTTGAGTTAAACCTTAAAAGTGTCATTTTAAATCAAATACGATTTGCTTATAAGAATAAGGCAACAGGTCAGTATTACACTGCAAAATTAGCTGATCTTGAATTAACCGGGAATTTTACTGAGAAGAAATATACCTTGCATGCGAAGAGCAATCTGAAGGTTAATAAACTCAAAAGTGGAAAAGTTTCATTGATTTCAAATAAACAAGCAAAATTTGAAATTGATGTCGAGGTAAATAAAGAAAAAGAGATTGTTGAGATTCCAAATGCATTAGTCTATATAGCTGATTTACCTTTCCAAGTCAAAGGAAAAGTGTCACCCGAAGATTTAAATTTTGAAATTCATTCTAAAAATATTCAATTGGCAGATTTTGCAAATAGCTTTGCAATGGCACAAATTGATGATATAAAAAAGTTTGATGGAACCGGAAAGGTGTATTTTGATTTATTCATTGATGGAAAGAATGAAACAACTTCACCTACTGAAATCAACTGTGATTTTGGGATTGATAATGGGACATTAACTGAGCCTATCAAAAAACTGAAAATTCAAGGAATAAATCTTAAAGGAAAATACAGTAATGTTGGTGGGTCAGAAAAAGAATTCTTGAAATTATCATCAATTGAATTTAAAACTCCAGGTGGGCCATTTAATGGGAATCTAATGTTAACGCAATTTCAAGAACCCAATTTCAAAGGAAATGCAAATGGGAACTTGAATTTGAAAATGATGCACTCATTATTTCGAATGCCACACATTGAGAATATCAATGGGAATTTAGGTTTACAAACCGATTTCAATATACAAAGCATTGTTCACCCAGATGAATCTATGACTTATTCCATTTTAAAATGTGAAGGGGATGTTCAAATGAAAAACGTTGTGTTGAAACTTATTGATGACAAGAGAACCTTTAGTCAAATGAATGGTGAGATGTATTTGCGCAACGATGAAGCTGGAATTGAAAATGTTTCATTGAAAATTGGCGCAACAGATTTAGCATTTAATGGTGTTTTTAAGAACATTATCAACTATTTCAAAAAAGATGGGAACTTAACTGCAAATGTAGAAGTCAAAAGTAATTTTATTGACGTACAAGATTTGGGAACTACCTCAAAAGCTGAAAAAATTCAAGAAGCGAGAAGTTTTATACTACCTAATAATATTGATGGTTCACTTTTCATGGATGTTGCCCAAATAGAATACGATAAACATACGTTCAAAAAGTTATCTGGAAACATGATTTTAGGTAAACGAAAACTTCATTTTCCAAGTTTAACATTGAGAAATGCGGATGCTGATATGATTGGTAGCTTAACAATTGAAGAACGATCGGAAGAAATTTTTCATATTACTACAAATGTAAGTTCTGACAATATAAAATTCAAATCACTATTTAGAGAATGGAATAATTTTCATCAGGAAGTTATTGGGGAAAATAATGTTTTTGGAAAAGCTCAAGCTAAAGTTTATTTTGAAGCACCTTTTGATTTAAGAGGAGGTGTGATTTCAAAATCAATCAAATCGCAAGTTTATCTTAAAATAACTGATGGTCAATTGAAAAATGTTGACGCTTTTAAGTCAATTACTGAAAGTTTAAAAACATCAAGTGCGAAATTAGTTATTGGAAAAAATAACATTGCATATCTTGAAAATAAATTATTGGATTTAAAATTTGAAACCTTAGAAAATACATTCATTATCCAAAATGGGAAATTGGAAATTCCAGCTATGTTGATTCATACAAATGCATTGGATATTGAAGTGTCTGGAACACATACGTTTGATAATATTATTGATTACCGTTTTGCATTCCGATTTAGAGACTTAAAAGAGAAGAATATACAAAGTGAATTTGGAGTAGAGGAAGATGATGGCACCGGAGTTAAAGTGTTTATGCGCATGTTCGGAGATATTGATAATCCAACAATTGTATGGGACAAAACTGCTAAAAAGGAACAAGCAAAAGAAAATCGTGAAGCAGAAAAAGAAAATGTCAAATCTATGTTGAAGTCAGAATTCGGTCTTTTCAAAAATGATTCAACTGTAAAAACGTATATTCAAAAAGAGGGGACTAAAGAAACATTACAATTAGATTTTGGTCCTGCCAAGACAGAAGATCCGATTGATACCAAAAAGCCTAAAAAAGATTCTAAAATTAAGAATACTCTTAAAGGATGGAAGGAAGAAGCAGATAAATCCAAAAAGGAAGAAATTGATCTGAATTGATTCTTTCATTGAGAAATATTGACTTTTGAATTCAAGTTTTTTCTTCTTTTTTTCTCTCCTCTAATAAATATGAATGACAGTTGAGCCAACGAACATAAGGTTGTAATAGTAAGTAGCATAATTTTTGAATTTAATTAATGATTAGTTTAATTCTCGATTGATCCGAAAATATATACGCTTGAAAAGAGCGACAGGATTATTATCACTTTAAGAAAAATCGTTGCAATTTTTTTGTACTGCAATTGTTTAATCTGACCAATGAATTGATTGAAATCAGAGGACTTAGGACACAATTGATCTATTCCATACTTTTTCGGATTGGTAATCTTTTTTAGTGAAAATTCACTACTGATTAAAACAATTTTTGATTTTTTCCACTTTTGTTTCAAAATTTTTGCGGCACTTAAGCCATTTAAATCGGATAAGTGATAATCAATAAAGATTATATCGGGTGAATCAATTTCATGGAAACTTTCTGTCACTGAATTAAAGGCAGTAACTTTTTTATAAGAGTTATGAATCAGAGATCGCGTTAACATTTGCATGTAAAGTTGATCATCATCAATCACGTATATTTTGGGGTTTAACAAACGCATGATAAAATATCAGCATAATTCAATCCAAATTTGTTTTTCAACTACACAAACAACTAAGATGTTGATAAACAGTTTGTTACATTTTGAACGGAGGAATTCATAAATCCTAAATTGAGACTAAAGTCTAAATTCGGGACTAAAGTGTAAGTAGTATTTCGGATATCTCTTTTTGAACTATTTTGAAATTTGAAACAATTAATTCCATATTGGGTTTCGTTGCTTCACATTCTATTTCGATTAACCTTATTTTTTCTGAAGGAATGTTCATTTCAAAAATATCAAATGCCGGTTTTAATTGATGAGCTGCATGTTTTATTTTAATCGTATTTAATTCTTCAATTCCTTTTGAAATTTGATTCAGGTAATCGGGGGAAGTAGATTTAAATGTTTCAATAATAGACAATACAAAATCATGGTCTCCACCAGAAATTTTTTCAATATTATTTAATGTATATTTTTGCATAAACAGCGCTATTATAATTGAAATTGTTGTGTTATTTTTTGGAAATTAACAACGAAATTTTTTGTAGTAATTCGTCCCGTTTGAATGGTTTTGACAATTGATCGTTCATCCCATTCTTTAGGTATTCTTTCTCATCGTTAAAAGAAGTATTTGCTGTCAAAGCAATAATAGGAATGTTAGATTTTAAATCAGTTCGTATAATTTTCGTTGCTGTTAAACCATCCATAATTGGCATCTGAATATCCATTAATATGATGTCATATTTGTTCTTTTTTAAAAGGCTTAATACTTCTTGGCCATTACCAGCAAAATCAAATGATACATTTTCTTTATCCAAAATTGCTTTAATTAACATTTGGTTTAAAACGTTGTCTTCAGCAACTAAAATTCGAATATTTGAAAGTGTTTTATTCAAAGAAATATTTTGTTCGGTATTTTCCAGAATTGGTTGTTTATTTTTTACAAAAGGTATTGTAAATGAGAAATTCGACCCTACATTTTTCTCACTTTTCACAGTGAGATTTCCACCCATTTTTGAAACAATGTTTTTAGAAATAGGCAATCCCAAACCTGTACCACCATAATTTCGTGAAACCGAGGCATCTTCTTGTTTGAATATTTCGAATATCAAATCGAAATTTTCAGGTTTAATACCGATACCTGTGTCAATGATCTCGAATGAAATTACTTGCTGATTTTCATTGTTTTCAACAAGATTGCATACTAATTCGACTGAGCCTTTATCAGTGAATTTAATAGCATTACTGATCAAGTTTATTAGTATTTGGTTCAATTTGGCAGCATCGCCTAACAAATTGATTTGAATACCAGGGTCAATTTCACAAAGAAAGCGGAGTCCTTTTTCTTTTATTTCTTGATTGAAAATTATTTCAAGGTTATTAATGAGTTCGACAATGTTAATGGCAGCTTGATCTAATATGAGATTTCCAGACTCAATTTTAGAGAAATCAAGTACATCATTAATGAGTAATAAGAGATTATTTGCTGAAGTAGAAATGGCATTCAAATATTTTATTTGATCTTCAGTAAGAGTAGTTTCTTTTAGGACATCAATCATTCCGATAATTACATTCATCGGAGTTCTTATTTCGTGGCTTGTATTTGCAATAAACATTTCCTTCGATTTAATACTCGCCTTGGCTTGTTTATTTGCTAAAATTAAATCTTGCTCTAATTTTTTTCTTTCTGTGATGTCGACATGAATTCCTATCGAACCAACTACTTCATTTTGATTATTGAAAATTGGTGCTCCACTAATAATTATCCATTTTATTTCATTGTTTTTAACGCGAATTTGTGTTTCATACATACTCGCAATTCCATTTTTTCTTGTTTCATTTTGTTCAATGAAGTTTTCTTTTTCTTCTTTAACACCAAAGAGTTTAAAAGCATTTTTCCCTAGAATTTCTTCTTCAGTATAGCCGGTTAAATTGGAAAAAGCCGGATAAACTTTTGTAATATTTTCATCCAAATCAACTTCTAATAAACCAAGTTTTAAACTTTCAATTATTTTGCTGTATTTATCTTCAATTAACTTAATTTTTTCCTTATTTAATACAATTTCTGTTATGTCTTGATATTTCCAAATATTTCCTGCGTAGAAACCATTTTCGTAAATTGGTATAAAATCTCTTTCCAATATTTTTCCATTTTTCATGTATAAAATATCACCAAAAACCTTCTGTTTCATTCCATTGATTTCATCAATGCGACGAAGAAATTCGACTTCATTCTTAAACAAGCTTTTCGATTGTTCTGCTGCTTTGGAACAATCCAGTCCAATCATGGACTTGGCTGGAATTGGAATTTCAAAGAGGTCACAAAAATTTTGATTCACAAAAATAATTTCCTTGTCTAAATCTTCAGCCAAAACGGAGGCTTGCATTGATTCTAGTAATGTGTAAAGTCTTGCAGTAGTATTAGCTAATTGTGATTGATATTCAAATGCATCAGTAATTTCATGCATGTAAATATTGATATAATTCTTATCCTTATAAGGTATTAATGTGCAATCAAAATAACGTGAATTTATCGTTAATGTTTCTGAAATTTTAGAGGTTAATTTGTTTTTGAATTGTTTAAAAAGAAGCTTAATAATTCCTTCATTTTCTTTTTGCATTAAAATGTCCGCAGCGGCATTGGAATAAATAAGTTTTCCATCAAAATCTATCCGCATGATTGGTTGTGGATTTTGATTGGGAAATTTTGACAGTTCTATAAATTGGTTGTTAACATCAATTAAATCATTATTTACGAGTTCTTTTGAATGGAGCAATTGAAGGGTATCAATCATTGTATCATGAATCGCGAAATCAGAAATTAAAAGATCTAAATAACTCAATTCTGTAATTTGGTTAATCCAAGGAGAATTAATGAAAATTATTTCGTTGGAGTGTTCTTCAAAAATAAATTGGCCTCTGAGTCTTGTTTTTAAAGGATGTTCAATTGACTCTACAATAACAATTGTATCAAGATGCTCTTTCATTGATTCAAATTCCATCTTGATACTTAAAGTTGGTCTTATGAATTTAAAAAGATCTCCAAAATAGTTGCCTTTAAGATCCCCAAGTAATTTTTGTATTGATGGGCCAATCGTTATTATTTTCAATGAATTATCGAAAACAATGAAGAATGGGAAAAGATTTCCAAAATTAGATTGGGTTAATTGAATATTTTGAGATTTCAATAGTTAGTTATTTAAAATGTTAATGGAGAATGTATCATGCCAGTTATCAGTTTTTTCAGTGGAAATATGCTTTATGATGATTTGCGTGTTAAACATTTTAGCAATACCGTCAATTAATCCTATGACAAACGAGGTAAGACCATCTCTGCTCGAATAATAATGCATTATTAACCCAGATTCAGAATGTTTCTCCATCATAAATTCTGGTGGATTGAGTTTAGGATAAATCAACATAATTCTGCTATGAAAGTTTGGCAAGTTAAGCATGAATTCATAAAATGTAGAACCACCAGCTTTCATTAATTCCCCATATTTCTCTCTTCCAGTTCTTAAAATCCAATATTCTCCGAATGACTGTAATATTTGCGCCGCTGGAATATTTAAAACTTCTGATGCCACTGCGACCACGTCGAATGTTATACTGTCTTCATAGGGCTCATTACTTATGAAATAATCTATGTCGATGCCAACCTTTTTTTTAATAATATTCCATTTTTCAACTCCATATTCTTCGGATATAAGTCCTTGAAGCGCTTGATTTACTAATCCATACATAACCTAAAATTTATATTTTTCCTTCCTTAATCATTCGATATATGGTTGATTTACCAATATCTAATTTTTCAGCAACCTGAAGGACGTTATTATTATATTTATTCAAAAACGATTTGATAATTCGGCCATTATATTGTTCCAAGGTCAAGTTGTCTTCCAGGAGATCTTCGATATCGTTTTTTTTGTTGAATTCAATATCTCCTTCTAAAATTTGGTCTCCATCGCTCATTACCACAGAAATTTCTGAGATAGCTTTTAGCTCCCTTACGTTTCCTGGATATCGATAAGTCATAAGTTTATTAAGCGCTTCTGATGAAAATTCTTTTTTTGGAAGGTTGTTTTCTTTACAAAAATCCTCAACAAAATACTTAGCCAAAAGAAGGATATCATTACCTCTATCTCGCAGCGGAGGAAGTTCAATACTTATTCCCATCAGCCTATAGTAGAGATCTTCTCTAAATCTTCCGTTTTTCACTTCGTCTTGAAGCTTGCGGTGAGTGGCAATAATTATTCTCAAGTTCAATGGGATTAATTTATTTGAGCCAAGACGACTAATTTCTTTCTCCTGCAGAACACGAAGTAATTTGGCTTGCATGTTTAGGTCCATTTCGCCAATTTCATCAAGAAATAAAGTTCCGTTATTCGCTTCCTCAAATTTCCCAATCTTTAAATTATCGGCTCCTGTAAAAGCACCTTTTTCATACCCAAACAATTCGCTTTCAATTAATTCCTTTGGAATCGCTGCGACATTAATAGCTATAAATGGTTTTTTTATTCTGTCAGAATTAAAATGAACAGATTTTGCAGCTAATTCTTTTCCTGTTCCAGTTTCTCCAGTTATCGTTACTGTAATGTTTGTTTTGGTTGTTTTTTCCAAGAGAGCATGAACTTTTTTCATCGGTTCACTTGATCCTTTCAAATATTTTTGAAAATTATATTGATTGGCTACACTTGAACTGAGAATTTCAATTTCTTTAAATAAATTTTGTTTTTCTATTGCCTGATGAACTATGTGCCATAATTTTTCCATTGCCGCAGCATCTTTTATGATGTAGTCATATGCACCGAATTGTAGCATTTCTAATGCTGTAACTATCAATTCTTGTGATGATAAAACAATGACAGGAATATCAGGATATTCTTGTTTAATTTTTTTTAATAATTCCAATCCAGAAATATCAGGTAAAGAATGATCGAGAGTAATAATTGTTGGTTTTTCGTGCAGTTTATTTAAAAAGGATTGACCATCATGAAAAATAGTTATTTCAAATTCCGAATCCATTGAAAGTTTGTGATTCATCATTTTTGAATAGAACAAATCATCTTCAACAACAAATATTTTTGTTTTTCCCATTTTTGGTATTTTTTCCCAAATTAGGACATTTTTTGAACTAAGCAAAAGAAAACACCTCAAAATGAATATTTGTTGTGATTCAATGTTTAAATGACTATTCGAATTGAATTCTGTAGAAAATTCAAAATCAATAAAATCATAAAATCCTTGTATTTTTATCATATGAAAAAACATACAAATGCTCTCATTCATGAGTCTTCACCTTATTTATTGCAACATGCTCACAATCCTGTAAATTGGGTTTCATGGTCTGATGAGATTTTTGCGGGAGCAAAAAGTCAAAATAAAATGGTGCTAGTGAGTGTCGGTTATTCTGCGTGTCATTGGTGTCATGTTATGGAACATGAATGTTTTGAGGATGAAGAAGTTGCTGCTTTGATGAACAAATATTTTGTTTGCATTAAAGTGGATAGAGAAGAACGTCCAGATGTAGATCAGGTTTATATGACTGCAGTTCAATTGATGACACAAAAAGGTGGATGGCCTTTGAATTGTTTCACATTAGCCGATGGTCGTCCAATTTATGGAGGAACTTATTTCCCGAAAGAACAGTGGTTGCATATTCTACGTTCATTGCAGCATACCTTTGAAAATGATAGAGAAAAGGTAGAAGAATATGCGAATCATCTGCATGAAGGAGTCAAGAACAGCGAATTAATAAGTGAACCAAAAATAATTGAACAGTTTTCTGAAGAAAAATTACATGAATTGGTTCTTCGTTGGTCTAGGAATTTTGATTCAATGGAAGGGGGTGATTCAAGAGCACCAAAGTTCCCGTTGCCTAACAATTATGAGTTTCTTTTGCATTATGGTGTAAAATACGAAAATCAAAAAGTATTGAACCATGTCGAACTGACATTGGATAAAATGGTATTGGGTGGAATCTACGATCAAGTTGGTGGAGGCTTTACACGCTATTCTGTGGATATGTTATGGAAAGTTCCCCATTTTGAAAAAATGCTTTATGACAATGGGCAGTTACTTAGTTTGTATTCTGAAGCATATAAATATTTTAAAAAACCATTATATAAAAGAGTTGTTTATCAGACCATAGAATGGTTGGAAAGAGAAATGTCAACCAACGAAGGGGCTTTTTATTCGGCTTTAGATGCTGATAGCGAAGGAGATGAAGGTAAATTTTATTGCTGGAATAAGGCAGAAATGAAAGATGTTTTAGGGGATGATTTTGAATGGGTTTCAGATTTTTACAACTTGAATCAACGAGGTTATTGGGAAGAAAATAAATACATTCCACTTCGAACAGAGTCAGATTTATCCTTTGCTGGAAAAATGAAATGGACAATGGACGAATTTGAAGAACGAATTCTGACAATCAACCAAAAACTGTTGGATGAACGAACACATCGTATTCTACCTGGAACAGATGATAAATGTTTGACATCCTGGAATGCTCTTACGATTAAAGGTCTTTGTGATGCTTATTCAGCATTTGGCGAAGAGGAATTTTTGCATTTAGCTATTAAAGTTGCTCGGTGGATTCTAAAAAGTCAAATGAGCGTTGATGGGAAATTATTTCGAACATATAAAAATGGTAAATCAACTATTGATGGTTTTTTAGAAGATTATACACACGTAATTTCGGCTTTCATTGAGTTGTATCAAGTAACTTTTGATTCTTTTTGGTTAGACCAAGCTTCTAAATTGACTGAAATTACGTTAAAAGAATTCCATGATGAAAAAAGTGAAATGTTCTTTTTTACGTCAAATTCTACACAACTAATTGCTCGTAAAATGGAATTGAATGATAACGTTTTACCCGCGAGTAATTCTGTTATGGCTCATAATCTATTTCGATTAAGTAATTTATTTTATAATAACTCATACAAGAAAATTGCCGAACAAATGCTTTCTAATGTTTATGAAGGTATGGAAATGTATGGCTCTGGTTATTCAAATTGGGGGAGTTTATTATTAAACCTCGTAAATGATTACTATCAACTTGCAATTATTGGAAATGACTATCAAAAACTTAATATCAAATTACAAGAAAACTATTTGCCAAATGTGATTTTCGCAGGAGGTCTTGATTTGAATATTCCAATGTTAGCAGACAAAAAAATACAAAAAGATTCTTTGATGTATGTTTGTAAAGAAGGTACTTGTTTGTTGCCATCAGAAAAATTGGAGGATATATTGCGCTTAGTTATTCAATAAGGAATATTGAAAACAAAATTTCGTGTTGGTTTTTTGTGGATTAGTTTTTGCGTTTTTTACAGTGTGAAAAATCTATGTTTCATTTTTATATTGTTTCATAACTTTTTGTCCGCACAAATGTTGGACAATAGGAAGGGGAATGCATTCACGGACAAACCTTTTTTCAATCAAGAGTTTATTCGAGAAAATAAAATTCATTTTTTGAATGGACAATTCACCTATAAAAAACCAGGTGATGTTATGCGTGTTACTGAATATTGTTATGTCTATGAATTCGATACTGTCGGTCGATTGATTGGATCCTTTGAAACTAGAAAAGATGATGGAACACTGGATACAACTTGGAATAAATATTCATACTCTGATTTAAATCTTATTATTGAGCACACGAAGGGAGATGGAAAGGGATTTACCGCTACTATTTATGAATACGATTCTTTGAATAATTGTATAAAAGAAAGTTATATTCGAGAATACATTGATAGCACAGGTGTCAGCCAACGAACTATTTTGAATTCAGAAACAATGTTTTATACGAAATTCGATCTTCAAACGAAAAAAACAGTTTACAATAGTTATAATTTACCTTACATAGATGAGTTTTATTATTACAATGAGATGGGTTATTTAATTGAGCATGTTCAACGGTTAAAAATGACATCGGCGGTGTTAACTAAAAAATACGAATACAACGAAAAAGGGTTTATTTCTACTATAAAAACCTATGAATTAGGAAATGATTTACCAATTGAAGAATTGCACTATTTCTATGATGAAAATAGTAATTTATTGGAAAAGCACTTTTATAGAAATGGTGTTTTTATAACTGAAATTGAAATGATTTATAATGAAAAAAGCAAGCTGTTGTCTTACGTTCTCACACGAGATGTAGCAACACAATTCATTATGATTCTCGGGTTTAAAGATTATGTTTTTTATAAATCGAGCAGTCTTAAGCTTAATACTAATTTGCAGCAACAGCAATAATCATGTGACTAAAGAGATTTTTATCAAAACTACTTAGATTAGGTAACGGTAACAAAAATCATTGAGATAGTTTTGTGCTAAGTGAATTTCAATCATCTATTTTCGTTAAAAAAAGTAACATTTACAAATTATTTCGGTTTATCTAG
>JBEAUV010000068.1:0-12333 GCA_041161265.1 Bacteroidota bacterium | reverse complement strand
CGCACAATGGAGGAGGAAAATGTAATCCTTTCCTTTAAAGGTATTGTAACGTCTGAGTTATTGACATCAGTTCTCCATATTATGGAAGCAAAAATGGATTCTTTGCATGAGACTCCTCGCACTCGGAAAAAAGTTTTTAATGTGCTAGTTGAATGTTTACAAAATTTATATCATCACGTTGATGAAAGTAATGTCCCCGTTTCAAAGGAAGTAATTGAAAGAAAATCTGCACTTGTTTTAATCGTAAAAGAAAAAGATCATTTCATTATTCGCACAGGTAACTATATTGATAATGATAAGGCGATAGATTTACAAGCAAAGTTGAATATTATAAACTCAATGGACAAAGAAGAATTGAGAGAATATTATCAGCTTAGTTTAAATAATTCAATGGTTTCAAATAAAGGAACAGCAGGATTAGGCATGATTGATATAGCTCGAAAATCAGGAAACAAATTGGATTTTGAGTTTTTGAAAATAAATGAAGAAACAAGCTTTTTTTGCTTGAATGTGAAAATTGATTAAGTTAGAATATGATGGAAAATTTACATTTAGTGGCATCTGCCAAAACACCAGAAGTACTTTTTGATTCTGAATCAGGAGTTTTATTGCTTAAAGGACGATCGATTCCAGAGAATTCTATTGAGTTTTATAAACCATTGAACGATTGGATTGATTCGTATGCTTCAAAACCATCATCAAAGACATGTATTGATATGAAATTGGAATACTTCAATACATCATCTTCAAAATGCATTCTAGATTTATTCAAGAAATTGGAGAAATTAGATGGAACAGATGTTTCTGTCAACTGGTATTTCGAAGAAGATGATGAGGACATGGAAGAAGCAGGTGAAGACTATCAAGCAATCATCAAACTGCCTTTCAAAATGATTGAAGTAGAAGAAATATAAATCTAATTGAAAAAGATTGGAATTACTGGAGGGATAGGCTCTGGAAAAAGTGTCGTTGGACAAATTCTCGAGGCAATGCATTTTCCAGTTTATTATTCGGATCAACAATCTAAAATTCTTGTCGAAACAGATCATGTTATTCGAGAAGAATTAATGAAATTATTAGGGACGGAAGTTTATCTTGACGGTAAATTAAACCGTCCCTTTTTAACGCAAAAACTTTTCTCAAACGATGAATTGCGTTTAAAAATCAATCAAATTATTCATCCAAAAGTTCGTTCTGCTTTTGGTAAATGGACTGAAAAACAAACATCTTCTCTTGTTTTTAATGAAGCAGCAATTTTATTTGAAACAGGAGCATACCAAACAATGGATTATAACATTCTGGTAACTGCGCCGCTAGAATTAAAAATTACTCGTGTTATGAAGCGAGACAATGTCCAAATAAAAGAAGTTGAGGAGCGCATCTCAAAACAATGGAGTGATGAAGAAAAAATTCCTTTAGCGGATTTCGTTATTGTGAATGATGACGTTATGCCTTTGTTAAAACAAGTTGAAGCGGTTATTAAAAAAGTAAAAAGTAAAAAGTAAAATCTATATTGACGGACATCGAGCGATAGTTGAGATGCCGTCGTCAGTTTTTTTTCTAAATTTATTCCAACTCCTCAAAATCATCAAATCCGTCTTCCTTCTTCTTGTTTTGAAAATTTTGAAACGAGGAAGTAGCTTGCACAATTGGTCTTCCTGAGATTAAATACATGATTGCATTCATCATTTTCACCAGCATACTGATTAAGAAAAAGAATCCAATTACTTTGAAAATAAATCCAAAAATTGGTGTGTCTTCAATGTTCAATATGCTTTCATGAAACCATTTTGAAATTGGATTTTTAGCAATATCCGGGAAGAAAATCAGTGATACGAATAACGCAATTGCCAAAGTAATGATGCCGATTTCAGCTTTGATGTTAAAATTGTTTACTGGCGGTTGCATTCCATTTCCCATCATTTTGAACATGGCTAACTGATTTTGTTTATTCTGCAATTTCCCCATGAAATAAGTTAATAGAACCAAAGCAGCCATCGTTAAGTTGTATGTGGAGATATTCTCATGTTCTAAATCCAAACAAAAAAGAAACGTCACATCGACTAAGAAAATATACTTAACAGCCTTGATAACGTATTCTTCAGTAAGCGTTCTTGATCTACCAGCACTTAGTAGTCTTAATCCTAATTCAAAAATCCCCCAGATAAAACCGTAAATAGCGAATAAAACGCCCAATCGAAAAATGAAGTTAAATAATTCCATACTACAAAGTTGCTGTTTTTTTTCAAATAGATTCTTTTAATCGATTAAATATTCTAATGCTAAATTGCATTAAAATCCCTATTTTTGGTGCTCTACAAAATTATATACATGAAAAAATATCTTTTATCGTTCGTTATTTTATTTTTCTCCTTTATTCATTGTTTTAGTGAAGAAGGAATGCTTATTCCATCCTTGATTTCAGCTTTTGAGTCTGATATGAAAGCCAAAGGAATGAAGTTGAGTGCAAAAGATATTTACGATGTCAATAATTCAAGTTTGAAGGATGCAATTATGCATTTTGGTGGCGGTTGTACTGCCGAACTTGTTTCTGGAACTGGATTATTGCTTACGAATCATCATTGTGGTTATTCTCAAGTACAGTCGCATTCTTCCTTGGAACATGATTATTTAAAAAATGGATTTTGGGCAAAAAATCATGGTGAAGAATTAACGAATCCTGGCTTAACTGCTTCTAGAATGGTTCGAATCGATGATGTTACAATTTCTGTTTTTTTTGGTGTAAATCCTTCCGATAATCCATTGGTGAGAGAAACTGCAATGCGTAAAAACATCGAGCAGCTAATAAAAGATGCAGTTTTAGGAACTCATTACGAGGCAGAAATTAAGCCGTTCAATTATGGAAATGATTATTATATCATTGTCAAAGAAATTTTCAAAGATGTACGTTTGGTAGGAACACCTCCTAATTCTATTGGAAAATTTGGTGGCGATACAGATAATTGGGTTTGGCCGCGTCACACAGGTGATTTTTCTGTGTTTAGAATATATGCTGGAGTAGATAACAAGCCTGCGGAATATTCGGATAAAAATGTACCCTATATACCACTTCACTTTTTACCAATTTCATTTAAAGATAGAAAAGTGGGGGATTTTACAATGGTTTATGGTTTTCCAGGAGAAACAGAACAACACGTGTCTTCAGCTTATTTGAAATTTATTGTAGATAAAGAACGCCCTGCGCGCATTTTAATGCGTCAAAAATCATTGAGTGTAATAGATGCTGCAATGCGTTCATCTGATGAAATTCGAATTAAATATTCTGCAAAACAAGCAAGTATTGCCAATGCTTATAAAAAATGGATAGGGCAGGTAGACGGCTTGAATCAATTAGATGGTGTTTCTATAAAAATTGGAAGGGAGAAAGAATATACGGATATGGCCGCAACAAATGAGACGTGGAATAAAGCGTATGGGCAGTCGGTTTCATTGATGAACAAACTTGTAATTGAAGGAAGTGATTGGGAATTCAAGTACTCTATGGGAATTGAATATTTATATGTTGGACCAGAATTCTATAAACTTGCTCGTGGTTTGGATGATTTAATGAAAAATTACACGAAATATGAAGAAAATGGTGAATTGGCTGCTGTTATTGAAAAATCGATAAAGGGTGCTCAAGCTTTCTTCAAAAATTATGATGCTGGAGTTGATCAAGGAATTTTTGATTTGTTGACTGCTGAATATGTAAAACAAATGAATTCAGAAACAATTACATCAGCTTGTGGAAATATTGACGTGCTGAGTAAAGCAGTTTTCTCTAAATCTGTTTTAACGAATGAAGCTCGTTACATTGCATTTTTGAAGAAATTGAATAAAAAATCAATTGCTAAATTGCAAAAAGATCCAGGATTTAAATTGTTCGGTAAATTATTCTCTGATTTTAAAGAGAATGTTGTTCCAAACTACCAAGCGTTTGACGACCAAATGACTGCCTTATTGAAAAACTATGTTGCAGGTAAATATGAGATGTTTCCAAATGCAAAACATTGGTCAGATGCGAATAGTACCTTGAGGATTACTTATGGGAAATTAGAAGGATCAGCTCCTACAGACGGTATGATGTACACAGAACACACAACGTTGGACGGAATCATCGCTAAAAACAACACGGGAAATCCTGATTTTGAGTTGTTGCCAAGAATGCTTGAAATGCACAAAAATAAAGATTACGGGGATTATGCACAAAACGGAGAATTGTGGGTGTGTTTCACAGGTTCTAATCACACAACAGGAGGGAATTCTGGTTCTCCAGTAATTGATGCAAATGGCAACCTTATGGGACTTAATTTTGACCGAACTTGGGAAAGTACAATGTCAGATTATATGTTTGACGCAAACCGTTGTCGAAATGTTGTTGTTGATATTCGATACGTGATGTGGGTGATGGATAAATATTCAGGAGCAAAGCATTTGGTAGATGAAATGGTTTTGGTAAAGGAATAGTTTCAAAAAAATAATATAAATAAAAAAAGCGCCGAGAATCACGGCGCTTTTTCTTTTTTAAGCTATGTTGCTCTGTTATATAACATTGTTAAATTTCCTTGGTTAAGAAACATTTTATATGAACTATTAAAATCATAAGTATTATATCAATTTATTTTTATTTATTTCTAGGATAAGTATGACTTTTACAATTTCATTGATGTTTTTAAAACTATTGATTTCTTCATCAAGTAAAAGTATTTTAAAATATTTTTCTAATTGAGCAACAATTATTCTTATGTCATCTTCATTCAAATGAAGCTCTTTTCTTAAATCTTTGTCACAAATGTATCCATCTTTAACCGGGAAATGAGTTTTACTATTAACGATTTTCAACACACGATTTCTAACTAATTCTTCTAATTCCATAATTTAATTATTAAGATTAGATTCTCGATAATTGTGAAGGACAATAAAACAATGAATGGAATAAAGTAATTTAATTTCTTACTTTTTTTCTCTGCCAATGTATCACTTACATCGATGATTTTTCCAATAGTTTTTTCATCCTTATAAATTATATTTTTGAAATTTACATTATTCAATTCAGAAATGAGATTGATTTTTTTGTCGGCAGATATTAAAGCAATTTCAACACCTGGAACTCTTTGTTTAAAGAGCTCAGCTATTCGGTCTCCATTCAATGCCGTGGTGTCTATACTGTTGAGATGAAAATCAATTAAAACCAAATCTGGCTTTATTTCGATATATTCTAAAGCTTCTTCTCCAGTCGTAAAAGTGAAAACAGAAAAACTCTCATAATCAAGTATTTGTTTGAGTAAATGAAGATAGGCTTCATTATCATCAATTATAAAAATGGTTAAATCTTTTTTTTTATTTTTCTCGATAAAAGATGCTACTCCATAATAATGTTTTTCGGATGGAATAGATTCCATGGTGGTTTTAGTTTCCATAACATAAGTTATTTGAGATTCGTTAAAGTTGGAAATATAATTTGTCAATCGTAAAAACTTCAATTTCCTGCACTACAGATGGAACTTTTTTCAGAAGTATATTTATTTTATCTAATCCTTCATCATTTAATTCTACTGTTTCCAATTCTTTACATAGATTTCCAACTTCATTCATTCCTAAAAGGAAGAAATTTGGTTTTATTCTGTGTGCAATAGATCTAAGTTGTTCTGGCTTTTTTTCTTCAATTGCCTTTTGGATTTGCAAAGAATCTTCCACCAAAACTGTTGAAAGTTCTTTTAATGTTGACCACATAATTTCTTTTTTTCCATTTACAAATGATAAAAAAGTTTCTGGTTGGAAGTGATCGTTGGTGATTAGTTGTTGGTTCATGATTTTTAGTTTTAGTAGTTGTTTATTAATGTATTAGTAGTTGTTTGTTAGTGATTAAATTCGTTAATCGTTGATATAAAATATCTGGTTTAAAAGGTTTTGCTAAATAGTTATTTGCGCCACATTGAATGCATTTTTCAATCTCTGTGTCAATTACATTGGCTGAGAGGGCTAATATTGGAATGTCATGATACTTTTTATTCGTTTGTTTTCGAATTTCTTTTATCGCTTGAAAGCCATCCATCACTGGCATTTGAAGATCCATAAGTATAATAGAAAAATCATTATTCGATTCAAGTACAGATAGTGCTTCTAGGCCATTATTTGCTACTGTAACAATAGCCTTTTTATCTTGAAGCAAATCTCTTGTTACTAGTTGATTTATTATATTATCCTCAACTAAAAGAATTTTCTTGTTTTCTAAAAGATCAAAATGGATGTTTTCAAGTTTCATGCACTCTTCAGTTATAGACCTTGAGATTTTGAATTTCAATTGAAAAGAAAAGCAAGAACCAACATTTATTTCACTTGTAACATCAATTTTACCATTTTGAAGTTCTATTAGTTTTTTAATAATTGGTAGGCCAAGTCCTGTTCCTCCATAGGTGCGAGTGGTATTGCCATCAGCTTGAACGAATGTCTGGAAAACTTTTTTTATTGTTTCTTCTGTCATTCCAATACCAGTATCTGTAACTGTAAAATTTAATATTACTGAATGTGCATTTTGTGATACTGTTTTAACACAAATTGATATTTCTCCTTGAGGTGTGAATTTTAAAGCATTTCCAATTAAATTATAATAAATCTGATTGAGTCGAAATGAGTCTCCAATTAATTTAATCGGAACATCCTCATCAATATGATAATTCAGCTTAATGTTTTTTTCATTGGCTTTTATTTCAAAAGTAGTAACAATCGTTTGCACCAATTTTTGCAAGTCAAACTCGTTTTCTACGATTTCCATTTTACCAGCATCAATTTTTGATAGATCTAAAACGTCATTAATTAATCCCATTAACAAATCTGAAGAGGAAGTTATGGCTTCAATGTAGGTTTGTTGTTTTTCGGTTAGTTCTGTTTTAGATAACAAATTGATTACACCTATAATACCATTCAATGGTGTTCGTATTTCGTGGCTCATATTTGCGAGGAATTGTGCCTTTAGTAGTGCTGAATTTTCGGCATTTTTTTTAGCAATAATCAGCTGTTCTTTTGCATTTCGTTCATTAGTTATGTCTCGAGCAACAACTTGGAAACCGATTATATCCTTATCTTGAAAAATTGATTGTATTTTCTGCCCAACCCAAATTTCTTCTCCATTATGAGTTATGATAGGTAATTCTATATATCCATTTGGTTCTTTTTGATCATGTAGATTTTTAAAATAGTGATATGCTTGCTGTTTGTATTCTGGTTTTAATAGACTGGAATATTTCATCTTAAGCAATTCTTTCTTTTTAAATCCTGTTTGTTGAAGTGCAGTTGGGTTGACATAAATAAAATAGCCTTTCAGATTTATTTGATAGATAAAATCACTTACGTTATTTACGACTTGTTGAAAAAACTCTTCTGTTTTTCTTAAATTTTGTTGAGACTGTTTATTCTCCGTTTTTAATGTTTGTAATTTTTCGTATCTGTCGAGGGTGAATTCAATTTCGGTTTTAAGGTCAATTGATTTGAAAGGTTTTGTTATGTAACCATAATACCCCGTTTCTTTTATTTGCTTTAAAGTATTGTCATCAGAAAATGCTGTAAGAAAAACAATTGGAATATTTTCATTTTGATCTATTATTCGGGCTGTTTCTAGTCCTGTTAAGGTCTTAGAAAGATTAATATCCATCAGAATCAAATCTATTTTAAGATCCTTAATTTTTTCTAAACAATCTTCGCCATTGGAAGATGTGCCTGCGACATTGTATCCTAAGGAAATAAGATTATGCTTAATATCCATAGCAAGTATAATCTCATCTTCGACGATGTATATGTTTTTTAGATTATTCATTGTCAGTCAATTTCATTAAATTCTTTCTTTTCTTGGAGATTAAAAAAATCTCTTGTGAATTCAAACATTTCACTCAAATCGGAATGCTTGCAAAAATATCCTATAGCTCCAATTTTTTTTGCAAAAGAACTAACTTCTTCATGATCCAAGGAAGAAAGAACAATAATGGGAAGATGTATTTCTTTAAGGTTATTAATTAGAGATTCTTGTGTTTCATTGGGAAGCATTATATCTGTAATTATTAAATCAGGTTTAAAATCATTAATTCGATCTATTAAATTGATGGTATCTGTCAGTCTTAAAACTATAAACTCATCTTCGTCAAACCAACAACATAAAAGTTGCTGAATGATTTTGTTGTCTTCTATTATCGATATCCTTTTCATGGCAGTTGGTATTTAATTTTATCACATTTTCATAATCAAGAATACGTTATAAAAAGATTTAAATGAAATATTTTCAACGAAACTAAATTATTATTCAACGAACAAAATTGACATGATCTAAATCATTCAATTTTACGAAATGTATCAATTTTAGAATCATTTTTTAGTTAGGTAACCTACTATATAATAGCGTCTAAAACAATTTAGAAGGACATTTATATTATTTAAACGTATAAAAATTGCTTTTTATCGAATTTAATTTCGTAACTTAATGATTGTTAACATTACTTTTATGCTAAAAACTATTATTATTGAGGATGATCCAATTCAACTTAGTCTCTTATCAAACTATGTTGATGAAATGCTAGATTTGCAGTTAGTAGGCAAATTTTATAAGGTTGAAGATGCAATAAAATTTAATTTAAAAGAGTCAGTTGATCTCATCATTTTGGATGTTGAATTACCTTTGACGAGTGGCGTTGAATTTTTAGAAATATATAAACCAGAAGCTCATGTTATTTTAATTTCTTCATCTGAGAAATATGCCATTAATGGATATCAACATTGCGTTGATGACTATCTCTTGAAACCAATTTCATTCCCGCGTTTTTCGGTGTCAATTAATAGATTGATAAATAAATTAAATAAAGAGAATCTTAGTTATAAACCTTTTCTTTTTATTAAAGATAAAGGTGTTTATACTAAGGTTTTGATTGACGATATTTTATATATTCAATCTGCTAGTGAATATGTCACTATATACACAAAAGAACGTCGAATTATCTTATACTCATCAATGGATAGTATCTTATCAAAATTAAATAATAGATTTATTCGAATTCATAGGTCGTCAATTGTCAATTTAGACAAAATTGATAAAATAGAAGGAAATACTGTCGAAGTTAACGGAAGTTTCATCGCTATATCCAAGACGTATCATGATTCTTTCATGACATCTATGGGTTTAAAAATGAAATAGTTTTCTGTTAACCTTAGTTAGGTTCTATATAAGAATGTTTAAACATGTAGAGGTCTATTTTCTGTTGCGTCTAAAGCTGCTTCCTTGATTCCTTCTGAATATGTAGGGTGAGGGTGACAAATACGAGCAATATCTTCTGCTGATGCTCGGTATTCCATTGCAACAACAGCTTCCATTATTAAATCAGCAGCACGTGGCGCGATCATGTGTACACCTAAAACTTCGTCGGTATTTTTATCCGCTAATATTTTTATAAGCCCTGCTGTATCCATACTTGCTCTTGCTCGCCCTAATGCTTTGATAGGGAAGGAGCCAACTTTATATTCTACACCTGCAGTTTTTAATTCTTCTTCAGTTTTTCCTACTGCTGCAACTTCAGGCCAAGTATAAACAACTCCAGGAATCAAATTGTAATTGATATGAGGTTTTTGTCCTGCAATATGTTCTGCAGCAAACACCCCTTCTTCTTCTGCTTTGTGAGCTAACATAGCACCACGAACAACATCACCTAGCGCATAGATATTTGGAACATTTGTTTGCAAATGATCATTTACATCAATTTGACCGCGACTGTTTAAAGTAACTCCAGCAGCTTCAAGATTTAAACCTTCAGTATACGGTTTTCTTCCAACGGCAACCAAACAATAATCTGCTTCGAAAGTTACTTCATCTCCTTTTTTATTCAAGGCCGTTAAAACAACAGATTTTCCTTTGTTAACAACATTTTGAACTCTGTGTTCTAAGTTGAATTTAAAGCCTTCCTTTTTTAATACGCGTGTAAGTTCTTTTCCAAGTGTTAAGTCCATAGTTGGAATAATTGTATTAGCAAACTCTACAACCTCAATTTGAGTTCCAAGACGTCCAAAAACAGATCCTAATTCTAAACCAATTACTCCACCACCAATTACTAACATCTTCTTAGGGATTTCAGTCATGCTTAATGCTTCGGTAGAAGTAATTATGCGCTTTTTATCTGGCTCCATACCAGGAAAGAAATTTGGTTTTGAACCAGTAGCAATGATGATGTTTTTTGAAGTCAACAAAATTTCTTTACCATCCTTATCAATAACTTTTACGGTGTTTTTATCAACGAAAGAACCAACGCCATTGATTACTTCAACTTTGTTTTTATCCATTAAAAATTTAATTCCCGCAGATGTTTGAGCTACTACATCATTCTTACGATTTACCATTTGAGTAATATTCGCCTTCAATCCTTTCAATTCAATTCCATGTTCCTCAAAATTATGAGTTGCATTATGAAAATGTTCTGAAGAATCTAATAATGCTTTTGATGGAATACACCCAACATTAAGACATGTACCACCTAAAGTGTTGTATTTCTCAATAATGACTGTTTTTAATCCTAATTGTGCACATCTTATAGCTGCAACGTATCCGCCAGGACCAGAACCAATGATTGTAATATCGTAAGAACTCATTTTTGTTTTTTTTAATTGGTTACAAATGTAAGTTTTATCAATTAATTATTGAATGAAAATTATCGAGAAATAAAAAAGGGTCGCCTTATGAGCAACCCTTTTTTATTTTAATTAATTCGTATTACATTTTAATGAACTTCGCTGTTTGATTTTGATCACCAGCATTCATTTTTACGATGTAAGTTCCTTTTGGTAAATCAGCACTATCAAGTGACAATGTTTGTTTACCACCTTCTATATTCTTTTTTGAAATTGTTTTAACTAAAGAACCGGAAAGGTTATATATAGTAACAGTAACATCTGAAACTTGATCTAAGTTAAATACTAATGTTGTATTATCCGATGTAGGATTTGGATACATTATCATTTTGTCTTTCAACGATTCTGTTAAGTTCGAATTGTTTTCATCAACACTTAAGTAAGAAGAAGATGCCCATATACCACGACCGTGAGTTCCAGCATAGATTTCTCCTGGACGACGATTTCCTTCGTCCCATGTTCTCCATGATTGACGGATTTCGTATACAGGAGTACCTTCAAATCCAGTAGATACATCATTCCACGCTGTTCCACCATTTTCAGTTACAAAAACTCCTTCTGAAGTAGCCACCGCAATAATACTTGGGTTATCTCTATCAATAATTCCATCATAACAAGCTACTGAAGGCGTTGTAATAGAGCCTAATGCAACATCAAGTAAAGATGCATCATTGGTAGCTGTATTTGCATTGCTACATCTTTTATTTGTTCCTGAAAAACCAGAGAATAAAACTAAGTCAGTAGGATCATTTGGATTTACTGCAATTCCTTCATAACTAGAGTTTGTGATTTTCGTTATTGTAGTTGCAGTCGGAGGTACGTTTATAGCAACACCTGAATATCCAGCTTTAATTTTAAAATCGACATCAGATGTGTAAACGCTGCCTAAACCATCAATTCTGTATACTCCAGAACCAGCAGAGATATAAAATTCATTAAGGTCTCTTGAAAATTCAAGATCAATGTTTGGAGCAAAATTATAATCACCAATTCCTTGAGCAATTTTTATCCATTTAACATCAACAGCAGATAATCTTAATGCGTTTCTAGTTGCCCATAATTCTCCGCCATTTGCATTAACGTACATAACAAACCATGATTGAAAAGGATCTTGAACTCTAAGTAAATCCCATGCAACATTATAGGCAACCGTATCAGATCCAAGATCGAACAGTTCAAGTGTTGCAGGGTTTTGACCATAATAGTGACTATAAGACCCTAGACTAGCAACAACAACTGTATCAGCTCCTGAAGGGAAGTCTACCAAAATTGAATCACCTACGGTTGGCGGAACACTACCAGTCGCAGAAGCAAAAGGAGTCCATGTGTAATTACCTAATAAAACTGTTTGTCCGTTAATTTGATTTACAACAGAAACGTCTACAACTGTTTCACTTGGATTGTAGTATAAGGTATCGTCAAAATACAAAGCTACTGGAGTGATGTAATCCATAGTATCTCCTGTAGATGCACTAGGTATGCGTATTGAAGAATTTGCAGCATAATTCATTAGTGGCATATACGTAACTGAGTCTTCTGAATTTAAATCATAGTTTTCGGCTAAAACAAATTCAGTATGGAAAGGATGGTAACCACCCGCTGCATCACCTGCAGCAGCATAGGTTGAAGGGAAAGATGGTACAAAACTACCAAATGTAGCACCTTTGTCACCAG
>JBEAUV010000067.1:0-12389 GCA_041161265.1 Bacteroidota bacterium | reverse complement strand
TCGGAAAAATATTTTCCGTTTGAACATTAATTTGACCAGTTCTCATATAGTTTTTTTTGGGGGTGAAATGTCAATCTTTGTGCCATTGGAAAACACATGACAAACTGTCGGAAATTGACGACAAATTGTCGATAAAACCCTGAAATAAATTATTAAATTCGCAAAAAAAACTCTTTGTGCTGATTTACTCGATCTCTTTTATTTTATTTTTATTTCTAATCACTAGATACTGGAAATTATTTCATATTGAAGGTTTATCGGTTTGGACTTTGCCTGCTGTTTTTTTAATTAAAATTGGAGTTGGCTTATTGTTATTCTTAATCCATATTCAAACCTATGGCAATGATGATTTAAGTCATGATGGGGGAACGTTTTTAATTGAAAGCAAGTATTTAAATGACGTTTTTTTTGAATCGCCAAAGCATTATTTTCAGCTTTTAACTGGAATTGGTGAAACTACCGAACTCATAAATAAATATTTGTACATGACTAAATATTGGTCTGCTGGTAATCTGACGTTAATCAATGATTCAAAAAATATAATTCGAGCTCACAGTATAATTCATTTTTTCTCGGCTGGTTCTGCAGTGATTCACTTATCGATTTTGTGTATAATTTCGACACTTGCTCTTAAAAATTTTTATATTTCATTTCGAAAATATTCCTCTCTCTCTAATTCTCTTTTCTTTTGGATAATTGTCTTAGTTCCTAGTACTATATTTTGGACCTCCAGTTTATTAAAGGAACCCTTTTTGTTTTATGGAATTAGTCTTTTTGTTAGAGCAATTTTAGTTGATGATAAAATTTTGAAAAAATCATATTTACTGATTTTTTCATTAGTTATTCTTCTACTGTTTAAACCTTATGTTTTAGCTTGCATCCTTTTATCGCTATTTTGCTTAATTTTTTATAAATATTTTTTTCACTCAATGCTAATCCCTAGTGTTTTAACGTTAATTGCTTTATTATTATTCCTCGGTTATACCTTTCAAAAACCAAGGGATAAAATGGTTAATTATCTTACTAGAAAGCAATTTGATTTTGTAAATGTTGGGAAAGGGGGGTTACACGTATTATCAGACACTTGTTTTTATTATTTTCAACCCTTTCAATATAAAAATTTAAAATTTCAAGGAAATGAAGTGATTTTAATTAAGGAAACAGATGCATACATTTTTAAATTCGGCAGTGTAGAAAAACCAATTCCTGTGCATTTAAAACCCAATGAAGAGATATGGAAACGTGTCTATTTCACAGAAGGGTGTGCAAGTTTTATTGAAACAACTCCTATTAAAAATTCTGCGATTCAATTAATCAAAAATATACCACAAGCATTAACAAACAGCGTACTTCGTCCTTATCCAAATGATCCAGGAAGTAAATTGAAATTCATTTCATTTATGGAAGTTTGGTTAATCTTTTTATTCCTTGGTTTTACGATTTACTTCAGAAAAAAACTGAATCCAAATGAAAAATATGTTGTTTTTACATTACTTGTCTTTTCATTAGTACTCTCATTACTCATTGGTTGGACAACTCCTGTCTTAGGTGCTATAACTAGGTATAGATTCCCAGCACAATTTGCACTTATTCTTATTGGATTAATTATTTTAAAACCTTTAAAAGAAATAAAATGGAAAAATATGTTTTCATAACAGGAGCTACATCAGGATTTGGAGAAGCTTGTGCAGAAATATTTGCTAAAAATGGTTGGAATTTAATTTTAACTGGGAGAAGAAATGACCGTTTAATCAATATAAAAAACGATTTATCTATTAAATACCCGATTGATATTCAAACCTTATGTTTTGATGTGAGAGTGGAAGAAGATGTATTTAAAGAAATTGAAACCTTACCAAATCAACTAAAAGAAAATATTGCTATTTTGATTAATAATGCAGGTTTAGCCGTTGGTCGTGGTCCAATTGATGAAGGATTGATTGACGATTGGGATAGAATGATTGACACAAATGTTAAAGGTTTATTATACGTTACCCGTGCGATTGTACCTTTCATGAAAAAAAACAAAAAAGGACACATCTTTAATTTAGGAAGTATCGCAGGGAAAGAAGTTTATGCGGGTGGAAATGTTTATTGTGCCTCAAAACATGCTGTTGACGCGTTATCCAAAGCCATGCGAATCGACTTAGTAGATTATAATATTAAAGTTACCAACATTGCTCCTGGCGCTGCAGAAACGGAATTTTCCTTAGTTAGATTTAAAGGAGATGAATCTACTGCAAAAAGTGTTTATACAGGATTCGAACCCCTTGTAGCGAATGATATTGCTGAGACAATCTATTTCGTCGCGACAAGACCAGCGCATGTTACAATTAATGATTTAACTATCATGCCAACCGCTCAAGCAAGTGCAACTGTTATTTATAAAAATTAAAAAGGGGCGATCATATAATGAACTGCCCCTTTTTGAAATTTCAAATACTTAAATTTATTCTTTCGGTGTTTCTTTCACAACTTCTGGTAATACAGTTCCTTTTATTGTTAAAATAATAGGTTCAGAAACATTTGAAGTTATAGTAATTGTTTTAGTAAATGCTCCAACTCTTTTTGTGTCATATTTCACAGAAATTTGCGATTTTTTACCATGTTGAATTGGCTCCTCAGGCTTACTTGCCGTTGTACATCCACAACTTGTTTGAACCCCTTGAATAATTGCTGGTGTTTTAGACTCGTTTTTGAAGTCAAAAGCAAAAGTTTCATCTGAACCATAAGGTATGTCATTTCTAACAATTTCTACTTGAGAAAAAGTAAGTCCTTTCTTCTTTTTTACAATTTTTTCTTTCTTCTCTTTCTTTGCAACAGTAGTTTCTTGTGCGCTAACACTTACTCCTAAAATCAACGCTAATGTGCATAATAAATACTTCATAATTTCTCTTTTTTTTAACAAGGTTACAATAATTCTCAAAAGTGACTTTAACTTTTAACAAAAAAATATATTTTATTTTAGATTGGTATTCAGTTTACAAATACTAAACCACAATTTATTCAAAAGAAATAGGTATCCAAAACTTCTATTATTGAGTTAAAGGTGTTTTTTCTAACTTTTTCAATTTCAACCAATTTCAGCCATTTTACTTTTGTAATTCCTTCTTCAATTTGAGGGTTCAAATCCTTCACACCATCATATTTAAGTGAAAACCAGTACGTTTTTTTTAAGGTCGAACTTTCTTTAAATACATATGTATGATAGGTGATGCAAATTGGATCAATAATCTCTGGATTTTTCAGACCACATTCCTCTTCAATTTCTCTAATGGCGCATATTTCAATTGACTCATTCAATTCAAGTTTACCTTTAGGAATATCCCAAAAACCATTTCTCTTAATGAACAAAAACTTATTTTTTCTTCTAACTATTCCGCCAGCTGCTTCTATTTTTTCGAATGAGCTAAATAATCTCTCAAATTCTTTCTCGATTGAGTCCGAATAAATGCAGATATCTAAATTTAAAGGTGTCGCTAATATCTTTGGAATTAAATCATCACCAATGGAAAGCAGTGAATGACTTTTAATCAAAAAAATATTTTTCTTTTTTGGTTTAATATCTGTAAAGATAATAGCTCTATTTTCTATAAAAACTTTGTACATTTGATGCCATGATTTTGAACAACGATAAAGCATCAAAAGTAGCTGAATTTTTATTACAAATTAAAGCTGTAAAACTTCAACCAAATAATCCTTTCACCTGGGCTTCGGGATGGAATTCTCCAATTTATTGCGATAATCGAATTACATTATCTTATCCTGCTATTCGTACTTTTATTCGTCAAACTTATACAGATGCGGTTTTAGAATATTATGGGAAACCTGATGTTATTGCAGGTGTTGCCACGGGTGGTATCGCTTTAGGAGCATTAGTTGCACAAGAATTAGGGCTTCCTTTTATATACATTCGAAGTTCTGCAAAAGGACATGGAATGGGAAATATGATAGAAGGTCATTTTGAAAAAGGTCAAAAAGTAGTCGTTATTGAAGATTTAATTTCAACAGGAGGAAGTAGTATAAAAGCTGTTGAGGCACTAAAAGAAGCAGAAATGGATGTTAAAGGTCTGATTGCAATTTTCACTTATGGCTTTAGCATAGCAGATGACAATTTCAAAAATGCAAATTGCCCTTATGTTACCTTAACGAATTACGATTTTTTAATCGAAGAAGCATTGCGAAAAGACTACATCTCAAAGAATGATTTAACTTCATTACGTGAATGGAAAGATCATCCTGAAACCTGGAAAAAATAAACATATGAAATAAGCCATGTCCCTCTTTTTGTGTAAATCAAAAATGTCGATAACATGGCGATTCCATATGACAATTAAAAAACAAAATATAAACATATGAAAATTGATAGTACTAAAGTAGTTGTAGCTGCTAATCAAGAAATGGTTGCTTCATTTCTAAAAGACTCTCAAAACCTCATTCATATGTTACCTAAAGATCAAATTGCAGATTGGAAAGCAACAAATGAAGAATGTTCGTTTAAAGTTCAAGGTGCTGTGGTTATATCACTAATTCAAGATGGACATGAAGGGACTTCTAAGATATTCATGAAATCTGGGGTAAAATCACCTTTTCCTTTTCGATTAACAATCCATTTAGAAAGCCAAGGAGATTCAACAAATGGATATATTGCTTTTGATGGAGAAGTAAACGTTTTCCTTAAAATGATGGTTGAAAAGCCTTTAACAGCATTGTTTAATATTATGTCGGAAAATCTGAAGAAACATTTCGATCAACAACAATAATTTCGTTACTCCAAAGTTTATAGTTGCTAATTACAAGTTAAAAATAATTACAAGTTATTAGTTCCAAGTTGAGATTGCACAAAACCTTTTGGTTTAAAAAACTTGTAACTAGCAATTTGCAACTAAAAATTAGTAATTTTCAAGTAAAAAGGAAATTTCCTTTAAATCATATTCCTTTAAATCTCCTGCTTTTCTGATTTGTAAATAACTTTTTTCAGAAACACCTTCAATAATTCCTTCGAATTTTCCTGTTACATCTTCAAAAGTTGCCTTTACTCCTTTTAAATATAAACTTTCCAAGTAGCGTGTCTTCAATTCTTGAAAATCATTGCATTGTATATGATACCATAAAATAGTAAGTTCATCTATAAGCTTGAAAACGACAGAATCAATTGAATGAAAATTATTCGTTTCCTGCTTGATACTTGTAGCAACAATATGTTCAAAATGATCTTGATTCACATTTAAACCAATTCCAATTATTGAATTAGTAATCAATCCACCCTTTATCGAATTTTCAATTAATATTCCAGCGATTTTCTTATGATTAACATAGATATCATTTGGCCATTTTATTTCTGCTGATATGCCAATTTTTCTTAAAACTTCAACTATTCCAAGTGATGCAAAGTGTGTTAAAACAACTTGATTTTCTACTGACAGATTGTCGGGTGCTACAAACATCGAGAAAAGTAAGTTTTCACCAGCGTTAGAAGTCCAATTTGCCCCTCTTTGTCCACGTCCTGCGGACTGTGAATCTGCCATTATAACAGTGCCATGTTCAATTTTACCTTCTTTAAGTAAATTGGCAGTATAATTGTTCGTTGAATCAACCCTGTCAAATCGTAAGATTTTTTGACCTATTTGCATGAACTTTTATAAAAGTGAAACGTTTATACTCTGGTTAAAATTAAAATTAAAAGTTAGATTTGTAGGGCTTAAAAAAATCAAATGTATAAATTAGAAGATGAAGTGAATTCCCAAGTGCTGTGTGATGCGATTGTGGAGGGAATGCAAGAAAACAAAGCTCAAGATATAGTTGTCCTAGATTTACGAGAAATACCCAATGCCGTTTGCGACTTTTTCGTAATCTGTAGTGGAGAATCTTCTACTCAGGTGGATGGTATAAGTAACTCAATTAGTCGTTTTACCCGTAAAGAATTACAAGAAAAACCTTGGCATATAGAAGGAAAAACAAACAGTGAATGGATTCTTTTAGATTACATTAATGTAGTAGCGCATGTCTTTTATAAAGACGCACGACCTTTTTATGATTTAGAAGATTTATGGTCAGACGCAAAAAGAACAGACATACCAAATTTCAATTAATCAGAGACAATGTCAGAAGGAGAAAATAAAAAAAAGAGCCCGTTTTCCATTTATTGGATTTACGCGGTAATTGGGGTTGCCATTATTGGATTTCAACTTTTCATGAGTTCTGCTGGACATATTCCAGTAAAATATAAATCAACATTTTTTGATTTAGCTGAGAAAGGATTTATTCAAGATGCCAAAATAATTAACAAAGTACGTTTAGATTTCACTCTTACTGAGGAAGGAAAAAAATACATAGTTAACTCAAAAGACGCACAATTTAAATCAATTAAACAGGCATTAACAAAAGGAAAAACTGTTAAAAAAGGAGATCCTGTATTTGAGTTAAATATTGTTGATGCTGGTAATATTGAATTACAAGTTAATGAGTTGAATAAAGCAATTAAAGAACAGAACGTTGCTCTTAAGGCTCTAAACAAAGCTCCATTGCCTATAATTGAGTTGATTGATGAAGAAGAAGTAAATTACCTTGGAAATATATTAAGTTTCATTTTACCAATTATTATTCTTGTTGTTATTTGGATGTTCGTCATGCGAAGAATGTCTGGAGGCGGCGGAGGAGGCGGTGGCGGTCAAATTTTCAACATCGGAAAATCTAAAGCTCAAGTTTACGACAAAGGAAAAACAACAAATGTTACTTTCAAAGACGTTGCAGGTTTGCAAGAAGCAAAAGTTGAAATCGTTGAAATTGTTGAATTTTTAAAGAACTCTAAGAAATATACTGAATTAGGAGCAAAAATTCCAAAAGGAGCATTATTAGTAGGCCCTCCAGGAACAGGAAAAACCCTTTTAGCGAAAGCCGTTGCTGGTGAAGCAAAAGTTCCTTTCTTTTCTTTATCTGGTTCTGATTTCGTTGAAATGTTTGTAGGTGTTGGTGCTTCTCGTGTGAGAGACTTATTCAAACAAGCAAAAGAAAAAGCGCCTTCTATCATTTTTATTGATGAGATTGATGCAATTGGACGAGCAAGAGGAAAGAATAACGGTTTTGGATCAAATGACGAACGTGAAAATACATTGAATCAGTTATTGACTGAAATGGATGGTTTTGGTACTAATTCTGGAGTTATTATTTTAGCTGCAACAAACCGTGCAGATGTATTGGATAGTGCCTTGATGCGCGCAGGTCGTTTTGACCGTCAGATTTATGTTGACATGCCAGATATCAATGAGCGTAAGGAAATTTTCCAAGTTCACTTAAAGCCAATTAAATTAGAACCTGGAATTGACGTTGATTTCTTAGCAAAACAAACACCTGGTTTTTCAGGAGCTGATATTGCAAACTTATGTAACGAAGCTGCTTTAATAGCTGCACGAAAAGACAAGAAATTCGTTCAAAAACAAGATTTCTTGGATGCTGTAGACAGAATTGTTGGAGGTATTGAGAAAAAGAATAAAATCATCACACCAGAAGAGAAAAAAGCAATCGCTTATCACGAAGCTGGTCACGCAACAATTTCTTGGTTGTTAGAACATGCTCATCCTTTAGTGAAAGTTACAATCGTTCCGAGAGGGCATTCTTTAGGAGCAGCTTGGTACTTACCTGAAGAAAGAAGTATAACTACGACAGAGCAAATTTTAGATGAAATGTGCTCTGCTTTGGGTGGAAGAGCTTCAGAAAAAATTACGTTTGGCAAGATCAGTACAGGAGCTTTAAGTGACTTAGAAAAAGTGACAAAACAAGCTTATGCTATGGTTTCTATCTATGGATTGAACGATCGAATTGGAAATATTTCTTTTTACGATTCGCAAGGAAGAGATTCATTTACGAAACCTTATTCAGATGAGACAGCAAGAGTCATTGATGAAGAAGTAAGTAAAATGATTGAGTTTCAATACCAAAGAGCACTTACTATTCTTGAAGAAAATAAAGATAAATTAGCGCAATTGGCTGATAAGTTATTGGCAACTGAAGTTATTTTTAAAGAAGACTTAGTAGAAATTTTTGGCAAACGAATTTGGGACAAAGAAGAAGAGGAAATTGTTAAAGTTGTATCCGATGATTTATCTTCCGAAGAAAGTTCTGAAATTCCAACTGAAATTGAAACAAATGAGCCAGAAGAAACGCCTTTAGATGATTCTAAAACTGAAGTTTTACCTGAATAATTTAATTCAAGTTTTATAAAATCAATCCCGCTTTCAACTTTGAACGGCGGGATTTTTATTTTTTAGTTTTAAACGGTAATGTTTTAATGTTTAAAAATCTTAAATTTGCCTCATGAATAATCTTATTCAACGTTCTATTACCGGTGCTGTTTTTGCATTTGTTGTATTAGGTTCTATCATTTGGGATCCTTATGCTCAAGCAATCGTTTTTTCCGTTTTCATGGTATTAGGTCTGTTAGAATTTTACAACTTATTTTCTAAACATACCTTCGTACAAGTCAGTAAAGAAATTGGAATATTTATTGGACTATTTATCTTTTCTTTGCTTGTTGGTGTGAGTTTAGAATGGCTTCCACAAATTTCTATTTTATTTATTTTTCCACTTTTTTTCACATTGATTTTAGCCGAGATGTGGAGAAAGAAAAAGCATCCACTCATCAATATTTCAGTACTCGTTTTCGGAATTATATATGTGGTAATACCATTCTTTTTAACTATTGATTTGAATCTTAGAAACACAACATATTTACCGAATGTTGTAGGGATGTATTTACTCATATGGACAAACGATACTTTTGCCTATTTTTCAGGAAGATTGTTCGGTAAAACAAAATTATTCGAGCGTATTTCACCTAAAAAAACATGGGAAGGAACAATCGGCGGAATAATTTTCACTCTTGTTTTAGGCTATATTATTGGAGCATATATTAACGAAGGAGATGAAATGTTTTGGATGATTTCAGCATTAATCATTGCTCCTTGTGCAATTTTTGGTGACTTGTTAGAATCCTTATTTAAAAGAAGTTTGGATATCAAGGATTCCGGAAATATTCTTCCAGGTCATGGAGGAATTCTAGATCGTTTTGATGCAGCGTTATTCGCTATTCCATTTTTTTATTGTTGGGCAATGGTTTACGCCTATTTTTAATTTAAATATATGACATTACACAGAGAAGGTTATTTAATAATGGCAGTTGGCTTGTTGATTTTAACAACTATCCAAATTGGGAATTACTACTTATTTGCTTTTACAGGTTGGTTATGGCTTTTCCTACTATTGTCTTTAGGTGCATTAGTTATGGCCTATTTGATCATTCAATTCTTTAGAATTCCAGCTAGAACGTGTGTTTTTACCGACAATGATATCATGTGTCCAGCGGATGGAAAAGTTGTCGTTATTGAGGAAGTTATTGAATCTGAATATTTTAACGATAAGCGGATTCAGATTTCTATTTTTATGTCACCAATGAATGTTCACGCCAACTACAATCCTATTTCAGGAATTGTAAAATATGTAAAATATCATGCTGGATTGTTCCTTGTTGCTTGGCATCCAAAAAGTAGTACAGAAAATGAACGTACGACCATGGTAATAGAACATTCTTCGGGAAAAGAGGTGCTATTCAGACAAATTGCTGGTGCAGTGGCTCGAAGAATTTGTTATTACATTCAACCTGAACAAAAGGCAGTTACAGGAGAAGAATTTGGTTTTATTAAATTTGGATCTCGAATTGATGTCTTTTTACCCCTTGATTGTGAAATAAATGTTAAAATTGGTGATAAAGTTCAAGGAAAACTTTCAAAACTTGGAATGTTCAAATAAAAAAATGTAAATTCACATAAAAAAACACACATAGCTATGAAAAAATTATTTTTTGCACTTGCGTTAATGACATTTGTAGGTTCTGTTGCTTCAACAGCATACGCAGCTTCTAACGGAGTATCTACTGAAATTAAGAAAGACGATAAAAAGAAGAAGAAGAAAAAAGGAGCTTGTTGTTCTGCTGAAAAAGCAGCTGCAGGAACTGAAACTAAAGCTTGTTGCACTAAAAAGCAATAATCATCTTTTAAAGATTTATAAAAAACCGTTGGTCAATTGACTAACGGTTTTTTTTTGTACTTAATTTTATTTTATCACAATGCCAACCGGGCAGTGATCGGAACCTTTCACATCATTCAAAATAAAGGACTCAGAAACTTTTGGTAAGAAACTAGTTGAAACTAAAAAATAATCAATTCTCCATCCAACGTTCTTGTCTCTCGCTCCTCCTCTGTAACTCCACCAAGAATATTTCACTTCATCACCGTTAAGCGCTCTGAACGTATCAACCAATCCATTTTCAGAAAACGTATCCATGCCTGTAATTTCTTCTTGCATGTAGCCAGCTGACTTGTTGTAATTTTGTTTTGGTCGCGCCAAATCAATTGCTTTGTGTGCCACATTAAAATCGCCGCATACAATCACTGGTTTTGTTTGTTCTAAGCGTTTCATGTATTTCAAGAAATCTTCGTCCCATGTTTGACGATAAGGAAGTCGCAACAATTCACTTCCCGAATTAGGAACGTAAACAGTGATGACAAAAAATTCTTCAAATTCAGCACATGTAACTCTTCCTTCATTATCGTGATCTCCAACACCAATGTAATACGTCACTGCAATTGGATTGTGTTTCGTTAGAATCGCTGTTCCAGAATAACCTTTTTTCTCCGCTTCATTCGCGAAAACATGGTATTCTGACAATTCAGCAACTGCTTCTTTTACTTGATCTACCGTTGCTTTCGTTTCTTGCAAACAAATAATATCGGCATTTACGCGTCGCATATCCGCTACAAAACTTTTTTGTACGATAGCTCTTATTCCATTGACATTAAAAGAGATGATTTTCATTTCTTGATTTTTTCTTCAAACTTAAGTAAGTTAAGGGAATTCCCAATGTCAAAAGGAGAAATTAATTATCATGCGTATGGATTAATTACCTTTGCACCATACAATAAATCGACAAGCTCAATATGGCGCATTTCGACAAGCTCAATACATCGCATTTCGACGAGCAAACTATTCATGATTTAGAATTTACAACCATCCGTGAATGGCTTGTTGAATATGCTATTGGTCCAACTGCAAAAAAACGATTAGAAGAATTAATTCCTTCGAACCATTTTCCTTCCATTGAAACAGATTTAAGAAAAGTAAACGAATTATTATCCATCAGAAATGATGGCGAGTCATTTCCAGCACTCGATTTTGAAGAATTATCGAGTGAATTAAAAATGTTGCCCATTAAAAATTCAGTTCTTTCTTTGGAAGGATACATGAAAATTTCGCAGGCTTCAGAATTGGTGAACTCCCTTTTATTGTTCTTCGATAAAAGAGAAAAAGAATACCCGTTATTAACTCAACTTCATGAAAATGCTTATTTCACAAAAGAAATTGTTGAACTCATTAATGGCGTTTTTGATAGAGCAGGAAATGTAAAAGATGATGCTTCGAAATTACTTTTTGAAATTCGACAAAATATTAAAACTGTTCGGACTCAAATAAATAGAAACTTTGATAAAGAAGTACGTCGGCTAGCAAAAGAAAATGTTCTCGGTGAAACAAGAGAAGCGTTTGTCAATGACCGTCGCGTTTTAACCATATTATCATCGCATAAAAGAAAAATATCAGGAACTGTTGTCGGATCAAGTAAAACGGGCAGTTTAACATTCATTGAACCGCAAATTAATATTGCTTTGAGCAATGAATTAGAATTATTGCACGACGATGAGCGAAAAGAAATTTATCGCATACTGCAAGTTCTTACGCGAGAAATAGCTGTTTTTCATCCGCTAATAAAAGCGTACCAATCCATATTAACGGAAATAGATTTCGTTAATTCAAAAACGCGATTAGCCATAGAATTACAGTGCGTATTGCCAAAGATTGAATCTGAAACGCAGATTGAATTGATTGACGCCTTCCACCCTATTCTTTGGAAATCGAATAAAATTGCAGGTAAAAAAACACATCCTCAATTCATCAGTCTGGATAAATTTTCACGCATGTTAGTGATTTCTGGTCCAAACGCTGGGGGAAAAAGTATTACCTTAAAAACCATTGGATTATTGCAATTGATGCTCCAATCTGGTTTACTTGTTCCAGTGAATGAAAATAGTAAAATGTGTTTTTTCAATCAAGTTTTGACAGACATAGGTGATAATCAATCAATCGAAAATGAATTGAGTACCTATTCCTATCGTTTGAAACGCATGAAATATTTCTTGGAAGTTTCGAATAAAAGAACCTTGTTGTTATTGGATGAATTTGGAACAGGATCGGACCCAGATTTAGGTGGGGCTTTGGCCGAGGTGTTTTTTGAAGAATTATACAACCGTAAAAGCTTTGGCATAATCACAACTCATTATGCC
>JBEAUV010000066.1:0-12403 GCA_041161265.1 Bacteroidota bacterium | reverse complement strand
GTAATGAAGGTCTATTGGTAACAGGTCATCAAGACAACGGGACTAATAAAATGAATGGCACGACCTGGACAGAAATATATGGTGGTGATGGTATGGATTGTTTTATAGATAGAACTAATAATAACACTATTTATGGTTCTTATGTTTACGGAGAATATTATCGTTCAACTGATGGGGGAACGAATTGGACTGCAATTACAACAGGAATACCAAATGGCACAAATTCTCAAGAGTGGTTATCTACTTGGCATCAAGACCCAGTTACAGCAGCAACAATCTATGCTGCAGGAAGACCAGCTATGTATAAATCTACGAATAGTGGAACAAATTGGGCTGCCGTTGGAACGCCTACTGGAACAGGAAATATACTCGAATTTGAAATCGCGCCTAGCAATAATCAAATCATATATGCGCTTAAAACTGGATCAAACGCTGTTTCTAAATCAGTGAATGGTGGTGCATCCTTTACAAGTGTGTCAACCGGGTTACCGACTACAGTTTCGCCAACTGACGTGGCTATCTCAAATACTAATCCTAATATTGTTTATGTAACCTATTCTGGATATACTGCTGCCTCAAAGGTCTATAAATCTATAGATGGTGGAACATCTTGGACTAATATTTCTACTGGATTACCTAATATTCCATGTAATACTGTAGTTTACAGTAATGGTAATGCAAATAATGCTATTTACGTTGGTACCGATGTAGGTGTCTATTACAAAGACAATACAACTAGTTGGATTATGTTTAATACAGGATTACCAAATGTTTCTGTTAGCGATTTGGAAATTTATTATCCAACAAATAGATTGCGGGCTGCAACTTTTGGAAGGGGGACTTGGGATAGTGATTTGTACTCAGCTGTTGCTGCTGTTCCGGTAGCTAGTTTTACTGCGTCATCAACTACCATTTGTGCTGGTCAAACAGTCACATTTACGAATACATCTACTGGTTTACCAACATCTTATAATTGGACTTTTGCCGGAGGGACTCCAGGTACATCTACAGCAACAAATCCAACGATAACTTATAATACCGTTGGAACATTTGCGGTAGATCTAACCGCAACCAATGCAAGTGGATCAAATACTTCGTCTCAACCTAATTATATAACTGTAATTAGTGCAACAGGAATTGCTTTGCCTTTAAATGAAGGATTTGTTAGTACGACATTTCCTCCTACCAATTGGACAATTTATAATCCTGATTTAAGCGCAACTACATGGGCAAGAAGTCCAACTGTAGGTTTTGCTCCAACAGCAGGAAACTGTATGTTTTTTAATAACTTGAGCTATAACGATATTGGTAATAATGATGAAGCGAGAACTCCTAAATTGAATTTTACTAGTTTATCTAGTGCTCAAATGACTTTTGATGTTGCTTACGCTGCTTATGATGCATCGAACTTTGACGGATTATCAATTTTAGTTTCGACGGATTGTGGTTTAACATATACTTCTGTTTATTCCAAAACAGGTTCAAATGTTGCTGCAGGCAATCTTCCAACCGCCCCACCAACAACTGGTTCATTTGTCCCTTCTACTGCTCAATGGAGAACTGAAACAATATCTTTGAATAGTTATATTGGTCAATCCAATGTGACTATTGCTATTCGAAATCTTGCGGGGTATGGAAACAATTTATATGTTGATAATATTAATATCACGGGTGTAGCTGTTGTGGCGGCTCCTGTTGCAAGTTTTACATCATCATTAGGATCACCAGTTTGTACAGGTCAAGTTGTAACCTACACGAGTACCTCGACGAATTCTCCTACTTCATATAGTTGGACATTCGCAGGCGGTACGCCAGCAACAAGTACATCGTCGACTCAAGCAGTTACATATGCAACAGCTGGAACTTACAATGTTTCTTTAACCGCTACTAATGCTAGTGGATCGAATACGTTGAATTCGGCTGGATACATGACCGTAATTACGGCCCCTACCACACCTGGATTGGTAACTGGAACAGCAACCCTATGCTCTGGAGCAGCAGGAAACGTTTATTCAATCGTTGCCGTTGCAGGAGCTACAAGTTATACATGGACAGTTCCTGCAGGAGCAACAATTACTGCTGGACAAGGAACGATTTCAGCAACGGTTACAATGGGGACAACTTCAGGAAATATTACTGTAACAGCTTCTAATGCATGCGGTGCATCTGCAGCAAGTACCTTAGCTATAACGATAACTAGTATTCCAGTGACACCAGGATTAATATCAGGATTAGCAACTGCTTGTTCTGGAGCAGCAGGGAATGTTTATTCTATTGTTGCAGTTCCAGGTGCCACAAGTTATACATGGACGGTTCCGGCAGGAGCTACGATTACAGCTGGTCAAGGAACAATTTCCGCTACAGTCGCGATGGGTGCAACATCAGGAAATGTTACTGTTACTGCGACTAACGTCTGTGGTACATCTGCAGCGAGTTTTAAAGCAATTACAATATCTAGTGCACCAGTTACACCAGGAGTTATTAGTGGAATAGCCTCGCTTTGTTCTGGGGCAGTAGGAAATAATTATTCAATCGTTGCAGTTCCGGGAGCTACAAGTTATACATGGACAGTTCCAGCTGGGGCGACTATTACTTCTGGCCAAGGCACAATTTCGGCAACAGTCACAATGGGATCTACCTCAGGAAATGTTACTGTTACTGCATCAAATTCTTGTGGTACTTCTACAGCAAGTATTAAAGTAATAACAATTATTAGTTCACCGTCAACACCAGGCGTAATTACTGGAACAGTAACACTTTGTTCAGGAGTTGCAGGAAACATTTATTCAATCGTTGCAGTTCCAGGGGCTACAAGTTATACGTGGACTGTACCATCTGGATCGACAATAACATCTGGTCAAGGCACGACATCTGCAACTGTGACCATGGGTTCTACCTCAGGAAATGTTACAGTTACAGCAACAAATACTTGTGGTACATCTGCCGCAAGTGTTAAAGCTATAGCAATTAATACATTGCCTGCAGTTCCTGGAATAATAGCAGGATCAGTAATTGCTTGTTCAGGATCAGTAGGAAACGTTTATTCAATCGCTGCCGTTGCAGGAGCTACAAGTTATTCATGGACAGTTCCAGCAGGAGCAACAATTACTTCTGGTCAAGGCACAATTTCGGCAACAGTTACAATGGGGTCAACTTCAGGTAATGTTACAGTTACGGCAACAAATACTTGTGGTACATCTGCGGCAAGTGTTAAAGCTATAACAATTAATACATTGCCTGCAGTTCCTGGAATAATAGCAGGATCAGTAATTGCTTGTTCAGGATCAATAGGAAACGTTTATTCAATCGCTGCCGTTGCAGGAGCTACAAGTTATACATGGACTGTTCCAGTGGGAGCAACGATTACTGCAGGTCAAGGCACAATTTCAGCTACAGTAACGATGGGTGCAACATTCGGAAATATCACTGTAACAGCGACTAACACCTGTGGTACATCTGCAGCTAGGTCTTTGGCTGTCACGATAAATAATGCCGCACCAGCGACACCAGGATTAATATCCGGAACAATAACTCCTTGTTCGGGATCTTCAGGAAATATTTATTCAATCGTTGCAGTTTCAGGAGCTACTAATTATACTTGGACAGTTCCAGTGGGAGCTACAATAACAGGTGGTCAGGGAACAATTTCGGCAACTATCACAATGGGAATTACTTCTGGAAATATTACAGTTATAGCTTCTAGCAGCTGTGGTGCGTCTGCAGCAAGTAGTTTGACAGTAACAATTGACATTGCTCCGGCAAATCCTACTATACTAATTGATGATAATTGTGGTTATTCAGTTTTGACAACAAGTTCAACGGAATCATTGTTATGGTCTACAGGTGAAACCACAAATTCAATAACTGTGCTTATAGGAGGCTCATATACATTGACGGCATCAAATGGTTTATGCACAAGTGGATTAAATGCTGCAATTGCCAGCCCATCATTAATTCCAATTGTAAGTTTTGATGCGATTCAAGATGTTTGTATTAACGCACCTTTATTTGACTTAACGGGAGGAATTCCCTCAGGAGGAATTTACAATGGTTTAGGAGTTACAAGCAATCAGTTTAATCCAAGTGTTTCTGGATATGGCACATTTATGATTGATTATACTTATTCAGATGTGAACGGCTGTTCGGCTTCTAGTCAACAATCAGTGACAGTTGGATGTGCAGAAATCACGGAAACTGAAATAAATAGTATTAGTGTTTTCCCAAATCCATCAAATGGCTTGTTCTCTGTTCTTACTGAGGGATTAAAGGTGGAATCAATACGGATCTATGATGCTACAGGAAAATTAGTGAAGTTAGTTTTGAATTCAAATAACAGTAAAGAACTTAAAATCGATTTAACAGATTGTTCTGAAGGTATCTACACAATTGAAATTACTTCTAATGTTTCAGTTACACGAGATAGAGTAATTGTTGTAAACTAGAATGTCATTTAACAAAATAAAAAAACGCCATCAATCTAATTGATGGCGTTTTTTATGAAATGATTTATAATAATTTATTCTACTGTTACTGATTTTGCTAAATTTCTTGGCTGATCAACATTACAACCTCTCATTACGGCAATATGGTAGGAGAGAAGCTGAAAAGGAATAGTTGCTAAAATTGGAACTAAATGTTCATCTGTATCAGGAATTTCAATAACATGATCGGCAATTTCTTTAACTGTTTCATCCCCATCAGTTACAATTGCAATAATTTTCCCTTTACGAGCTTTTACCTCTTGAATATTCGACACTACTTTTTCATATGAAGTACCTTTCGTTGCAATTACAAAAACAGGCATCTCTTCATCTATCAAAGCAATTGGGCCATGTTTCATTTCTGCTGCTGGATATCCTTCAGCATGAATATAAGAGATTTCTTTTAATTTTAATGCACCTTCCAAAGCAACTGGAAAAGAACTACCTCTTCCTAAATAAAGTGCATTTGTAGCATCTTTATATTCTAAAGCAATTTTTTCTATAATATCATTTTTTTCCAAAACCATTTTTACCTTTTCTGGAATCGCTTCAAGTTCGGCTAACATAGTGTGAAATTTTGATTCACTAATTGTCCCTTTTTTATGTGCCAAAGATAAAGCCATAAGTGTCATTACTGTTACTTGAGCAGTAAAAGCTTTTGTAGATGCAACGCCTATTTCAGGACCTGCATGTGTATATGAACCAGCATCAGTGATTCTTGAAATCGAAGATCCAACTACATTACAAATCCCTAAAATTGTTGCACCTTTTGATTTAGCCAACTCAAGAGCAGCCATTGTGTCGGCAGTTTCTCCTGATTGAGAAACAGCTATTACAATGTCATTTTCATTAATAATTGGATTGCGATAACGAAATTCACTTGCATATTCTACTTCAACATTGATACGTGCTAAATCCTCAAATAGGTATTCACCAACTAAACATGCATGCCATGAAGTTCCACAAGCGACCATCACAATTCGCTGAGCATTAATCATTTTCTGCTCATACTCCTTTATCCCTCCTAAAGACACCCAGCCTTCATCTGCATTCATTCTCCCTCTAAAGCAATCCCTTATTGAGCGAGGTTGTTCATGAATTTCTTTCAACATGAAATGCTCATATCCACCTTTTTCTAAAGCTTCTAATTGCAATTCTAACTGCTGTATATAGGGTGTTTTTTCTTGATTATTAATATTGAAAATCTTTAACCCATCGTTTAAATCTACGATAGCAATTTCTTCATCTTCTAAGTAAACTACTCTTTTCGTGTATTCAACAATTGGGGTAGCATCCGAAGCTAAATAAAAGTCACCTTCCGCCCCAATTCCCACAACTAAAGGACTACTTTTTCGAGCGGCAATAAGTTGGTTGGGATTATCTTTGGAAATAACAACAATTGCATAAGCACCAACCACATTTAATAATGCTAATCTTACAGCTTCTGCAATTGAAACAGTTGAGTTTTTTTGAATATCATCAATTAAATGCACTAAAACTTCTGTATCTGTTTCACTTTTAAAAACATAACCATGAAGGATTAATTCTTTACGAAGTGTATCATAATTTTCAATAATACCATTATGAATTAATGCAATATTTCCATCAGTAGAATAGTGAGGATGAGCATTTACGTCATTGGGAGCACCATGCGTCGCCCAGCGTGTGTGCCCAATTCCAGATGTACCACTTAAATCCTTGTTTGCGGCAAACTCTTCTAAATTTGCAACTTTGCCTTGTCTTTTATATAAATTTATTTGATTGTCATGCAATAATGCAATTCCTGCACTATCATAACCGCGGTATTCCAATCTTTTTAATCCTTTTAAAATAATAGGATAAGCTTCTTTTTTACCGATATAAGCTACAATTCCGCACATATTAAAATTCTGTATAAGTTACTATCAATTTTGGTTTAGTTTTATTAATGGAAGTTGGGCCATTAAAAATAACACGTTCAGCAGAGTTAATAAAAAATCTTGGAGAAAGGGTTAACTCAGTTGCACTAATTTGTCCTGAGACGTATGCTTGAAGATAATTTTTTATATCGACAGTATAATTTTTATAATTGTAATCGAAAAACCCAAAAACCCCAATTCCAGATAAGACATCATTTATTCTAGCAGAAACAGATATTTCATTCGGTGGAAGATATTTTGCGCCTGTTTGGTATTGAACAGGAAGAATAAGTTCTGCTCTATGTATAATTGCATTTTTTGGAAGATTTTTTATTCCCGGAATATTAATAATTGCTCTAGAATTAAATGCTTGAGCATAAAATTCTGATTGCCCGCTTATAGTGTCGTTAATAACCGTTTGAACATTTGTTCCAGAATTATTAATATCCACATGATTGAAATCTGCACAATCTGAATCAATTAAAAAATCATACCTTTTTTGGATTGCATCTTGGGTATAATAAATTGTCATTTTTGATAAAGGATCATTTAAATTAAAATAAAATACACCGCCTATACCAGTTGATTGAGGCCCATTATTCACTTTAACATTGACTCCTTTAAAATAAGATATGAAATTTTCGTTTGAAGAAAATGTAGTACTACCAGAAGCGGCTTCATTGATAAGTTGTTGTGCTAAAGATGTCTTTAATCGAATTCGAAGTTGAGTATCAACTGTATCGACCCCTATAACTGTAATGCCATTAGGATCGGGATCAAAAGATTCAAATCCTGGTTCAATCAAATTTGTGATAGCATGATTTTTGGAACTGAATGAATAGTATGTAGAGTCTATATGAATACTCTCAGTCATTTCAAAAACTTCAAGAGTTTGATTTGTGAAACTACCGTAGTATCCAGCATATTCCAATCCTAAAATCATAGAATCAATAGTGATAGTCGAAATGTCCCCAAAGTTTGGATTAGTTCCTGAAAGTCTAAATTGGGTATAAAAGTTACCGTTAAATGTGCCGAATTTAGGGTCATTATATGATCCTAAAACTGCATATGCAGGATTATCAGAAATAATTGAATCTTCTTTAATTGTAAATGTAGTTAATGAAAAAGTGTCAACCTGAGCTGAATTTAACATTTCGTCTGGATCAATTGTGTTTACCCCAATATTTGAGTCTTTTTTCTTGCAACCTACGGTTAAGAAAAGTGCTAATAAAAAAGTAGCGGAAAGTCCAAAAACTTTCCGCCACACTTTGGATTCTTTAATGTTCATTTTATATGAGTACAGTTTCTTCAATAACCTTGTTAAAAAATTCTGACATTACCTTAGTTTGATTTTCTTCAGCAACATATTCTTGTTTCAAACAAGTTGCTTCATCAAATATTGTTTTCAAAGCTGGTGTTAATTCTTCACTTGAAACGTTAATTCCGTCGGCATATTTCGTTATAACACGAGTAATGTTTTCAAAACTTGTATCAGCTAGTTGATTAACAACTTCATCATCGAATCCATCAAATTTAAGCTTCTCAGCAAATCGTGCGTCCCAATTATTGTTAAAGTCATCATTATACATACTGTAAACAACTTTTGTGTCAGCAAAATGAGGGTCTTTATTATAAAGTTTTTTGATGTATAAAGACATTAATGAAGTCATCCAACCATGACAGTGAATAACGTCAGGTTGCCAACCCAGTTTTTTAACTGTTTCTAAAACGCCTCTGCAGAAAAACATTGATCTTTCGTCATTATCATTGTAGAAAACACCTTTGTCATCAGCAGTTGTGTTTTTGCGCTTAAAATATTCATCATTGTCAATGAAATAAACTTGCATACGTGCCGCAGAGATAGACGCAACTTTGATAATTAAAGGATGATCATTGTCATCAATTATCAAATTCATACCAGATAAACGAATTACTTCATGAAGCTGATTTCTCCTCTCATTAATACTTCCAAAACGTGGAGTAAAAACTCGGATCTCTTTCCCAGACTCTTGAATCCCTTGCGGAAGTCGTCTTGCTGTACTTGAAATTTCTGATTTTGGTAAAAAGGGTGCGATTTCTTGTGATACAAAAAGTATTTTCTTTTTCTCCATGAATTATTGATTCGTAAAAACGGTACAAAAATATAGAAAAAAAATCGGAACTTCAACAAAAAGAAATAGTTTTGTTGTTTGGTCTTTTCTAACCTTCAGATATCGATGAATGTATTTTATACAAGACAAACACTTACAATTGCAATAGAATCAGAAAAATCTGCCAACAAATCAATTGGTTTTGTTCCAACAATGGGTGCATTACATGAGGGACATTTGGCTTTGGTTAAAAAAGCTTTGACTCAAGTGGATATTGTGGTTGTTAGTATTTTCGTTAACCCCACTCAGTTTAACAATGCAAAAGATCTCGAAAAATATCCTAGAATGTTAAAAAATGATGTGTCATTTTTGGAAAAAGTTGGGAATGTTTTAATTTTTGCACCTGATTTTGATGAAGTTTACCCGGTCAATGATGAATTTGATCCAATTGAGCTTAATGGAATCGATGAAATTCTTGAAGGGAAATATCGACCTGGTCATTTTCAAGGAGTAATGCATGTTGTTCGGAATTTATTTCAAATTGTTCAACCAAATAAGGCATATTTTGGATTAAAAGATTTTCAACAAGTTGCAATAATCAAGAAAATGGTAAATATTTTGAATTTGCCAATTGAGATAATTGAATGCCCTACCTTACGAGAAACAAGCGGAATTGCAATGAGTAGTCGGAATTTAAGACTTTCCAATACTCAGAAATTTGATGCTTTAATTATAATACAAACGCTTAATTTCTTGAAGGAATTAAAACAAAAATTTAATCCGACAGAAGCAAAGAAATTGGCCATTGAATTTTTCAACAAAGGAAATCTAAAACTTGAATATCTTGAAATAGTTGAAAGTACTACTTTAAAAGCTATAGACGATTATTGGACAAATGATTCAACCTGTTGTATTGCTGCAATATGCGGTGATGTAAGATTGATAGATAACAATCAGCTTTGAGTAATATATAGTCAAAACTTATATTAGATGTTATTTTTAAATTTCAATTAACTTTGTTTCTGATTATTTTAAAGAGATGTTGATACAAGTAGTAAAATCAAAAATTCATCGAGTACACGTTACACAAGCTGATTTAAATTATATTGGCAGTATTACAATTGATGAAGATTTAATGATTGCCTCAAATTTAATTGAAGGTGAAAAGGTACAAATTGTGAATATTAATAATGGAGAACGTTTTGAAACGTATGTTATTAAGGGAGAAAAAAAATCTGGCACAATTTGTTTAAATGGCCCTGCCGCTAGAAGAGTTGCGATGGGGGATGTTATTATTATCATAGGTTATGGTTACATGGATTTTGAAGAAGCAAAATCATTTAAGCCTTGTTTGGTGTTTCCAAATGAAGATACCAATTTGATTGATTGATGACAAAAAAAACAATTTTGACAATTGTCAAAACAGTAATTCCACTTCTATTAGGAGTTTATCTAATTTGGGTGTTTTTTACTGGAATGACAGAGGAAGCGAAATTGTTATTTTATAAAGCAATCCGTGAAGCAGATTATTTTTGGATTGTTTTATCAATGATTTTAGGATTTATCGCCTTTTTATCAAGAGCCTATCGTTGGAAGTATGTTTTAGAACCACTGGGTTATCGGACTAAATTTTGGAATCGCTATCATGCTGTCATGATTGGGTACATAATGAATCTTACAATTCCTAGAGCAGGTGAAGCTTCACGTTCAGCGATGCTTTATCGGTCTGATGGGATTCCATTTTCATCATCCTTCGGAACTATAATAGCTGAAAGAGCTGTAGATTTTGTTGTTCTTGTCTCAATTGCCTGCTTAACTGCATTCTTGGGATATTCAGATTTTTTTGAAATTAAAGCTCAGATTGAACTTAAATTCAGCGCTATTGGTTCTCAATCAACCAGCACAATTCCATTTAAACTCATAATTTCGATTGGTCTGTTAATTATTGGATTGGTTTTTTGTTATTTCTTCATTTTTAAACGAAGTATCCGATTAAAAGTTATCAATTTCTCGAAAGATATTTTGGCCGGTTTGCTTTCTATTTTCAAGTTGAAAAAACCATTAGCGTATTTATTTTTCACTTTGGTTATTTGGGGTTCATATGTTTTAATGTTCGCCTTACCATTTTTCTCCCTAGAACAAACGGCTTCAATAGCGTTCCCAGGAATTTTATTGGCTTTTATTGCTGGATCATTAGGGATTATGTTTACAAATGGCGGAATCGGAACTTTTCCATTACTTGTAGGTTTAGTTGTTACCTTTTATATTGGAAAAGATCATCCAGATGATGCACAAGCAATTGGAAATGCACTAGGAATGTTATTGTGGGTAAGTCAAACACTTGTTATGATAGTCTTAGGATTAATTTCATTAATATTATTACCAAAGAATTTTACAAAAGAAAATGAGTCGATTAAACTATCTTGAAACAAAAATTGTGTCTATTGAAGAAGCTAAACGTCTAATAGCGATGTGGCATTTGAAAGGTGATAAAGTTGTATTTACAAATGGCTGTTTTGACATCCTGCATAAAGGTCATGTCACCTATCTGGCAAAAGCAGCTAGCTTGGGAGATCGATTGATAGTTGCGATTAACACAGATAAATCTGTAAGGCAACAAGGTAAAGGAGACGATAGACCTATTAATACAGAGGATGCCAGGTCATTGGTTTTGGCTGGCTTAGGTTTTGTTGATATAGTCGTGTTTTTTGAAGATCAAACCCCGAAAAATATCATTGAAATACTTGTCCCAGATGTTTTAGTGAAAGGGGCAGATTATGATCCAAATGAAAAGGATCCGCAATCAAAAAAATATATTGTAGGTTCAGAAGTAGTATTGGCAAATGGGGGAGAAGTTATTGCAATCCAATTAGTGGAAGGTTATTCAACAACTTCAATTGTGAATAAGTTGAATAAAAAGTAAATTATTTAACTCCATCAATTATCAATTTATTATCCAATACCCACAACAATAGACTATTGTTTCTGGCATCAAGATTAAGTTTTTTACAAATTCTTGAACGATAATTTTCCACTGATTTAACAGAAACAAATAAATAGTCTGCAATTTCTTTACTTGATAATTTTTTACTCACCAATTTGAGTGTTTTTAATTCAGTTCTCGTGAGTGTATTCAATAATTCAGCGATATGATACTTAAAAGTATCATCATACTCTCCCATATTTTCTTGATCACGAATTCCTTTTGCTAAATAATTATTTCCTGCTAAAACGGTTTGAATACAGCCAACTAATTCTTCTGAAGTATTGTCCTTGACTAAGTAGCCATTTGCACCATTATAAAAGGCTAGTTTCAATAATTCAAGATCTTTATGCATGGTTAAAACAATAATTTTTGCTGAAGTTTTTACTGTTGTTAACTCTTCGCAAACTTGTAGTCCATTTTTTAATGGCATGTCAATATCTACAATAATAACATCTGCTTCAATTGTTTGTGCAAAATTGAGTAAATCTTGTCCGTTTTCAAATTCGTTTATTGTTAATTGATCAAAAGATGCTTCCAATAAGAATTTTAAACCACTTCGAAATATAGGATGATCATCAGCAATGAGTATATGCATAATTATAAATTTGAAGGGATTGTTAGTAGTAATTCATATCCTTTATTCTTTGCTGAATCGACAATGGTGATTTTTCCTTTTATAGTGTTAGCTCTTTCTCTTATTGTCATCAAGCCTATACCTTCTATATTTTTTAAATTTTCAGTCAATCCAATTCCATTGTCTTGATACTTTATTTCAAGATTTGTTAATTGTTTTTTAATCGTAATTTTTAAAGCACTCGCATTAGCATGTTTCAATGTGTTATTAATGCATTCCTGCAGTATTCTATAAATTTGAGTCTGTTCATCCAGGGACAGAAAACCAATAGTGCATTTGACTTCAATACTACATATTAATTCAGTATTGTTTTG
>JBEAUV010000065.1:0-12642 GCA_041161265.1 Bacteroidota bacterium | reverse complement strand
GCCGATTGAAATACCACTTAATGAATTATCCGTATTCGTAATCAATATTTCAGAAGGGTTCTCAACTTGTCTTAATCCTGTTCCAAGCATTTCATAGATTCCCAATTCATTTGTGCTTCCAAAACGATTTTTTATGGAGCGCAATAAACGATAAACATGGTTTCGATCTCCTTCAAATTGCAAAACAGCATCAACCATGTGTTCTAATACTTTTGGTCCAGCCAATGATCCTTCTTTGGTGATGTGTCCAATTAAAAATACTGGAACACCTGTTTGTTTCGCATATCTCAATAATTGCGCTGTACATTCTCTAACTTGCGAAATGCTTCCAGGCGAACTTTCTATTTGCGTTGAATAAAGTGTTTGAATGGAATCAATAATTAAAAGCTGTGGTTGTGTTTCTTCAGCTTGTAAAAAGATATTTTGAATATTGGTTTCTGTAAGAATATAACATTGTTGATTTGTCAATCCAATTCGTTCAGCACGCATTTTAATTTGTTGCTCGCTTTCTTCACCAGAAACATACAAGACATTCAATTGATCTTCATCAACAGCCATTTGTAAAAGCAACGTTGATTTTCCAATTCCCGGTTCACCACCAAATAATATCAAAGAACCTGGAACTAATCCACCTCCCAAAACACGATTCAATTCAGCGTCTTTTAAGAATATGCGAACATGTTCTTGGTTTTCAATCGTATGAATTGCTTGAGGTTTAGAATTTCTTGTCGACGATGAAAATGCAACAACAGAAGGAATATTTTTCTCAATAATTTCTTCAACAAATGTATTCCATTCCCCACAAGAAGGACATTTTCCCAACCATTTCGGGGTTTCGTGTCCACAATTTTGACAGAAATAAGCTGATTTTACTTTGGCCATTTTTAATCGATAAGCTATAAAGGTAAAAGTAAAAAGGTAAAAAAATAAAAGGAAAAAGTAAAAAGTGTGATTCCTAGAATCAAATTACTTTTTACTTCTTCCTTTTTCCCTTATTTTTAAATTCAGTACTTTTATCAAAACAACTTTAAAATGGCAATCAACACAAAACTTTTAGCAGAAATTTGCACCACACCAGGTGCGCCAGGATTTGAAAAAAAAATCAGAGAATTGGTTTTGAAAGAATTAAAAGGTTTAACCGACGACGTTGAATTGGATAACATGGGAAATATTTATGCAATCAAAAGAGGAAGTGTAAAAATTGCTAATCGAAAAAAGATAATGATTGGTGCACACATGGATGAAATTGGTTTTATGGTGACGCATATTGATGACAAAGGATTCCTACGTTTTCATACTCTTGGAGGGTTTGATCCAAAAACACTGACTGCACAACGTGTAATTATACATGGAAGAAAAGATGTCATTGGAGTAATGGCTTCCAAACCAATTCATGTTATGACAGCGGCTGAACGTGATAAAGTAGCTAAACTATCAGATTATTTTATTGATACAGGTTTATCAGTTGAAGAGGTAAAAAAATTGGTTCAAATTGGCGACCCAATTACGAGAGAAAGAGAATTTATTGAAATGGGAAATTGTGTCAACGGAAAATCTTTGGACAACCGATTGGCAGTTTTCATCCTAATAGAAACATTAAAAAAACTGAAAGGGAAAGATGTCCCTTATGATATTTATGGCGTTTTTACTGTTCAAGAAGAGGTAGGTGTTCGTGGCGCAAATGTTTCAGCATTGCGTATTAATCCTGATTTCGGATTTGGTTTAGATACTACGATTGCATTTGATTTGCCCGGAGCAGCTGCACATGAAATGATTACAAAACTTGGAGAAGGAACGGCTATAAAAATAATGGATGCTTCAACTATTTGTGATTACAGAATGGTCGAATTCATGAAGAAAACAGCAGACAAACATAAAATTAAGTGGCAACCGGAGATTTTAACGGCTGGTGGAACAGATACAGCGGGTATTCAACGTATGACAGAAGGTGGTTCAATTGCTGGTGCTGTTTCAATTCCAACACGACATTTGCACCAAGTTATTGAAATGGCGCATAAAGATGACATCCAAGGAAGTATTGATTTATTAGTGGCTTGTGTAAGTGAATTGGATAAACATGATTGGAGTTTTTAAGTTTCCATTTACAAATTATCAATATTCAATTTCCGCAATTTTGGTGTTAAACGAGCTGTTACAATAACAACCAAAATAGTTAATATTCCCCCAACTACAATGGAAGGTTTTAAACCAAAGGCCCTAGCTGTTGCTCCAGATTCGAATGCGCCAATTTCATTGGAAGAGCCAATAAAAATACCATTTACGGCAGAAACACGTCCGCGCATGTTGTCTGGGGTTGATAATTGTAGAATCGTATGTCGAATAACCACACTGACATTGTCAAAAGCCCCTGTTAAAAACAAGAAAAACAATGCCCAATAAAAGTTAGTAGAGATACCAAATAAAATGGTTGCCACACCAAATGCTCCTACTGAAAGAAATAAGTTCCGACCAGCATTTTTGGTGGGTGGTTTATAGGCAATAATCAATGCCATTATTACGGCACCAATTGCAGGTGCAGCTCTTAAAAATCCTAATTCTATTGACCCAGCATGTAAAACCTTGTCTGCAAATGCAGGCAATAGCGCAACAGCACCTCCAAATAAAACCGCGAAAAGATCTAAAGTCAATGCTCCTAAAATCAATTGATTTTTAAATACAAATTTGATTCCGGCAGAAAGGCTTTCAAATAAGGATTCCGTTTTCTCTTTAGCTGGAATTGGTTTTGAAGCAATAAATAAAAACGCTAAAAACGCTAAGACGATAAAGGAAATATCAACTGTGTAAGCAACGGTATAGTTGACCGCAATTAATATTCCTGCCAACGATGGACCCATTACTGAAGCAATATGCCAAAACGTACTATTCCATGTTGCAGCATTTGCATAAAATGATCTTGGAACAATTTGCGACATGAAAGAAGGATAGGCGGCAGATAAAAATCCACGAATTATTCCAACAAATGCAATCGCAATGAAAATTGGTGAAGTTCCGTAGTTCATTATTACGTCAACCGTGTCTAGAGAAAAATACAATAACAGACTCGTAACAAGGATGAATAAAAAACTGAAGAAAAGTATGATGTGTTTTCTGTTAAAGGAATCAGCGATATGACCAGAAAACAACGAAATGATAATAAATGGAATTGCTTCAGTAAGTCCAATCATTCCCAATGCTAAAACATCATGGGTTAAGTCGTAAACTTGCCAACCAACAATCACACTTTGCATCTGAATTCCCAAAGTCATGAAAAACCGATTGGCCAAAAAGAAATTGAATTCTTTGATTCTCAGTACTGCGAAAGGATCGTGTTTTTCTTTTTTTGATTGAGACATGCTTCCAAAATTACATTTTTTTTGTGGCAGTATTATATTTTGTTATGAATTACTTTTCCCCTCCTATTTAATCGATTAACCAAAATAAATAGTACTTTCAACCCCATATTTAAAGATGAAAAAATGAAAAAAATCATAGCCTTTGTATTCTTGGTAATGCCATTCTTAACGTTTGCAAGTCCTGAGTGGATGCGTTATTCTGCAATTTCTCCTGATGGATCTCAAATAGCATTTTCTTACCAAGGAGATTTATTTGTTGTTGGCGTAAAAGGTGGTGAAGCAAAGCAAATTACATCGCATAGTGCTTATGATTTCATGCCGGTTTGGTCAAATGATTCAAAAAGTATCGCTTTTGCAAGTAATAGATTTGGAAATTTTGATGTTTTCATTGTTGCAAAAGAAGGAGGCGTTCCAACACGTTTGACGTTTCATTCTTCTGATGATATGCCATACGATTTTAAACCAAATAATAAAGAAATTGTGTTTATGTCGAGCCGTTTGGATCGCAAGGAATCGGTTCAATTCCCATATGATTTGCTTGGAGAAGTTTATTCTGTAAGTGTTGATGGAGGAAGAGAAGTAATGGATTTATCAATTTGTGCTGAAGCAATTAATTATAGTGCAGACGGAAATTACATGCTATTTCAAGATGTAAAAGGATATGAAAATGAATGGAGAAAACATCAAGTGTCTTCTGTTGCAAGAGATATCGTTTGTTATGACATGCAGATGAAGACGTATCGTCAATTGACAGATTGGACAGGAGAAGATAGAAACCCGATTATCATTGATCAAAATTCGTATTATTTTTTATCTGAAAAATCAGGGTCGTTCAATATTTGGAAAGGAAATATGAATGGAACGGCTTATTCTGAGCAAGTAACAGATTTTAAAACCCACCCTATTCGTTTTCTTTCAATGGCATCCAATGGGACATTGTGTTTTGGGTATCATGGTGAGATTTACACGATGGATAAAGGTGTTTCTACTAAATTGGAAATCACGATCCACAAAGATGTTTTGAACAATGACAATAAGATTTTACCTATTGGAGGAAATGCCTCTGAATTTGCTGTTTCTGCAGATGGAAAAGAAATTGTGTTTGTATACAGAGGTGATGTTTTTGCAAGTTCGGTTGAGTTTGGTACAACAAAACAAATAACAAATACTTCTGGTCAAGAAAGAAACGTGTCTTTTAGCCCTGATGGGAAAAAGATACTTTTCGCTGGTGAGCGCAACAATTCTTGGAATATTTATGAAGTAAAAAGAGTCAATGAAAAGGAATTATTTTTCCATAATGCGACGCTTTTAGAGGAAACTGCATTGGTTCAAACGAAAGATGAAACATTTGACCCTAAATATTCACCAAATGGTGAAGAAGTAGGATTTTTCAAAAACAGAACAACATTGTGTGTAATAAATTTGAAAAGTAAGGAAGTAAGAGAGGTGCTTGCAGGAAGTTATAATTATTCTTATTCTGATGGGGATCAATACTTTACATGGTCACCAGATTCAAAATACTTATTAGTTCAGTTCTTTGAATTTGAAAGATGGAGCACGGACATTGGTTTGGTTGCGGCTTCAGGAAAAGAAAAACCATTGAATTTAACTCAAAGTGGATATGGTAGTTCATTGCCAAAATTCTCTATGGATGGAGAAATGGTGTATTATGCAACAGACAAATATGGTTTACGCTCACACGGCAGTTGGGGAGGTCAAAACGATGTTGAGGCGATTTTCTTAAACAAAGATGCCTATTACAAATTCACTTTGAACGAAGAGGAATATAAAGCTTGGAAAGAAGCTGAAGATTTAGCGAAAAAAGAGAAGGAACCTTCAACAAGTACAGGGGCAAAAAAAGGAAAAGAAAAAGAGAAGGAAGAAAAGGAACCAGTAGCTGAAATTAAACCAATCACAATTGATTTGGAAGGTCTTTACGATCGCAAAGTTCGTTTGACAATTCACTCATCAAGTTTAGGGGATTATGTTCTTAATAACGAAGCAACTGAAATGTATTACTTATCCAATTTCGAGAAAGGGTTTGACATTTGGACAACAAAATTTAAAACGAAAGAAACAAAACTTCTTATGAAAACTGGGCTTGACGGTTCAGCTTTGTTGTTGGATAAAGAACAAAAATCCTTGTTTTACAGTCAAAATGGTGCTGTTACAAAACTTGAAATTGCCACTTCAACACCTAAGCCAGTTGCGGTAAATGGTGAAATGATTTTAAACACATCAACCGAACGGACTTATATGTTTGAACATGCTTGGAGACAAGTGCGTGAGAAGTTTTATGTTGCAGATTTACATGGTGTTGATTGGGATATGTATAAAACAGCTTACCAAGAAAAATTACCATCGATTACAACAGGTGAAGATTTCAGTGAATTGCTTTCGGAAATGTTGGGAGAACTAAACGCGTCACATACTGGTTCAGGTTACCGTGCACGCATGCAAGGAGGAGATCAAACTGCAGTTTTTGCATGTTATTATGACGAAACCTTCACTGGTGATGGATTGAAAATCAGTGAAATCATGGACAAAAGCCCTTTAACACTGCATTCAAAGAAAATTAAACGTGGCGTCATCATTGAAAAAATTGACGGTTCACCAATTTTGAAAAACCAGAATTATTATCCTTTGTTGAATAGAAAAGTGGGTAAAAAAGTATTGCTTTCATGTTATAATCCAACCTCAAAAGAACGTTGGGAAGAAACAGTAACACCAATCAATACTGGACAAGAAAATCATTTAGCTTATGAACGTTGGATGAAAAGATGCGAGCATACAGTGGATAGTTTGTCAAATGGACGTTTAGGTTATGCGCATATTGAAGGAATGGATTCCGAAAGTTTCAGAAAATTATTTGATAAGGCATTAGGAAGATTAAACAAGAAAGAAGGTTTAATTGTCGACACACGCTTTAACGGTGGTGGTTGGTTGCACGACGATTTAGCTACTTTTTTAAGTGGAAAAATGTACATGCAATTTGAACCACGTGGACAAAAAAACATGGGCGGTGAACCAATTTGGAAATGGCAAAAACCATCTTGTGTATTGATGAGTGAAGGAAATTATTCAGATGCTCATTTATTTCCATATACCTACAAAGCGCTTGGATTAGGCCCACTTATCGGAATGCCGGTACCTGGAACTGGAACAGCAGTTTGGTGGGAAATGATGATTGATGGTGCAACAGTTTTCGGAATTCCACAAATTGGAATGCGAGGTGTTTCGGATAATTTCTTAGTTGAAAACCACGAATTACAACCAGATATCAAAGTGAAGAATGAGTACAATCAATTCACAAATGGTGTAGATCAGCAATTAGTTAAAGCTGTTGAGGAAATGTTGAGGAAGAAATAATTTTTGAGAATGGGTTTTTAATAAAGGTTTAATTGGGCACAAGTGTATTTGAATCAATCTTTTTGACTTCTTCATTATTCTGTTTTACTTTTGTCAATTAACCTAGAAATAGAGATTTCTTTATCCAATAATCTTCCATACAAAATGTGTTCAACCATCTCTTTTGCTAGGAGTGGAGCCAACATATACCCTTTGGCGCCTAAGCCGTTAAAAATGTGAATGTTTGGGTAATTTGAATGAGTTCCAATCAATGGTCTTCTGTCTAATGTTGTTGGACGAATACCAGCATTTTGATCGATAACAGTGTATAGTTCAGTTGTTAAATAAGTAATATTTTTTTCAATTTCAGCTCTTCCAGCAGCGGTAATATCCGAATTATAAGTGTCCCAAACATAAGTAGAACCAACTTTGAATTGTTGGTTGCCAATTGGTAATATGAAACATTTTCTATTCAATGATTCCGTTTCAATAATATTTTCAGAAGTAATAGTCAACGTCTCACCTTGGGTAGGGTTTATTGGCATGTTTTGAAACCAAGGATTATGTTTTACTTCAACACCTTCACAAAAAACAATGTGATCGTATGTAATTCCTTTATAGCTATGAAGTACTGGATCAATTTCAGAATAATCGACGGATTCTTGGAGAAAAATATTTCCCTCACCAATCCATTTTTTTGTTGCTTTTAAAAAGATAGAAGCTGAAATGTAGGATGATTTTTTAACCCTTCCTGAACCAAATTGATTGAATGCACCATTAAATTTGTCGTCCTCATCGGTTAACGGAAAAATATAGGCGTTAAAGCTTTCATTGTTTTGCCTTTCAATCCATAAATTTCGTTCTTGTTCGGTTGAAAACATTCTTCGAATCGTAATGGGAATAAAAAAGTGTTCATTGCATTCTTTTTCAAAGGTGGTATAAAAGTTTTCCAAATAAGGCAAAAATTCATCTACACGCCATGATTTAGTCATTCTTCGGAAAACAATCGGATTAATCATTCCAGCAGCAATAACTGAACTTCTATTTATTCCACTATCAATAAGAGATACTGAATGTTTACAATCAATAAAATGTTTAGCAATGGCAATTCCAGAAATTCCGGCTCCTACGATTAATATTTTTTTTTGTTTCATTATTTCGTCAAAGCTAAACTTATTATACTGATGCGAATTTCAGGATAATTTTTCTGAATAGACCGAACGAGTGCCTCGATTGTTGCCCCAGTTGTTATTACATCATCAATAATAGCGATATGTTTGGGGTTTTGATTTTTTCTGCCAATTGAAAAATTATTAACCACATTGTCCCAGCGGTCAAACCTTCCTCTTTTAGTTTGACTTTCTGTATGCTCTTGTTTTTTTAAAAAGTGTTTGTCAACAGGAATGGATAAAACATTGGACAAGCCTATTGCAATTTGTTCGCTTTGATTATAACCTCTGATAAAAGCTTTTTTTGGGTGAATAGGAACGGGAATAAGTAAGTCTAAACTTTTAAAAAAAGAGATGGATTTTAGTTTATGTGAAATCTCTTCGCCAAATTCAATGCCAACCTGTGGATTCGATTTATATTTCAATGCATGTAATATTTTTTGTGTTGATTTCCCTTTTTCAAAGTAGAGTAATGCATATGTTCCCTCTAATTTTATTCTTCCCCAAAAAAGCTTGTCCAATTCGGTTGGTTCATTATATTTCTCAAAATAAGTGAAATGCATTTCTGTTTTACAAAATGGACAAATGGAAGAAGTGTCTTTCAAAATTTCAGCATCACAAATCAAACATTGATCAGGATAAACAATGTGACTGATAGATCTTTTAATTTCTAACAAAGTTTTAACACCAAAAAATCGCTTACCTCGATGATTAATCATATACAAAAACTATTCACAATTGCCTGTTCAAAATAACAAAATAAAATACTTGACTCAGCTAAAAAACTTCGCTAATTTTATAGAACCTTCACCAAACTTCTTTGAATTCAGCAGTTTGACGAATTGAAAAAATTTATCGACAAAACACGGTGTTGAATCTGTGAATATCTTTCATTACCATGTTGATAAAGTCGTTAACGATTGCTCCCAAAGGGATTGCGAAAGACAATGTTGATAACATTGATAATTTGTGAATTTCTTTAATTGCGAAAGGTAAGTTTTTTGACAATTTTTGTATGCCCCAAATAAGGAAATCAACCGAGTGTTTAGCATTCGATTTCAAACCTAGGGGAAACAAAAATTTTAAGGATAAAAATCAGGTGAGAAATTGCTTTTCTGACACTGAAATAATATGCAAATAAACGAATAGAAATTTTTAAAATGGCACAAGTAGAACCAATATTGCAAAAAGACAACAATCGATTCGTTTTGTTTCCAATTCAACACGATGATATTTGGGCTTTTTACAAAAAAGCGGAAGCAAGTTTTTGGACTGCTGAAGAAATTGATCTTGCGCCAGATATTATTGATTGGGAAACTAAATTAAATGATGATGAACGCCATTTTGTTAAGCACATCTTAGCATTTTTTGCTGCTTCAGACGGAATTGTTAATGAAAATTTAGCTGAAAACTTCTTAGCTGAAGTGCAATATACAGAAGCAAAATTCTTTTATGGTTTCCAAATTGCTGTTGAAAATATCCATTCTGAAACGTATTCTTTATTAATTGATACTTATATTAAGGACACAAAAGATAAAAATTACTTATTCAATGCAATTGATACACTTGATTGTGTGCGCAAGAAAGCAGATTGGGCATTGCGTTGGATTGAAAAAGGAACATTTGCTGAAAGATTAGTAGCATTTGCCGCAGTAGAAGGAATCTTCTTTTCTGGTTCTTTTTGTTCGATTTTCTGGTTAAAGAAAAGAGGTTTAATGCCGGGATTGTCTTTCTCAAATGAGCTTATTTCAAGAGATGAAGGATTACATTGTGATTTTGCGTGTCTTTTATACAACAATCACGTTGTAAATAAAATGACCAAAGAAGAAGTGAAAGCAATTATCACTGACGCTGTAGAAATTGAGAAAGAGTTTATTCTTGACGCTTTACCAGTTAAGCTAATTGGTATGAACAGTGACTTAATGGCTGAATATATTGAGTTTGTTGCTGACCGTTTGTTGCAAGAACTTGGAAATGAAAAAGTATATAATGTAGCGAATCCTTTTGATTTCATGGAAATGATTTCACTACAAGGAAAAGCGAACTTCTTTGAAAAAAGAGTTGGAGAATACCAAAAAGCTGGTGTAAAATCTGGCGACAACAACCAAACATTTAGTCTTGACGAAGACTTCTAAAGATAAAATAACCTGATTACCCAAAAAAAATTAAAAGATCGCTCATGTACGTAGTAAAAAGAGACGGAAGAAAAGAAGCCGTAAAATTCGATAAAATTACAGCCCGCATTATCAAAATGTGTTATGGCCTTGATCCATTAGTTTCACCAGAAGCAGTGGCAATTAAAGTGATTGAAGGAATTTATGACGGTGTTACAACAACAGTGTTAGATAATCTAGCTGCTGAAGTTGCTGCCGGTAAAACAATAGACCATCCAGATTATGCTTTGCTTGCATCGCGTATCGCAGTGTCTAATTTGCACAAAGAAACCAAGAAGACGTTCTCGGAAGTAATTGATGATATGTACAAATACATCGATCCTAAAACTGGGCAAAATGCATCTTTGATTGCGGAAGATGTTTACAATATTATTATTGAAAATAAAGATTTACTTGATTCAAGTATCATCTACGATCGTGATTTTAGATACGATTATTTCGGATTCAAAACATTAACACGTTCATACTTATTGAAGTTGGATGGTATGATTGCTGAACGTCCACAACAAATGTTGATGCGTGTGGCTGTTGGAATTCACAAGAATGATATCAAGTCTGCAATTATTACCTATAATTTAATGTCTGAAGGTTGGTTTACACATGCAACGCCAACGTTGTTCAATGCTGGAACACCAAAACCTCAAATGTCATCTTGTTTCTTATTGACAATGAAAGATGATAGTATCAGTGGAATTTATGATACGCTTAAATCATGTGCTCAGATTTCTCAATCTGCAGGTGGTATTGGTTTAGCTATTCACAATATTCGCGCTACTGGATCATACATTAAAGGAACAAATGGAACGTCAAACGGAATTGTTCCAATGTTACGTGTGTTTAATGATACTGCTCGTTATGTTGATCAAGGTGGAGGTAAAAGAAAAGGATCTTTTGCTATGTATATTGAACCTTGGCATGCAGATGTATTCGATTTCCTTGACTTGAAAAAGAACCACGGAAAAGAAGAACAACGTGCACGTGATTTATTCTTTGCATTATGGATTCCAGATTTATTCATGCAACGAGTAAAAGATAATGGCGATTGGACATTGATGTGTCCACACGAATGCCCAGGACTTTCAGATACTCACAGTGCTGCTTTTGAAGAATTATACACACGTTACGAAAGAGAAGGTAAAGGAAGAAAAACAATAAAAGCGCAAGATTTGTGGTTCAAAATTTTAGAATCTCAAATTGAAACTGGTACTCCTTACATGTTGTACAAAGATGCAGCGAATGCTAAATCAAATCAACAAAATTTAGGGACAATCAAATCTTCTAACTTGTGTACTGAAATTATTGAATACACTGCTCCAGACGAAATCGCTGTTTGTAACCTTGCTTCTATCGCATTGCCTAAATATGTTACTGAAGAAGGAACTTTCGACCACGACAAACTATTTGAAGTTACGTATCAAGCAACATTGAACTTGAACCGTATTATTGATGAGAATTACTATCCTGTTGAAGATGCGAAAAATTCAAATATGCGTCACCGTCCAATTGGATTAGGTGTACAAGGTTTGGCTGATGCGTTTATATTAATGGGTTTACCATTCGAATCAGAAGGCGCAAGAGCATTGAATAGAGAAGTTTTTGAAACAATGTATTATGCTTCAATGACTGCTTCTAAAGACTTAGCGAAAGAATTAGGTGCCTATGAAACGTATGCTGGTTCTCCAGTTTCTAAAGGAATATTCCAGTTTGATATGTGGAATGTTACACCGACTACACGTTGGGAATGGGACGTCTTGAAAGAAGAAGTAAAACAATATGGTGTTAGAAATTCATTATTATTAGCGCCAATGCCAACAGCTTCAACTGCTCAAATACTTGGAAATAACGAATGTTTTGAACCGTACACATCAAACATTTATACACGTCGTGTATTGTCTGGTGAGTTCATCGTTGTAAACAAACACTTATTAAAAGACTTAGTTAGAGAAGGAATGTGGAACAAAGATATTCGTCAGAAAATTATGACTGCGAATGGTTCTATTCAAAATATTAATGAGATACCCCAAAGATTGAAAGATCTTTACAAAACTGCTTGGGAGATTTCGCAAAAAGCGATTATTGAATTAGCAGCAGACCGTGGAGCATATATTTGTCAGTCTCAATCGTTGAATATCTTCATGGAAAATGCAAACTTTGGTAAATTGACCTCAATGCATTTCTACGGATGGGAAAAAGGGTTAAAAACAGGAATGTATTACTTAAGAACAAAAGCTGCGACAGATGCAATCAAGTTTACAGTTGACAAAACTGTTGAAGAATTGCCATTATTAGCAACGATTGAAGAACAACAAGCTGCTATAGCATGTTCTTTGGACGATCCAGAGAACTGTGAGATGTGCTCAGGGTAGAAAGCGGTATTAGCCGGTTTCGACCGTGAGCTAAATCCGACGCAGTCAAATGTGTTCTGGCTAGACCTTGAAAAAAAGTATTTTTATTGTGCCGATAGAATACATATAATACAAATCCCAATGAATTTTCGTTGGGATTTTTTGTTTTCAGATTTTTAATTTACCTCTTCTCAAAAAGTAATTTGGCTCCTGTAATGTCGTTTTGTTGAATTCCGAGCCATTCTTCTTTTGT
>JBEAUV010000064.1:0-13156 GCA_041161265.1 Bacteroidota bacterium | reverse complement strand
ATTTTTATATCTATCATCTTATTTCGATATTATTTGTTTTTAAATAGTTTTTTAAGGCTGGAATCTCAATTTCACCGAAGTGAAAGACACTAGCAGCCAATGCAGCATCGACATTTGTTTGTTCGAATACCTCCTTGAAATGTTCTATTTTACCACAGCCACCAGAAGCAATTATTGGAACATTCACACATTTAGCCAGTTTGGATAAAGGATTGATTGCAAATCCGCTTTTCGTTCCATCGTTATCCATAGAGGTAAACAATATTTCTCCAGCACCAAGACTCACACCTTTTTTGGCCCATTCATACAATTCCAAATCGGTTTGGATTCTTCCTCCCGCTTGAAAAACAATCCATTTTCCATTAATAAATTTTGCATCAATAGCCAAAACAACACATTGATTTCCAAATCGTTTGGCTAAATCCTGAATCAACTTAGGTTTTTTTATTGCAGATGAGTTTACGCTTATTTTATCTGCTCCATTGTTCAGTAAATTAAAAGCATCTTCAACCGATGAAATGCCGCCACCTACAGTAAATGGAATGTTGATTTCGCTTGCTACTTTCCGTACCATTTCCACCATTGTTTTGCGTCCTTCAACTGTTGCCGTTATATCCAAAAACACCAATTCGTCCGCTCCATTTTGAGAATAAAATTTTGCCAATGAAACTGGATCTCCAGCATCTATTAATCCTTCAAAATTGATTCCTTTAACGGTTCTTCCATCTTTAATATCCAAACATGGAATTATTCTCTTTTTCAACATAATTTGTCATATTTCTGAAGTTCAACTAAATCAATTCTGTTCTCGTAAATTGCCTTTCCAACAACAACGGAAGGAATTCCTAAAGCCACTAATTTTTGAATGTCTTCAATGTTTGAAACACCACCACTTGCGATTAAATTCAAAACAGGAAATTGTTTCATAATCTCTGCATACAATTCAAAGGCTGGACCAGTCAACATGCCATCTTTGGAAATATCTGTGCACAAAACAGTTCTAATTCCCAAATCAAAATACTGTTGAATAAATGGCACTAAATCAATGTCACTTGTTTCTAACCAACCGCCAATTGCAATTTTTCCATCTTTCACATCAGCTCCTAAAATGAACTTATCTGCTCCATATTTCTGAATCCAATCTTTCATTTTTTGCGGGTCTTTTACAGCCAGACTTCCAATTGTAACCTGTTTTGCTCCTGCTTCAAAAACGATTTCTAAATCCGCATCTGTTTTTATTCCACCGCCAAAATCAACTTCAAGTGAGCTATTAATACAAATCGATTTCAAAACATCACTATTTATGACCTTACCTGCTTTAGCACCATCCAAATCAACTAAATGCAGGCGTTTGAATCCAATTTTTTCAAAATTCAGCGCAATTTCCAAAGGATTTGAACTGTAGATTTTTTTCTCATCGTAATCTCCTTTTGTTAAGCGCACGCATTGTCCATCAATCAAATCAATTGCTGGAATAATATTCATTTGTTTCATAGGTTCCCTTTTAAAAATCGGGTTAAAATCTTCTCACCAATATCTCCGCTTTTTTCCGGGTGAAATTGACAACCAATAAAATTGTCTTTTTGCATTGCCGCACTAAAAGACATTGGATAATGTGTTTCTGCAATCGTATATTCATTTATTGGAGCGAAATAGCTATGAATAAAATAAACAGGATCAATTAATCCGCTTAGTATTCCTTTTGTTTCTCCTATTTCATTCCATCCCATATGTGGCACTTTCAGGTTGTCATCAAATTTCCTTACTCGCACATCATTAAAAATGTTTAAACCTTGAACATCTCCTTCTTCCGTCGATTCACACATCAATTGCATACCCAAACAAACCCCTAAAACAGGTTGTTTTAAAGCTGGAATAATTAAATCCAACTTCGATTCTTTCAATTGCATCATTGCCGCTTCTGCATGTCCAACACCTGGAAATATGACTAGGTCGGAAGATTGAATTTCACCTATATCATTTGACAACAATGGTTCAATTCCCAAACGCTGAAAAGCTGCTTTCACTGAGAAAACATTGCCCGCGCCATAATTTATTATTGTAAGTTTCATTTATAAAATCCCTTTAGTTGAAGGTAAAACAGCGTTGACACCGTCTCGTTTTTTAGCCATCCGTATTGCTTTTGCAAAAGCCTTGAAAATTGCCTCAATTTTGTGGTGTTCGTTGACTCCTTCTGCTTTAATATTCAAATTACACTTTGCCCCGTCCGTGAACGATTTAAAGAAGTGAAAGAACATTTCTGTAGGCATTTGACCGATCATTTCTCGTTTAAATTCAGCATTCCATTCCAACCAATTTCGTCCACCAAAATCAAGTCCAACTTGAGCCAAACAATCATCCATCGGTAAACAAAACCCATAGCGCTCAATTCCAATTTTTGAACCCAAAGCCTGATTAAAACATTCACCCAATGCTATTGCCGTATCCTCAATTGTGTGGTGTTCATCTACTTGAAGATCACCTTGAACTTTAATAGTTAAATCCAACTGACCGTGACGAGCAATTTGCTCTAACATGTGATCAAAAAACTGAATTCCAGTCGAAATCATTGACTTACCTGTACCATCTAGATTAAGTTCAATATCAATTTTTGTTTCGTTCGTATTACGTGAATAAACAGCGGTACGTTCTCCAAGTTTCAAAAAAGTATATATGTCATCCCAATTAGTACTTTCAAGCGCTACAAACGATAATAATTCCTCTTCTAAGACAGATAATTCATTTAGACCTTGATCAGTTTCCGCTTTCATGTATATGGCTTTTGCACCTAAATTTTTCGCTAATTCAACATCTGTCAATCGATCTCCAATTACGAACGAATTCGCTAAATCATATTCTCCGCTTAAATACTTCTTCAACAAACCTGTTTTAGGTTTTCGCGTATCCAAATTCTCTTCTGGAAATGAACGATCAATGCATTCAGCAGCAAATTCGATATTTTCAGAACGCAGTGTTTCAATCATTAAAGTATGTGGGCCGATAAAGGACACATAAGGATATACTTCAGTACCTAAACCATCTTGATTTGTTACCAATACCAATTCAAAATTCAATTCACGGGCAATTTTCCCTAATCCGGAAAAAACTTTTGGGTAAAATTTCAATTTTTCGAAATTATCCACTTGAAAATCGATTGGTGGTTCAAGGATTAATGTTCCGTCTCTATCTATAAATAATACTTTTTTCATTTTCTTTATTTTTAAATTTCTTAGCCTTAATTCAACGATGAGATATATACTTTAATTTACTATTTCCTTCAATGTTTTCAATAATAACAAATTCTCTTCTGGCGTTCCAATTGTCAACCGTAAACAATTCTCACAAAGCAACTGAGAGGACCTATTCCTAACTACTATACCATTGTTTTTTAAATAATTATAACTATCTACTGCATTCTTTACTTTAATCAAAATAAAATTTGAATCACTTGGGTAAACTTTTTCTATACATTGAATTTCACCCAATTCTGTCAGCAAAAACGAGCGTTCTTTTTTTATTGATTCTATTTCATTTTGAACTTGATTTAAATTCCCCAATTTATCAAAAGCAAACGTTTGTGTCAATTGATTTATATTGTAAGGAGGTTTAATTTTGTTCAACCAACTAATTATTTCAGGTGATGCGAATAACATTCCCAACCTTATTCCAGCCATACCATATGCTTTAGAAAATGTTTGACAAACGACCAAATTGGGGTAGTTTAATAATTCGGTTAACATTGACTCATCGTCTGCAAAATCAATATAGGCCTCATCAATCACAACGAGCCCATTAAATCGAGTCAAAATTTCAATCATTTGATTTTTTGGAAAGCTTTGACCTGTTGGATTATTTGGAGAACAAATGAATAAGAGTTTACTGCCTTGTGCATCTTTGAGTAAACGTTCTGTATCTATAGAAAAATCCACACTCAATGAACTTTCAATTAAATTTATTTGATTGATTCGCGCCGAAACAGCATACATGCCATAAGACGGTGCAATTGCCGTTACATTATCGCTTCCCGGTCGACAAAACAATCGAAATAATAAATCTATACATTCATCTGAACCATTTCCTAAGAACAATTGATCCGTATTGACATTTTTAATTTCCGCAATTCGTTTTTTTAACTTTGTTTGTAAAGGATCGGGATAACGATTAACGCCGTTGTTATAAGGATTTTCATTTGCATCCAAGTAAATAGAAGCATTTCCAGAATATTCATCTCGAGCCGATGAATAAGCTGCCATTCCAATTAAATCTGGGCGAATTATTTTTTCAATGTCTAATCTACTCATGACAAACTATTTAATCTTAGTGTTACTGCATTTTTGTGGGCCTGTAAGCCTTCAGCTTCAGCCATTGTCTCTATTGTTTTGCCAATATTCTTGATTCCTTCTTTTGTGATTTTCTGATAGGTAATTTTCTTAACGAACGAATCAAATGAAACCCCAGAATATTGTTTTGAATAGCCATTTGTCGGTAAAGTATGATTTGTTCCAGAAGCGTAGTCCCCTGCACTTTCAGGAGTATATTTTCCAATAAATACTGAACCTGCGTTGATAACACCTTCAATTAATTCCTCATTAAATTCTGTTGCTAAAATCAAGTGTTCTGGCCCGTATTCATTTATGATTGAAATAATTTCAACCTGTTGAACAACAATAGCAGCGGAATTAACAAGTGCTTTCAATGCGATTTCTTTTCTTGGAAGAAAATCAAGTTGTTTAACCAATTCTTTTTCAACTTCCTCAACAAAAACTTTACTTGTACTAATTAATATCACTTGAGAATCTTCTCCATGTTCTGCTTGAGACAATAAATCTGAAGCTACAAATGCTGCATTGGAATATTCATCTGAAACAACCATCAATTCGCTTGGTCCTGCAGGCATATCGATTGCTATTCCCAATTGTTGTGCGAATTGCTTTGCAGCTGTAACATACTGATTTCCAGGACCAAAAATTTTATAGACCTTTAAAATAGATTCAGTGCCATAAGTCATTGCCGCAATTGCCTGAATGCCACCTACTTTGTAAATGTCAGTAATTCCAATTAATTGTGCGGTATACAAAATTGCTGGGTTAATGTTCCCATTTTTGTCAGCTGGTGTGCACAATACTATTCTCTTGCATCCTGCTAAAACAGCTGGAATTCCTAACATCAAAACAGTCGAAAACAAAGGCGCTGTTCCTCCTGGTATATATAAACCTACCTTTTCTATCCCAGCTGATTTTCTCCAACACGTTACACCCGGCATTGTTTCGATTTCAAGAACTTCCTCCATTTGGGCTTCGTGAAATTTGATAATATTGTTTTTGGCAATTTGAATTGCTTCTTTCAAATCCGCTGAAACCATTGATTTTGCATCATTGAATTCTTCTTCTGTGACTTTTAAAATAGGCAAATCGACACCGTCAAATTTCAAAGAATACGCCCTCAAAGCTTCATCACCATTCAATTTCACATCATCAAAAATCTCTTTCACTAGATTTTCCAAATTATCAGAATCCTTTTCAGGTCGTTTTAATATTTCTAATAATTCTGCTGAAGTTGGGTATAAATATGTTCTCATTAGTTCACCATTTTTTCGATTGGTACAATTAAAATCCCTTCTGCTCCTGCAACTTTTAGGGCGTCAATTTTTTCCCAAAACTGATCTTCTGAAATTACGGAATGTAACGAACTCCAACCTGGTTCAGCCAAAGGCAAAATCGTTGGACTTTTTATTCCTGGTAAGATTCGAGAGATTTCTGCAATCGCTGTATTTGGAGCATTCAATAATATATACTTAGCGTTTTTAGAAGCTAAGACTGCCTTTAATCGAAATAGGAGCTTATCCAAAATTTCTCTTTTCTCTGATGTTAAATTCTGGTTCTTCACTAAGACAGCTTCAGATTTTAGAATTACTTCCAACTCTTTTAAACCATTCATAAATAAAGTATTTCCAGAAGAAACAATATCGCAAATACCATCCGCTAAACCAATTGCGGGCGCTACCTCTACCGATCCAGAAATAGTGTGAATTTCAGCATTAACACCATTTTTTAATAGAAAATTTTGAACGGTAACAGGATAGGAAGTCGCGATTTTTTGCCCTTCAAAATCTTTAATTGATTCAATTTTAGATCCTTTTGGGACAGCTAGCGATACCCTGCATTTGGAAAAACCTAAACGCTGAATCACTTCTAACTTTGATTCTTCTTCAATCAATAAATTCTCTCCAACAATAGCAATATCTACTACACCATCTTCAACATATTGAGGAATATCTGAATTTCTAAGAAACAAAACCTCCAAAGGAAAATTCTCAACGATAGATTTTAATTTACCATTTGAAGCATCAATCTTTAATCCACATTCTTTTAATAATTGCAAGGATTCTTCTTGTAACCTCCCTGACTTTTGAACTGCAATTCTTAACATTTTATTTAATTTTAAAATGCTTGGATTATCTTAGGTAGGTTCAATAAAAAACCCACTTGAATAATCCAAGCGGGTTTAATAATTTATGTATACACAATATTATATCACACTTGGAATTCCAAAGTATGATGATGATGCAATTGTGTGTTTTTCAAATTCATGGGACAAATATAATTACTTTTTTAATAAAGTAGCAAAATCTTTTGCAAAATAAGTTAGAATTGCGTCTGCTCCTGCTCTACGCATACTTAAAAGCATTTCGCTCATGGCTAAATCATAATTCAACCAACCTTTCTCTGCTGCTGCATAGACCATTGCACACTCACCACTGACATTATAAGCTGTAATCGGAATATTGAAATTATCTTTTAATAGTTGTATGATATCTAAATAACAGAGAGCTGGTTTAACCATCATCATGTCTGCTCCTTCCATAAAATCTAATTCAGCTTCAATCAATGCTTCCCTCTTATTCGCTGGATTCATTTGATATGTTTTTTTATCACCAGATTTTGGTGCGGAATTTAACGCATCACGAAATGGTCCATAAAAAGCACTTGCATATTTTGCAGTATATGACATGATAGAAACATCCGTATAACCATTTAAATCTAAAGCTTCACGAATGCTACCAACTCTTCCATCCATCATATCCGAAGGTCCAATAATATCAATACCAGCTTGAGCTTGAGCAATCGACATTTTATTCAAAATTGGCAATGTTTCATCGTTCAAAATTCTTCCATCTAAACCTACTAAACCGTCATGTCCATCAGATGAATATGGATCTAAAGCAACATCACTCATTAAAACAATCTCTGGAAAAGTTTCTTTTAATTTACGTATTGCGTGTAAATAAAAATTCTCATCAGCGTAACTATAAGTAGCTGTTTTATCTTTCAGATGTTCTTCAACTGCAGGAAACAAATCATACGTCATTACACCTAATTCCATGCATTTCTCAACTTCCGGAATTAATTGATCAATCGACCATCGAAAATTATTTGGTAGAGAAGAAATTTCTTCTTTAATATTTTTTCCATCCTTTAAAAAGATTGGATAAATTAAATGTTCTGCTCCAATTTTTGTTTCTTCTACCATTGCTCTAATTGCGATAGATTTTCGATTTCTTCTGGGCCGTATATTCATTATTTTGCTATTAATTATTTGTAAATTTAATGAAGGTTCTTTAATAATTGTATTAATAATTTGAGAGAATTTTCATGTACTGTTATTCAGTTTATATTTTTTTGTTACTTTAGCTTGAATAATTGCACTATCCTATGAAAATTACCTTTTCAGTATTAAGTATTTTAAGTTTATCATTATTGATCGTTACTTCCTGTGGTGATTCGAAAACTGATGAGCAAGAACAAATTGACAAAGAGATTTTAGATCCCAACAAATCATTGAATACTAATTTCGATGGTAAAATATTTAGTATCCCATCCCCTGTTCAAACAGCTATGCTAATTAAGCAAGCTAATTTACCTTTTAGTCAAGAGTTACTAAATCCAATTGCTAATTCGTCTAAGTATTCGACTGAGTATTTACAAGCTTTGAATTTAGGGATTTATGGGACAGACTTAGGTTATGCTTCACTTTACGAGCAAAAGAGTGTTTCATTAAAATATCTTTCTGTTGTTGAGAAAATGACCAGTGAATTAGGGTTAGAAGGTGCTTTTGACAAGAGATTCATGTCTCGATTCGAAAGTAATTCAGACAATCAAGATTCAATGATGGTTATTGTAGCTGATGCATTTAAAAAAGCAGATAATTTCTTAAAGAATTCAAACAGAAAACCGACATCCTCCTTAATATTAACTGGTGGTTGGATTGAGTCATTGTATTTTGCGTGTGAATTAAATGCTAAAAAGAGTAATACCAAAATTATTGAGCGAATAGGTGAACAACAACAAACATTGAATACTATCATTGAAATTTTGACAGAATACAACAAGGCTGGTAGTAATGATGATTTGATTGGCAATTTGAAAGGTTTAAAGGTTTTGTTTGATAAAGTAGTAATTGACTATCAATTTATTGAACCTAAAACAGATGAAAAATCAAAAACGACTACTTTACAACATAACATTACTGTAAAAATAAGTCCTGATGTATTAAAAGAAATTACATCAAAGGTTAAAACAATTCGTGAAAACATTATTCAATAAGTTATGAAGTACTCAATTATATTATTATTCGTTCTTACATTTCTAAGCTCTAGAGCGATTGCACAAGATTGTGAAAAGATTGTAAAAACGTGTGAATCATATTTGAATGGAACAAAAGGAAAAGCTCGATTTGTTTCTGATGGTCAAGTATACACTGCATTTTTGGATCGTGAAAAAGCTGAATTTAAAACAACATTCTTTGGAGGCTCAACTTATCGAATTGCTGCTAGTGCAGGAAGTGAAGATGATTTCGTGATTTTCACAGTTAAAGATCCTCAAGGAAACGTTTTGTTTACAAATAGAAACTATAAGAATTCCCCATATTGGGATTTCAAAGTACCAAAGACTATTCCTGTTACAATTGAAACAGAATTGGACTTAGACAAAAAAGTAACTGGTTGTGCTGTTATGTTAATTGGTTTTAAATAGTCTTTTTCAATAAGTTTTAATGAGTGAAAGGATTCTTCGTGCATTAATGCAACTATTTGCGATAATTGCGCAAGTAGACGAATCAAACGAAGCTAGTACAGAATCGCAACAAGTAATTAAAAGTTCGATAGGAAAAAGAATCATTGAATCATTCCTAAGGGCAGAATTGAACTCTTTGATGGTTCAAAAATACTTGGATCTCTTTGAGAAAAATTTAAACGCACTCCATCTTAAACAAAAACACAAAGATGGGCTTGCCAAAAGAACCTCTTTAAACTCTGTTAAAATTTTACGAATTTGTTCCCAAATTAATGAGGAACTTACTCAAAAACAAAAAATCATTGTATTAATAAGGATTATTGAATTTATACAATCTAATGATAACGTTACTGAGCAAGAAATTGAATTTGTAAATACCGTTGCTGAGGCATTTAACATTTCTACAGACGAGTACAATATAATTTCCGATTTTATTCTGAGTTCAAATGTTCATGTAATAAAATCCCCAGATGTTTTATATATATGTCCAGAAAATGAATTCAATGAAGCAAAAAAATCAATTCATCTTAGTGGTTTAGATGCTGAAATAAGAATACTTCAAGTAAAGAGTATCAACACGTTATTTGTTCGTTATTTTGGTAAAGACGAATTAAGTATAAATGGACAGTTTGTGTTCAATGATCGTACACATATTTTCGCTCAAGGCTCCACTATTCGTACTCAAAAAAGCAAACATATTTATTACAGTGATGTAATCAGTAAATTCTTCACGTTCGACAACAAAGAACTTCTTACATTCAAGGTTGATAATATCTCTTATGAATTCAAAGGAGGCAAAAAAGCATTGCACAACTTTAGTTTTATTGAAGAATCTGGAAAATTAATCGGTATAATGGGTGGCTCCGGCACTGGTAAATCCACCTTGTTAAACCTATTAAATGGGACATATTTACCTAAAACAGGAAGTGTAAAAATTAATGGAATTGACTTACATAAAGAAAAGGATAAACTTCAAGGAGTAATAGGATTTGTTAGTCAAGATGACCTTTTGATAGAGGAATTATCTGTTTTTCAAAATCTATACTTTAACGCTAAACTTTGTTTTGCCAATTTAACTGAAAGAGATGTCAAAAGAAAAGTTATCGACGTCTTAAATTCTATTGGCCTTTATGAGGTAAAAGACTTGATTGTTGGAAATCCTTTAGAAAAAACAATTTCTGGTGGACAACGAAAAAGATTAAACATTGCCCTAGAATTAATAAGAGAGCCAGAAGTGCTATTTGTTGATGAACCAACATCTGGTTTATCATCAAGAGATTCCGAAAACATCATGGATCTCTTAAAAGAAATGACGTTTAAAGGAAAATTAGTTTTTGTTGTTATTCATCAGCCTTCTTCTGAGATTTTTAAAATGTTTGACCGTTTATTATTAATGGATCAAGGAGGTTATGAAATTTTTGATGGTAATCCTATTGACGCAGTTGTTTATTTCAAATTTCATACCCTACATGGTAATGCAGATGAAAGAGAATGTGCCGTTTGCGGAAATGTCAACCCAGAACAACTTTTCAATATTATTGAAACAAAGATTGTTGATGAATATGGAGATTTGACTAACTTGAGGAAAACGACTCCGGAAGAATGGTACAATAAATTCAATGAAACAAGGGAAAATCATACTATTGAGGAACGAGCTACGATTCCAAAATCTCAATCAAGTATACCAAAAAGAGTAAGTCAATTCAACGTGTTTTTCTTGAGAGATTTATTAAGTAAGCTTTCAAATTTACCCTATGTTTTGGTGACCTTATTAGAAGCTCCCCTATTAGCATTAATTCTTTCTTTCTTTGTGAAATATTTCGGCGCCTCTGATAAAAGTGGCATGAAATACTCATTTTATCAAAATGTAAACATTCCTCAATATATTTTCATAGCAATAGTAGTATCCTTATTCTTAGGGTTATCTGTTGCAGCAGAAGAAATTCATAAGGATAAACGAATTTTGAGACGTGAATCATTCTTGAATCTGTCAAAAGGAAGTTACTTGATGTCTAAGATTTCTATTCTTTTTATTATTTCTGCTATTCAATCACTACTCTTTGTTTTAATTGGAAATTATATACTAGAAATAAGAGATATGTGGTGGCAATATTGGTTAATTCTATTTTCCACTTCCTGCGTTGCCAACATGATGGGTTTAAACATTTCAAGTGGTTTTAATACTGCAAAAGTGATTTACATCGTTGTGCCAATTTTAATTATTCCTCAACTACTTTTTAGTGGTGTAATTGTAAAATTTGACAAACTACATCCTGTTTTCTCTAAATCTACAGAAGTGCCTTGGGTTGGCAATTTGATGGTTTCTCGTTGGGCATATGAAGCAATTGCTGTAACTCAAAGTTCAGAAAACCAATTAGAGAAAGAGTATTCGGCACTAAACGAGAAGAAATTTGATGCAGCCTGGAAAAAAGATTTTTGGCTTCCAGAAATGCAAAGGAATCTAGATGTCATTCGAGATGAAAAAAATTCAATAAGTAACAAGGAAGCATCTAGAGCAATTCTTTTAAATGAAATCGAAAAAGAAGAGGCAAAATGGGGGAATTTAGAATGTGAAAACTGTAAAGAAGAATTACAATCAATCAACACGAAAGATTTCAAAATTACGGGAATTGATAGCTTTTTAGGATTACTTAAGGAGCAATACACAAAAACTTCAAATGAAAAAAGCGATCAAATTGAAAAGAAAAAACTAGATTTTGGATTAGATAAATACACCATTCTAAAGGATCTTTATTCAAATGAAGCGTTAAATGACATCGTCACAAATCGTTTAGAATCTGAAAAAATATTGACTTACAATCATCAATTGTATCGAAAAGATAATCCAATTTATAATTCGGCAGCTAAAAACTCTTTCTTAAGCGCGCATTTTTATGCTCCTGTTAAAAGAGTTTTTGGTCAACCCATAAAAACATTTTGGGCCAATATATTCGTTCTATGGATTTTTGTAATTATCTCGCTAATCTCCTTATACTATGATTGGCTGAGAAAAACTCTTGATTTTTTTGACTATTGGAAAAGTAGATTACTAGAAAAAGCCACTCGAAAATAACAAGTGGCTCACAATGATTTGAATCCTGATTTCTCGAATTTAATTGCTAGTTACAAGTTATTAGTTTTGAAAGGAAATAAATTTACCTTCGTTACATCGATTTATTTAAAACAATCAATTATTGCTAAACCTTTTACGATTAATTAAACTGACTAATTCTACGACCTCAATGTAACTTGTAACTTGTAATTTGCAACTAAGAACTCTTTACATCAACATCCCTCCACAAACGTTAATCGTTTGACCAGTTATATAAGTTGACATGTCAGAAGCTAAGAAAACCGTTAAGTTAGCAACATCTTGAGGCGATCCTCCTCTTTTCAAAGGAATAGCATTTCTCCATTCAGCTACAACTTTTTGATCCAACGCTTCAGTCATTTCAGTTTCGATAAATCCTGGTGCAATTGCATTACAACGAATGTTTCTAGAACCTAATTCCTGCGCGACAGATTTAGAAAAACCAATCAATCCAGCTTTTGAAGCAGCATAATTTGTTTGTCCAGCATTTCCGCTAACTCCAACAACAGAAGACATATTTATAATCGACCCACTTCTCGCTTTTAACATTGGGCGCTGAACAGCTTTTGTAAGATTAAAAGCAGACTTCAAATTGGTATTGATTACTTCATCCCATTGCTCTTCAGACATTCTCATTAATAAAGTGTCTCGAGTGATTCCAGCGTTATTCACCAAAACATCAATTGTTCCAAACTCTGCAACAACATCATCTACTAATTTTTGAGCATCATCAAATTTAGACGCATCACTTTTGAATCCTTTAGCAATTCCTCCATTTACAGAAAGTTCTTTAACTAAAGCTTGTGCTTTTTCGTCTGATGATAAATACGTAAAAGCCACTTTAGCGCCTTGTTTCACGCATTCTTCCGCGATTGCTTTTCCAATTCCTCTTGATGCTCCTGTAATAAGGACTACTTTATCTTCCAATAATCTCATTGTTCTTTTTTTTTCAAATATAAGTAAAGCTAATTGATTGATTTTTTCTTCTCGATAA
>JBEAUV010000063.1:0-13193 GCA_041161265.1 Bacteroidota bacterium | reverse complement strand
GCACTAGATTTAGTTTTCATTTTTGGCATCTCTCTTCGTTTTTTAAAGTTACCTCTATATAGCTTCTTTACAGGATTTGTGATTTAGGATTCATAATTACGAATTCCAAATTTTTAATCCCGAATTATTTCTTTTTAGGGTTGATCATTATAATCATCCGTTTTCCTTCTAATTTTGGTAATTGTTCTACTGCTCCAATTTCCGCTAATTCTTGCGCAAATTTCAACAATAAAATTTCACCTCTATCCTTAAACACAATTGTACGACCTCTAAAGAATACATATGCTTTCACTTTACTTCCTTCTTCCAAAAACTTACGTGCGTGAGCCAATTTGAAAAGAAAATCATGTTCATCTGTATTCGGACCAAAACGAATTTCCTTCAAAACAATTTTACTTTGCTTTGCTTTTAATTCTTTTTGCTTTCTTTTTTGATTGTATAAGAACTTACGGTAATCCATAATCTTACACACTGGAGGAACTGCATTTGGAGAAATTTCAACCAAATCCATATCTTGTTCTTCGGCTAATTGAATAGCTTCAGCTGTAGATATAACTTGAGGTTCTCCTCCTTCAGTAACCAAACGAATCTCACGAGATAATATTTTCTCATTGATTCTGTGTTGGTCAGCTTCCTCTCTTTTAACAAAAGGTTTTCTTGTGTTTTTTCTCATTTAATTAATTAAACTTTAGATGATAACTCATCTTCAATCGTTTTTTGTACTAACTCGGCAAACTTTTCAACGCTCATCGAACCTTTATCTTCCTCACCTCGTTGGCGAACAGAAACTTGGTTGTTATCTGCTTCTTTCTCACCAACAATAAGCATGAAAGGAGTTTTATTCAATTCTGCGTCCCGTATTTTTTTACCTATCTTTTCGTTTCGGTCGTCCACGAAGCCGCGAATATCGTAATTATTTAGCAATTCTGAAAGTTTTTCTGCATACTCATTGTATTTATCAGAAATTGGTAAGATTGCATATTGCTCTGTCGCTAACCATAATGGGAAATCTCCAGCGCAATGTTCCAACAAAACTGCAATGAAACGTTCCATTGATCCGAAAGGAGCACGGTGAATCATTACTGGTCTGTGCTTTTGATTGTCAGCTCCTGTAAATTCTAATTCAAATCTTTCCGGTAAGTTGTAATCTACTTGAATTGTGCCTAGTTGCCACTCACGACCCAATGCATCTTGTACCATGAAATCAAGTTTTGGACCATAGAAAGCTGCTTCACCGTATTCGATAAATGTGCTCAATCCTTTTTCAGCAGCAGCTTCAATTATCGCGCTTTCTGCTTTCTCCCAATTTTCATCGCTACCGATATATTTCTCAGGCGAGTTTTTGTCTCTTAAAGATATTTGTGCTTTGAAATTTTCGAATGATAAAGTCTTGAAAATATAAAGAACCAAATCAATTACTTTCTTGAATTCATCCTTCACCTGCTCTTGCATACAGAAAATGTGCGCATCGTCTTGCGTAAAACCACGAACTCTAGTCAAACCATGTAATTCACCTGATTGTTCGTAGCGATAGACCGTGCCGAATTCTGCAAAACGAACTGGAAGATCTTTATAAGAACGAGGTTTTGATTTGAAAATCTCACAGTGATGAGGACAATTCATTGGCTTCAACAAAAACTCCTCATTTTCATCTGGTGTTTTAATTGGTTGAAATGAATCCGCACCATATTTTGCAAAATGTCCTGACGTTACATACAATTCCTTACTTCCAATATGAGGAGTAATTACTTGATCATAACCAGCTTTACGTTGTGCTTTTTTAAGAAAGTTCTCTAAACGTTCACGCAATGCTGCACCTTTAGGTAACCACAATGGTAAACCTTGTCCTACTTTTTGTGAGAAAGTGAACAACTCTAATTCTTTTCCTAATTTTCTATGGTCACGACGTTTTGCTTCTTCAACTTTTTCTAAATATTCAGTAAGTTCAGCTTGTTTAGGGAACGTAATTCCATAAATACGCGTTAATTGCTTGTTCTTTTCGTCGCCTCTCCAATAAGCACCAGCGATAGAAGTTAATTTAACTGCTTTGAAACCTCCCGTGTCTGGAATGTGTGGTCCACGGCATAAATCAGTAAAATTTCCTTGTGTATAAAAAGTCAACGTTCCATCTTCTAAGCCGTCAATTAATTCAAGTTTATATGGATCTTGTTTTTCAGTGAAATATGCAATTGCATCAGCTTTGGAAATTTCCTTGCGAATAAAAGCATTTTTCTCCTTCGCAATTTCCTTCATTTTGTTTTCAATCTTCTCTAAATCTTTTTCAGAAATAGAATATTCCATGAAATCTATATCGTAATAGAATCCATTTGTAATTGGAGGTCCAATAGCCAATTTAACTCCAGGATAGAAAAACTCAATTGCTTCAGCCATGATGTGAGCAGAAGAATGCCACATGGTAGATTTTCCTTCAGTGTCATTCCAGGTCAATAATTGTAAGGTGCAATCCTTATTTAGCGGGCGGTTAGCGTCAATAACTTGGCCGTCAACTTTGGCAGCAAGTACATTTCGAGCAAGACCTTCTGAAATACTTTTAGCGACATCAAGTGCACTAATTCCGTTTTCAAATTGCTTTACTGATCCATCTGGAAGTGTTACATTCATGATTCTTTTGTAAAAATTTGCAAACAAAGATAGTTATTCGATTGAATTTATTGTTGCGTTTTTCCGAGAAACAAGGCTATTTAAGATGTATTTTTTTCTTTCAAAAAAAATCGTTCTTTTGTAAAGCCTAACATTACTAAAAACTACTATGTCTTTTAAGTTTTTTAAACAACCATTTTTAGTACTTACAATTTTTTTGTGTGTCGGTATTTTGATTGGTTTTGAATTGGTTGAATGGCAGGAAATCTTTTTGTCTGGAATCATTTTTATTTTTTTTACAGCACTTTTTTGCTATTGGATGAAACGACTGAATAATGGGGTGGTTTTACTTTTAGCTAGTATTGGATTTGTTTTAATTGGAGCACTTTTGATCCAAAGTAGAGGAGGAGCTTGGGAAAAGAATCACATGGACACCTTCTATCAAAAAGGGGATTTGTTGTTGGTGAAAATGAGAGAAGTTGGACATTCCGACAGGGAGTGGAAAAAAATGACAGGCGATATTCAACAAGTATACAGTGATAATTCAAACTTTGACGTAAAAATACCTGCTGTTTTGTTCTTGAAATCAGGTAGTTATGAATGTGAAACAGGAGATGTAATTCTCATTTCATCAGAACTGATTAAAATAAAAAACAGTGGAAATCCTGGTGAATTTGACGCTGAAAATTATTGGAGTAAGAAAGGGTTTAATCATATGGTGTTTGTTGGTGAAGACGAATATAGACTCATTCAACATGAAGAATTGCCATGGTATAGTCAACAAACGAGTCATTTGAGGAATTACCTAAAAGCATCCTTAGAAGAAAACTTAAAAGGGAAAGAATTAGCGATTGCTCTCGCATTGATTTTAGGAGATAAATCGCTTTTAGATTCTGAAATAACAACAAGTTTTACGAATACGGGAGCAATGCATGTTCTAGCTGTTTCAGGATTGCATATTGGAATAATTATGCAAATTCTAATGGTTATTTTGAGTCGGTTTTCAAAGATATTGAGTAGAAAAAAAGCAGTTATTATTGTTGTCATAATCATGTGGATTTATGCTATTGTAACTGGGTTGTCACCTTCAGTTTTAAGGGCAGTTTTTATGTTTTCAGTCTTAGCACTTTCACAATTAACTGGGAAGAATCATAATTCAATTAATTCTTTATTTTTTACAGCATTTGTATTGATGTTGTTTGACCCTTACACACTTTATGACATTGGATTCCAATTATCTTTTTTGGCAATGCTTGGAATCTTTTTACTTTACAAGCCGATTGAGCAACTTCTTTTTGTTGAAAACAAATGGCTTATGAAGGTTTGGCAAGGAACAGCGATTGGTTTTGCCGCTCAATTGATGACTACCCCTTTATCCTTGTATTATTTCCATCAATTTCCAAATTACTTCGTTTTAACGAATATTGGTTTAATGGCTTCTTCTGGTTTGATTTTAGGGTTAGGAATCGTTTTATTTACAATTAGTTGGTGGACTAGCATTGCTAGATTTACTGGTTTAATCTTAACCTTTATAATATTTGTTTCACTTGCTTTTATTGAGTGGGTTGAAGATTTACCTGGTGCTGTGGCTTATGGATTTGAGGTTTCGATAGGACTTGTTTTTATTTTAGGAATTTTGATATTGTTTTTATTTCTCTGGGTTAAAAAACAGAGTCATATTGTAATCGCTTTTGCTAGTGGATTAATCCTTCTAATTACTATTGTCTTTCAACGATATCAAAATATGAATGTAAATGAAGTGTGTGTGTTCAATGCACGACAAGTGATTATAACAGTTCGTAAAAACAATCAATTATTTTGCTTTTACAAATCCAAGCCGGAAGAGGAAGAAAAAGTGAAATTTGCAGTACAAGGATATTTGAAATTACATCCGTCTGAAATTCATTATTATTCATTGAATAGAAAAAATTGGAAGGTAAATTCATCCAAAACATCCATTTCAGTTCGAAAAGAAAAAAACAGTGTTGAATTTGATGTGAATGGAAAAAAATATTCTGTTTTACTTTATGATTATTCAGATGTAAAAAATTCAAACTCAATAAAAATTGGAATGCCATGGATGGAGGCAACTGTTGATCATTCATTGAAAAATGGAGCATATATTCAGTCTATTTAGCTCGAAAAATTAAAGCGAAAAAAAATCCATTTATCAGTGATAAATGGATTTTTTAAAAGTATAGATTTTTTTATCTGTTCAACATAACTGGCATAACCAACATGAGAACATCTTCATCTTTATTATCATTAACAGCAGGCATTAATAAACCAGCTCTTGAAGGCTCACTCATTTCTAGGCGAACTTCTGTTGTGTCTAAATTGTTCAACATTTCCATTAAGAAACGAGAATTGAAACCAATTTCCATATCATCACCATCGTAATTACATGTCAATCGTTCATTTGCTTCGTTATTGAAATCTAAATCTTCAGCCGAAAGTGACAATTCAGATCCAGCTAATTTCAATTTAATTTGGTGTGTTGTTTTATTTGCAAAAATTGAAACACGTTTGATAGAACTCAAGAATTGGGCACGGTCAATTGTTAAAACATTTGGATTCTCTTTTGGGATCACAGCCTCATAATTTGGATATTTCCCATCAATTAAGCGGCAAACTAACACAATATCTTTAAAAGAAAAAATCGCGTTTGACTCATTGTATTCCAATTCTACATCTTCATCACCATGCAAATTTGATTTCAATAAATTCAACGGTTTTTTTGGAAGAATAAATGATGAACTTCCTGTTGCTTTAGAATCAGTTCTTCTATAACGAACCAATTTATGAGCATCAGTAGCAACAAAAGTAATGTCTTGAGGACTAAACTGACAAAAAACACCACTCATTACAGGTCGTAAATCATCATTTCCAGTAGCGAACAAAGTTTTGTTGATTGCTTTTGAAATTAATTCACCTGCAACATTTATTTTACTACTTTTTTCAATTGTTGGAACTCTAGGGAAATCATCCCCGTTATAACCAACCATCTTTGATTTACCGTTATCGTATGCTATTTCAACAGAATAGTTTGTTTTGTCAACTAAAAAAGTACACGGTTGATCAGGTAGATTTTTTAAAACATCCAAAAGCAGTTTTGCTGGAATGGCAATTTTCCCTTCTTCATTTGCTTCAACAGGAAAAGAAGTTCTCATTGTTGTTTCTAAGTCCGATGCGGACACAGTTAATTGATTACCAACAATTTCAAATAGAAAATTATCTAAAATTGGTAAAGAGTTACTTGTGCTTAAAACACCAGAAATGTTCTGTAAATGCTTAAGTAAAGTGGTACTTGAAATAATGAAATTCATTGCAATTTAATTTGTATCAAAACTATTAAAGCCAAGGCATAGATGGACACATATTAAAGTCTTTTTTTTACTTTTTTATTAACAATTGAACTTCGAAATTATGAAACGCTTTAGTTTTTGATGATTTTTCTTATTTCAGTGTTATTTTCTGAAGTATAAACAACAAAATAAACGCCTGAGACTATACCTGAAAGATTCAAAGTTGCGTCTGATTGTTCTGTAAATTGCGAGTACACTTCCTTACCACTTAAATCAATTAATTTAAGTGTTTGATTAGCATCTAATTGGTTAATTGTGAGTTTGTTAATTACTGGATTTGGAAATAAATTTCCTGAATTCGTGAAATCTATTTCATTTATCCCAGCAGGAGGAGCTTGAACAATAAATTGACCCATCATTCCACCATCTTCATGTGTTAACATGTGGCAGTGATACATGTAAGGAACGGTGTCATTGTAAAAATCTTCGAATTTGGCAATGAATCTAACAATTCCGCCACCTGCAGGAACCAAAATCACATCTTTACGGCCTTGTTGATTTAATGGTGGAGCAATTCCATTAATGTCTAAAATATAAAATTGTACATCGTGAATATGGAAAGGGTGAGCAATAGGTGTGTTATTCGTTAAAGTCCAAATTTCTGTATTATTATATGGAACGTATTGATTAATCATCATCATGTCAAAAGGCATCATATTTATTAAAAAAGGGCCATTAATAGCTGTTGAACCCATATTAAGTGGTGAAAAAGTCAATGCTCGTGTAATATTTGAATTCGCAGCTAACCAAGGTGTATGCGTTACTAAAGTTGTAGGAATTGCATTAATTGCATTTGCGGTTGCTGCAATTACGTTGAAATCAATCAATTGAAAATTTGCACCATTCAATGGGTTTATGGTGTAATTTGGAATTACTTGTCCAGCACCCATTCCTGGTTGAGTTGCACCGTAAATAGCAGACGGAAGTTCAGAACCATAGCTTATAAGTTGAACTGACTGACCTAGTAATCCTGAAAAATTAATTAATAACTCAGCTCGCTCTCCTGGTGCTAAACGTAATCTTGTCATAGAAACTGGAGCTGTTAATAATCCGCCATCTGAAGCGATTTGGTAAAATGTTTGATTATTGGATAGCCCAATATTGTAAACACGCTCACTTGAACCATTTAAAACTCTGAATCTTACAACTTGTTCTGGGACATCAACAAATGGATCAATTGTTCCATTAATCATTAATGATGTGTCAAGTGCTGTCTCTAATGTAATGATTTGATTACTTGCATCAAATGCTTTTGTTTGAATAACAAGCGGAATATCATCAACACCATATGTTCTTGGGAGCGCTAATGCTGCTTCATCATTATCACGAACGATAATCATTCCCGCAATTCCTTTTTGTACTTGTTCATGTGTGTGTGAATGTAAATGTGGGTGATACCAATACGTAGCAGCCCAATCCATTACAGGAATAACTGGACTCCATGTCGCTCCTGGAGGAATAACGATATGTGGACTTCCATCATTTAAAGGTGAAACATGTAATCCGTGCCAATGAATTGTTGATGAATCCATTAAGTTGTTGGTAACGTTCATAGTTACCGTTTCATTTTTGTTGAGAATCAATGTTGGACCTAGTAAATTTCCGTTAGCACCCATCGTTTGAGTCGCTATACCCGGATAAAAATTCATTGTCCCGTCTTGTAGGGTTAAATTTATTGAAGGTCCTACTAAGGTATCAGGAATAAATAATGGATTTTGAGCAGTTAATTGAAAACTGAAGAACAAAAATGCAACGAAAGAGATTCTCATAAGAAATAATTTTCGCGAAAGCTACCTACTCAAAGTTTATTTGAATGTAACTTAAGTTACTTAAATTCCTTATTTTATCTCCTTATCAATTCCTCCCAAATTCATTGGGAAATAAATATGTCCTAAAAGTAAAGGATTGAAAACAAAATATTGACACTTTACAACTTGTCCACTTGGTAATTCACACCAAAATTTGTTCATATCCACATCAACAACATTTCCAAATTCGTTTCTTTGTTCTTCGGCAGATTTGATTCTAAAACACTTTAATTTTGTCTGTTTTCCTGTTGTCTCAGTTAGAGAAATAGTTGAAAAAGGTGTTGTTCTTTTCATACTATCTATCTGCTTTTGATTAAGCTCATAATTAGCAATGTCGAAATGAATTTTTTTGTAATTCTGCAAATAAAGATAGATCTTTTTAGGGTCTACATTTTCCAATTTTCGTCCTTGCTGAAATACATTCAGTTTTTGACCTTTTTTTGTTACAGAAAAACTACGGATTGGTTCTTGAAGAAATTTGATTTCCACTTTTGAAATTCTTTCCAATGGAACAGCAAAAATATTAGTACACATCCATTTTCGTTTATCAGCAAAAAAACGAGGTTCAATAATTCCCGATTCTCCTTTAACTTTCATCATTACTGGAATATCACTTTTACCACCATCTTTCGAATCGAGCAACATTATTTGACCATAATGATCTTGAGCAGATGGACCTATGTACCATGTCTTTGTCCATTCACCATTTTGAAAAATCTCAACTTTTGTATGCTGAGATGACATTAGTTTTGTGAATTGTGCGTGAGAATTGTCTGATAAATAACCTTTGAATTCAATGTTTTTAAATGTTTCAAGGATGAAATTGATATTCGGTTGTGCAATACAACCCCCATCAACATCTGTCCATGTTTTTCCATTTCGAATTACTTCAATTGAATTCGAAAAAGCATCTGTAATGATTATTTTATCAATGGTTAATGTATCTTCTATACTGAATTCAATTAATTCTTTATCTGATTTACCTTCATTCTTCATAAGACCAAATGTGTACCAAGCGAGAAATCCAATTAATCCTAAAGCAAAAACGAGTATGATTATTTTTTTCATGATTTTTATCTTTTAGCGTATTTACGTTTTCTAATATAACCCATGATTATCGCAAAAAGTAAAACTATTGCAACTGGTAAAAGAAGGTTCATGATTTTATAGAAGCCAGCATCAGCCTTGATTTTTTCCTTGTCAATTGCGTGAATGTCAATTTGTCGACTACGAATGTCTAATACAGAATTATCCCCCAACATGTAATCTACAGTATTTTGAAAAAACTCTTGATTTCCGAAATATATTGGAACACCAATTTGAGCTAATTCTGGATCCATACGTAAATCATTGGCCTCGGTAGGACGATACATATAACTTTTACCATCTTTCGAAGGCATCGAATCGTATGAATTTGCTATAAACCGTCCATTTCCAATTAATAAAACTTTTCCTTCTTTCGTGCTTTTTTCTTGATAATGGATTGATGGATTGTTAATGAATTCTTCAACAATTCTGTTTTTGTAATGTGATTCAAATTTTCCTTCAGCTAGACCCGCCAAACAACGCATGTTGACAATTGACTCTGGATTAGCAATTAATTCTGGATTTTTGCCATAATTCAACGGCATCGCTAAACTAACTAGTGGAGCAAGCCCTGTAACATTAGAATTGGTTGAAGAAGTTAAAATTGGTGTTAAGGTGTTTTTACTGTTTCCAACGAATTGAACTTCATTAGCATATTTCAATGAAACAGGTTCTAAATTTCTTGAAATTGGATGTTTTGTAGGTGTTGCTAAAACATGGAAAAACCAAGGAATCAATGACTGCTTCGCAAATGGAACAGCTTTTGGCGCACAACGAGCATCTACAACATAGTTGGCAGTTAAGCTTAAACCGTAATCAAACAACATTCCTTCCAATCCAGTTTCATTTCTTGATGTATGTGTCGAACCTGTTGCATTCAATGTGTCCTCATTCAACGTCAATGCATCCAGAAAACACATTAACCTTCCGCCACGCATTACGAATTGATCTATGATATATAATTCCTTGTCATTGAACTTTTGAGTTGGATGAGCGATAACTAATCCATCGATATTATCCAAGGCAGCTAAAGAGTCATTTAATAAAACATCCGCAATTGAGAAATAAGGAGCAATTAAAGAACGTGCACGCTGCGTTTGAGCAAAAGATAATTCTCCATGACCTTGTAAAAAGCCAATTCGTGGTTTGTTCTCTTGTGTTGCACGGCGCAATGAACTTATTAAAATGTACTCTAAATTGTTGATGGAATTTTGAATCATTTCTGTTAATCCATCCAAACTATAAGGCTTTCCAGGTGGTGTGCCTGGTAAAAACTGAATATTTTGAACTGTTGAACCTCCATAATCGATTACTGCACCTGGCCAAACCAACATTTGACTTTGAGAACCATCTTTCATGTAGACAATATCCATTGGGATAATACCTTTTCCTTTTCCATAAAGCGATTCAAACAACATTTGCTGTTCACTTTCTGAACCTACGTTTGGATTGATAAACGTGTATTCAATTCTATCTCCAGAGTATTGTTTAAATTCTTTTAATTTGTCTTCAATCGCATTTCTGAAATGCTTTAATTCAGCTGGTAAAACTCCATCTAGATAGATTTTTAAACTCAAACGATTTTTGAAATTGTCTTTGTTTTCTAAAAATGCAATCGTTCCTTCTGAAAGTGAAAAACGTTTGTCTTCAGTCATATCAACCCGCTTATATAAAAACGAACTGATGATGTTAATTAAAATGATTCCAACCGCAACAATTGCAAGGAAGGACCAATTGAATATGCCTTTCGTGAATTTTTTATTTGTTGCCATGACTTATTTTTTTAATGTTTTAATCACTGTTAAAGCAGCAAAAATGAATAACCCAATGATTGAAAAGAAATAAACTAAATCACTTGTATCAATAACACCTCTTTTAATGGCATCGTAATGAAAAGAAAGACTTGTGTATTGAATAACATAATCGAATTTCCCCATTAAGTTAAAAGAACCTAAAAGTTTGAATCCATCATAAAAGATCCAACACAAAAACATAGAAAGAATGAACGCAACTATTTGACTACTTGTCAGAGAAGAAGCAAAAATGCCGATTGCAACAAAAGTTGAACCGAGTAATATTAAGCCGATGTATGAAGTAAACGTTGCTCCTCCGTCGATTACACCAACAGGATTTCCAAGATAATACATGGAAACATAATAGATAAGTGTTGGAATAAGAGCAATGATTAAAAGCGTAACACCTGCAAAATATTTAGCAAGTAGAATTTTTAAATCTGAAATTGGTCGTGTAAACAATAATTCAATTGTTCCAGTTCTGCGTTCTTCAGCGATTGATCGCATTGTAATTGCTGGAATAAGAATTAAAAAGATAACTGGCGATAAGTTGAAAAAAGGAATCAAATCTGCTTCTGTTCCTTCTAAAAGGTTCGTGTTGTAGGAAATAACCCAGTGAAACAATCCCGAAGCAATCAAGTAAATGAGTATGAAAATATACCCAATGATTGATCCTAGGAAACTTTTTATTTCTTTGAAATAAAGTGCTCTCATTAAAAAATAGTTTGTTAACGAGTCAAATTTAAGATTTCCTTTTGAATCACCAATACGGATTTAGTGCTGATGGTCTTTTATTGATTAAAAGGTAGTGTGAAATAAAACTTCTTTCTATTGAAACTAAGATTTTAAGCGAAAAGGATATTGAGCGAAGTCGAAATGCCCTTTGATTCATAATTAACCAAAAAAGTCTCGTTGAACATTCAACGAGACTTTTAAGAATTAATTGATGAAATATATTAGTTAAGCTAATTTCACATTCATGGCATTCAATCCTTTTTTACCTTCTTCAAGGTCAAATTCTACTTCGTCATTTTCTTTAATTTTGTCAATTAAACCTGAAACATGCACAAAATACTCTTTGTTTGATTCTGAATCTGTAATAAAACCAAATCCTTTGGTGTCATTAAAGAACTTTACAACTCCTTTACTCATTATTCTTTGATTAGTTAGTTTTCAAGTAAAGTTATATTATAATTTGAAATAGCAAAATAATTTTAGCAAAAAAATGCTGATTTTTTATTTTTTAGTGCTTGATTTCAAAGCCATTAAAGTGTTCGTTTACACTCCATGCTCGTGGTTTTTCAGCAAACCAAGGCTTTATTTTCGGCCATATTTGACCAAATGTTTCCGATGTTCGGTAGTTTTCTAATGCAGCCTCATTTTCCCAATGACTATAAGTCATCACAATTGTTGGCTTATTTATATCTCTTAATAATTTCATTCCCAAACAACCTGGAAAGCCATTGACTTTTTCTTTAACAGTTTCAAAAAAGGTTAAGAAATCATCGATTTTATCTTCTTGAAAGTGAAGTTGGACTATTCGAATGAGCATTAGAACAAAGAATCAAGAGTTTCTCTGGAACCTCGAGGTGTGAATTCAATACGAATGATATCACCTATTCTTACCCCAAATAATTTTTCAGCTCCACCATTACTCATGTTGGCTCCTCTATTGATAGCAATCTCTAGTAAACCATTGTTGTTAAATATTGCAACTTTTTCACCGTTTGGTACAGAATTATACGTCGCTGAAATTTCATCAATGTGATAATCGCGATTACGGTAATATATTGTAAAAGGTGTTTCCTTACCATATCGTTCAAAATATGACTCATGAACATTTGTAATCAAATTGCCATAATTATCAATATGGATAACATTTCCCTTAATGAGATTAGTTTCAATATGTGCAGAATGTGAAAATGCTTGTTTGAATGTATCAAATGGTGAAGCAAAGGATTCTATTTTCTCACCATTCAAGATTTTACAAGCAGCAGGAACTAACATGTTTTTAGTTGGGAATTTGAATAAATCCATGCGTGATAAAACGTCATCCAAACGAAAAAATTGATCATAAGGCTCGCTTTTTAAAAATGCACCAAAAAAACCATTATCATTTGAAATGAAATAATGTCCTTTATAAACTAAAACAGAAGGAAAAGAACCTTCAGAACCACTAAAGTTGACCATCGGTTCACTATCCACTCCGATAACATGTACTGTTCCTTCAGGAAATTCTTCAAAACAAGAAGAGATATAAAAAGCTGCTTCAGAAACATCGAACGGTTTTACAGTATGCGAAACATCAATAATAACGGCAGATGGACAGCTTTTTAAAACTGCTCCTTTGATTGCTGCGACGTAATGATCGCGCACTCCCATATCTGTTGTTAATGTAATTATTTGCATATCCTTTCTTTCGGTCGTTTGATGAGCCGAATAATTTTCTAATTTTGAACCAAAAATAAGGTTAATCAGTGTAATTTTTGTCAAATCATCTAGAAAATAGTCAGATTGCAAGAGAAAAAAATTGAAATAAG
>JBEAUV010000062.1:0-13194 GCA_041161265.1 Bacteroidota bacterium | reverse complement strand
AATGAATATGCAAAATATTACCACCCTACTATTTTGTCTAAAATTGAACGTACCCGTTTTAATGAACCAAAAGAAATATTTATTTCAACTCCACTTGGGAAATCAGCATGGAAATCAATGAAATTAGGAAATGCTAGAAATATCAAGCGTAAATTCAAATCTCCAAGATCGTATAATCCAATCATTAATCCTGATTTATTAAATGGGAATGAACTTAAAGAATTTGAAGAAGGTCAAAATCATTTATTAACGATCATTGATGCAGCTCAAACGGTTAATATGCGTAAAGTTAGAATACCAATTTCTATTTCTAAAATTGTACGTTTAAAATTGGGTGATGCATTGTTATTTGTAGTGTATCACAATGAACGTCATTTGCAACAAGGCTTATCTATATTATCTCATTCTAAATTCCCAACTAACTAATGTCAGTCCGCCAAGGATATTGTATTGTTAGTATATCCCCTGTTCGTTCTGCTGAAAAAGATTCATCTGAAATGGTAACGCAATTATTATTTGGTGAGTTAGTTTCTGTTGAAAGTATAACTGGATCATGGGCTAAAATAATCACGTTTTCCGATAATTACGAAGGATTTGTGGATGTAAAACACATTCATTTACTTTCAAATAAAGAAGTAAATAAATGGCTCGATGGATTGAGTTTTGAAAAAAATAATTCACGTAGTTTATTGACGCCTTGGGGAATTCAGACAATCTTTAGAGGTTCGTATATACCATTTGGAAACCCAACCGAATTCAAAATTGGAAATGAACAATTTTCTTTTATTGACAACTTACCTGAAATTCATTTTTCCAATCCAATAGCACTAGCGTTAGAATATTTAAACACACCTTATTTATGGGGAGGAAAATCTCCCTTTGGCATCGATTGTTCAGGTTTAACACAAGTTGTATACCGTTTTTTTGACATTAATCTTCCAAGAGATGCCTCCCAACAAATTGAATATGGCGATGATGTTGAATTTGAGGAAATTGAATCAGGAGACTTGGCATTTTTTAAAAATCAGAATGGTAAAATCATACATGTTGGTATTTTAGATGGAGAAGGTTCAATAATTCATGCATCTGGTTTTGTGCGAAAAGATCCGATAAGTAATGACGGAATTTCACATTCTGAAACTGGAATTTTAACGCATACTTTGCATTCAGTTAAAAGGATGTAAAGAGAAAATGATTAAAAAAAAATAACGATATTTGAAAAAAAAATGTAATGAAGATATTAATCACAGGAGGAGCAGGATTTATAGGTAGTAACCTAGCGAAAAGATTAGTTAATGACGGCCATTCTGTAGTCGTTTTTGACTCATTATTAAGAGGAAATAAACTAGATAAAACGACTTATTCAAAAGTGGAGTTTATCAAAGGTGATACACGTGATTTAGAGGCTGTTATTTCTGCAAGTAAAAATTGTGATTTGATCTTTCATTTAGCTGCTGTCTTAGGCGTTGACATTGTTGCAGATAATCCGGTTGAAACGATGGATGTTGAAGTAATAGGAACAAGAAATGTTGTAGAAGCAGCATTTATTAATAATGTCAAAAAAATCATGTATGCTTCAACAAGTGGGATATATGGTCATTCTGCAATAGAAAGTGCATTGACAGAAGAAGTATTGGTTGATCCTAGAACTTCGTATGCAATGGCAAAACGCTACAATGAAATTTATTTGGCTTCGCATCATCAAGAAAAAGGATTAAATGTAACATCATTACGATTTTTCAATGTTTATGGTGGTAATCAAGACACAAGAATGGTTGTGCCTTTGTTTTTTGAACAAGCGATGGAAGGTGAAAATATAACTGTGTTTGGAAGCGGTAATCAAACAAGAGATTTTACATACATTGAAGATACTGTTGAAGCTTGTGTTCGATTAATGGATATTAATGGTTGTCACATTATCAACATTGCAAATGAGGCAGAATGGACGATTACTGAATTATCGAAACAAATAAAAGAAATCACCAATTCTAAATCAGATATCATTTATCTAGAAGCTCCTAAAAAGCGTTATGATTATGAAGTTGAAAGAAGAGTTGGAAGCTCTGAGAAACTAATGAGTTTAACTAATTACAAGCCAACTACCTCTTTACCTGAAGGTTTAAAATTAATATTCGATCAAAATTACTCCAATTAATATACAATAGAATGAAAAGAGATCAAGCAATTTTTGACCTTATTGAAGAAGAAAAACACCGTCAAATAAACGGAGCTGAATTAATCGCATCTGAAAATTTTGTGAGCGATGAAGTAATGCAAGCAATGGGAAGTGTATTGACAAATAAATATGCAGAAGGCTTGCCTGGAAAACGATATTATGGTGGTTGCGAAGTAGTTGACAAAGTGGAACAACTTGCAATTGATAGATTATGTAAACTTTTCGGTGCAACATGGGCAAATGTTCAACCTCATTCTGGTGCTCAAGCAAATGCAGCAGTATTTTTAGCTTGTTTGCAACCTGGAGATAAAATTCTAGGATTCGATTTATCACATGGTGGACACTTAACACATGGCTCACCTGTTAACTTTTCTGGTAAATTGTACAAACCATTTTTCTATGGTGTAAACAAAGATACTGGTCGGGTTGATTATGATGTTATGGAAGAACTAGCGAAACGTGAAAAACCAAAAATGATAATTTGTGGTGCATCTGCTTATAGTCGTGATTGGGATTATGCTCGTATCCGTAAAATTGCCGATGAAGTTGGGGCTGTTATCTTAGCTGATATTTCGCATCCGGCAGGAATGATTGCTGCAGGTTTGTTGACCGATCCATTGGAACACTGTCATATCGTTACTTCAACAACGCACAAAACATTGAGAGGACCACGAGGTGGGATTATTATGATGCGTCATAATTTTGAAAATCCGTTTGGAATTAAATGGAACAACGGAAATTTGAGATCTATGGGAGCATTATTAGATGCTGCTGTTTTTCCTGGAATTCAAGGAGGACCTTTAGAACATGTTATTGCTGCCAAAGCTGTTGCTTTTGGAGAAGCTTTAACTGACAACTATAAAAATTACATGGCGCAGGTTAAGAAAAATGCCGCTGTTATGGCTGACGCATTCATGAAAAAAGGATATGATATTATCTCTGGAGGAACAGACAATCACTCAATGTTAATTGATTTACGTTCAAAAGGAGTTACTGGAAAAGATGCTGAAAACACATTGGTTCTTGCAGATATAACGGTCAACAAAAACATGGTGCCATTTGATACGGAATCACCATTTGTAACATCAGGAATTAGAATAGGAACAGCTGCAATCACAACAAGAGGAGTAAAAGAAACTGAAATTCTTCAAGTTGTTGAGTTAATTGATAGAGTAATTATGAATATGAGTGATGATTCTATTATTCAATCTGTAAAAGCAGAAATCAACACGTTAATGAACAAACGACCATTATTTCAGTGGTAATAAATAGAACTCAAAAAAAAACAGCATTTAATGAATGCTGTTTTTTTTTGAAAATTTTTAAGTCGCTGATTGTTTTTTAATAATTCTCCAAAATAAAGCTGGGAAAAATCGCTTTATTTTAACGGCAAGTATTTCTTTGTTTCCAATTAACACATCCTTTTTATTTTTCGATACAGCTGAAAGTAATTGTTTCACGCATTCTTCTGCTGTCATACCAGTAGCTTGGTTGTGATCCATCAGACCATGAGATGTTCCTTCCGCATTTAAAGCATGTTTCGAAATTTCAGTATTAATTTTTCCAGGTGAAGCAATTGTTACTCGAATTCCATGCTTTTCTTCTTCTAAAAGAAGACTTTCATAAAATCCATAAAGAGCATGTTTTGAGGCGCTGTATGCAGATCGTAAAAAGAAACCAAATTTACCGGCAATGCTCGAAATAACGATTATATGTCCACTTTTTTGTTCGATCATGTATGGAAGAACAGCCTTCGTAAGTGCAATATTCCCAAAATAATTGATTTCCATAATCCTCCTATCGATTTCTAAACTTGTTTCAGCAACTGTCGAACGTTGGCTTAATCCACCATTATTAAAAAGAAAATCAATTCTACCAAATCTTTCAACCACTTGTTTTGCTAATTCAGGAAAATTATCTGAATGTTCTAAATCAAGGGGCAAACAAACATGTTTTTGCGCATTTTCAAGCTCAGTTTTTACGTTATTCAAACCAGATTCATTGCGTGCTGAAAGAACAAGTGTTGCTCCATTTTTCGCCAACTGCTTTGCCATCTCGGAACCAATTCCTGAGGAAGCACCAGTAATCCAAATTATCTTATTTTCGAAATAGCTCATTGTGTACATAAAAAAATCCCAACTACTAAATAGTTGGGATTCACTATAAATCTTAAGGTTTATAAATCATCTGGTATTGCTACTTCTTTTAACGTTTTTGACTTTGGTTTCAATTTATCAATAAAGATAATTTTGAATTTTTCGCCATCAGATGTATAAATCATTTCTGAAATTCCATTTACAATTCCTGGAGCTACTTTTTTCTCATTGAAGAATTTCTTATCTAACAATTCATAGGTATTATCATCATATTGAATAAAAATAGACATGATTAAACCATTTTCAACTCTAGCTTTTCCAGAAACGCATGTTGTACCTTCTTTTTCAAAATAACTAATAATAACGTTTCTGTGCATGTCATCCGCAACGGTGTAAGAACCTCTTTTTGCGAATGCATCTTCAAATTTTTTGTAACAATCTTGTCCTGAAACAGAAAAAGTAAAAACAATTGCTGTTAAAAATAGTAAGCCTTTCTTCATAATAATGTTGTTTTATGGGTCTAACCCCGGATTCAAATATAACAAGTTTGAATGAATTTCACCAAGTCGTGTCTAATTTATTTATTTTTGACAAAATTCAAAGCGATGAGCACAAAACAAATAGCAGACCATTTTTTCGAAGCAGCGGAAATTTTGCAAAAATTTAACAACCCAACTAATATTTCACTAATTGAAAAAGCGGGTCAAATTATGGTTAAATCGATCAATAATGGCGGGAAAATTATAAGCTGTGGTAATGGTGGTTCATTATGTGATGCCATGCATTTTGCGGAAGAACTTACTGGTCGATATCGTGAAAACAGAAAAGCAATTGCGGCAATTTCAATTTCGGATACTAGCCACATGAGTTGCGTAGCGAATGATTATGGTTATGATTATGTTTTCTCTCGGTATTTAGAAGCGGTTGGACGCAAAGGAGATGTTTTATTGGCAATTTCAACCTCTGGTAATTCAAAAAATATACTTGAAGCAATAAAGGTTGCAAAAGCCAACGGGATAACCGTAATTGGACTAACAGGTAAAACAGGAGGAGAAATGGTAAATTTGTGTGATGTAGAAATTCGCGCACCCTTTTCAGAATATGCTGATCGTGCTCAAGAAATACATATAAAAGTTATTCATTCCTTGATTGATTATATTGAAATGAACGTTGACTAACATTTATCAACACTATTCTTTAAATTATGTTGATAAACGAAGTGAAAACAACATAATTCATTCTAAAAGGAACCAAAATAAATAACTAAATTTGTCCTTTTCCGCTAAGAAATTATGTCGAGTCAGGAATTACAGATAACTGTAAAAAATATATTTTCGGCTTACCTAGAGCAAAACGGGCATCGTAAAACACCTGAACGCTTTGCTATACTCGCAGAAATTTATGCTTATCAAGGTCACTTTGATATCGAGTCTTTGTACATTAAAATGAAAAATCAAAATTACAGGGTTTCTCGTGCTACACTTTACAATACTATTGAATTATTGTTGGCGTGCAATTTAGTGTGCAAACATCAATTTGGAAAAAATATTGCTCAATTCGAAAAATCTCATGGGTCTAAACAACATGATCATGTTATTTGTACAGATACAGGTGAAGTAATTGAATTTTGTGATCCACGTATTCAAAATATCAAAGCATCCATAGAAGAGATTTTCGACATGAAAATTCAGCATCATTCTTTGTATTTCTACGGAGTAAAGAATAAGAAAAAATCCAATTCTTAATCAGTGAGTTTAGTTTTCAAAATAGCTATAAGTGACGGCATTGCTGTTGTTTCCTTCAAAGGAAAAATTTTGACAGATAGCCATCTTGAGAAACTGAACACAGAAATTGGAACACAAACTTTAGAAAAAACAACCAACTGGATATTTGATTTTGACCAATTAACACATATCAATTCATCTGGAATAAATTTTATCATTCGATCATTAACTCGTTCACGTATTAATTGTGGCGATTTGGTTTTATGTTCGATCAAGGGAAATGTAAAAACACTATTTGAAATCGGGAAAATAAATGAAATCTTTTCAATTTATTCAACGACTTCAGATGCAATCAATCATTTTAAGAAATAAGTAATGAAAGTAGATGTATTATTGGGGTTACAATGGGGTGACGAAGGAAAAGGAAAAATCGTTGATGTATTAACTCCACAATATGACATTATTGCTCGTTTTCAAGGTGGACCAAATGCTGGTCATACATTAGAATTTGAGGGAATAAAACATGTGTTACACACTATTCCATCTGGGATTTTCAGAGAAGGTGTAATGAACTTAGTTGGTAATGGTGTTGTTATTGACCCAGTTATTTTCCAAAAGGAATTGGAAAAATTAGCACCTTTCAACATCGATTTTAAAGCGCGTTTGCTTATTTCAAAGAAAGCTCATTTAATTTTACCAACACATCGTTTATTGGACGCTGCATCTGAAACGGCTAAAGGAAAAAATAAAATTGGCTCAACATTAAAAGGTATCGGTCCAACATATATGGACAAAACCGGGCGTAACGGCTTGCGTGTTGGAGATATTTACATGTCCAATTTCAAAGAGAAGTACGATGCTTTAGTTGAAAAACATGTTGGTATTCTTAAACATTACGAAGGTTTTGAATACAACTTGGCTGAATTGGAAGGTCCTTGGATGGAAGGAATTGAAGTATTGAAAAGTTTGACGGCTGTGGATAGCGAACATTACTTGAATGATGCAATTAAAAACGGTAAAAAAGTTTTAGCAGAAGGAGCTCAAGGAACGATGTTGGACATTGATTTTGGAACGTATCCTTTCGTTACTTCTTCCAATACAGTAACTGCTGGAACATGTACAGGGCTTGGAGTTTCACCAACTAAAATTGGAAATGTAATCGGTATTTTCAAAGCGTATTGTACTCGTGTCGGAAGTGGCCCTTTCCCTACTGAATTGGACGATGAAGTTGGTGAATTAATTCGTCAAGAAGGACGTGAATTTGGTGCTACAACTGGGCGTCCACGTCGTTGTGGATGGAATGATATTCCACAATTAAAATATGCCATAATGATTAATGGCGTAACAGAATTGTCCATGATGAAAGCAGATATATTAAGTTGTTTTGACAAAATAAAAGTGTGCACACATTATATTATTAACGGTGAAAAAGTGGATTATTTCCCTTTTGATGTTGATGGTGTTGACTTAGTTCCTGTGTATGAAGAAATCGAAGGATGGAACACAGATTTAACGGAATTGAGAAATTATGCTGATGCTCCACAAGCTTTAAAAAATTATGTGAAGTATTTGGAACAAAAATTGGAGGTTCCGATTACGGTCGTTTCAGTTGGACCAGATAGAACACAAACTTTAAGTAATAAATAAAGATTGATCACATTCAAAAACATTCTAAAAATTGCGCTTGTTACAGGCGCAATTTTTTTGTTGCCACACTTTGGTTGGGCACAAAAGAATGTTCTTGAATTATTGCCTGGTGCAGATAAACTCGGTTACAACGAAAAAACTGGCGCACACCGATTAGTTGGTTCTGTGAGTTTTATCTATCAAGGAAACACCATGTATTGCGATTCTGCACATTATTTCGATAAAACGCAAGAAGTTCGAGCTTACGGAAATGTGCATATCACAAAAGATGATATCAATTTATTTTGTGATTCGCTTTATTACAATGGAAAAACTAAAAAAGCTAAATTGTGGGGACATGTGCGTGTGCGTGATTTGGAATACAAACTCACGACTGACACATTAGAGTACGACGCTAAAAAAAGCCAAGGAATTTACCGTCATGGCGGAAAAGTTGAAAGCATTGTTTCGAATGAAGTTTTGACAAGTCGAATTGGGTATTTCTATCCTGAATCACGCAGTTTTTTCTTTAGTGGAAAAGTGAATTACAAGAACGATGATTTGACAATGACCACGGATACTTTGCAATACATTTACGCAAAGCAAACAACTTACTTTTTTGGTCCAACAAAAATAAAACGAGGTAAAACGAACATGTACTGCGAAAAAGGTTGGTACAACATCGAAACAGAAGAAGGAAGTTTATTGAGAAATGCAAGTATCATTGAAGAAAGCAAGACCATAAAAGGTGATACACTTTTATATCAACCGAAATTGGGACTTTCTATCGGCAAAGGAAATGTATATTACAAAGACACGAGTCAAGCAATGGAATTTCATGGGGATTATGCCAAATACTCCGAAAAAGAGTTCTATTCGTTCATTACTGGTCATGCATTAGCCGTTAAAATTCAAGAAAAAGACACGATTTACATTCATGCGGATACGTTGTACAATCAAAATGACACCTTGGGAAAGGTACTTTATTCAAAAGGCTATAACCACGTGAAAATGTACAATTCTGCCATTCAATCTGTTTGTGACAGTATAATTTATGATCAATCTAGTGGCAAAATGGAATTATACAAAGATCCAATTGTTTGGTCTCAGAACGCAGAGTTGAAAGGTGGGAAAATGGACGTTTTCTTGAATGATTCATTGATAGAACGAATTCTTATCTCGGACAATGCTTCGGTAGTTATGGAAATAGATTCTGGGAAATACTACAATCAAATAGCGGGGAAAGAAATCACTTCCTTTTTCAAAGACAATGAGTTGATTCGATCAGATGTAAACGGTAACGCTAAAACCTTATTCTTTCCAGAAGAAGAAACGAAAACGGATACTTCACTAGTCATAAAAAGATTGGGAATGAATCGCTTATATGCAAGTATGTTAAAAATCTATCTTGACAGCGGTGAGATTTCTGGGATTACCTATTTCGACAAACCAGATGGTGTGTTTTATCCAATGAACCAAATCAAGGTCGAAGAACAATTTATTCCTGGTTTTAAATGGAATGAGATGATACGACCTAAAACGTGGGAAGAGTTGTTGAAGTAAAAAATATCAATGCGTCTCATTCACATCCATGTCCCATCTTGTAACACGTTGCACACCTTCCACTTGCTCGAACTTGCTCATTAATTGCTCTAAGTGTTCGGTATCGTAAACTAGAACCTTGATTCTACCTTCAAAAATCCCATCATCCGTTTCGAACGAAATAGATTTCATGTTGACATTGTGTTGCGTAGAAATGATTTCAGTCAATTTATTTACAAGTCCTAGACTGTCAATTCCTTTAATGAGGATTGCTGCAACACGCTCTACTAATTCTTGTGATTTCCAGCGTGCTTTGATGCAACGATACTCCATTTTGGACATCAGGTGCTCTGCATTCGGACAATTATTTCGGTGAATCTTTACACCTTCACTAATTGTAATAAAACCGAAAACCTCATCACCAGGAATCGGGTTGCAACATTTTGCTATTTGGTATTGAATATTTTTGAAATCCTCACCAATAATAATCGTGTCTTCCTTTTTGTTTATTTTGGAATTCACGACTTTCTCATGACGGTCTTTCGGAATAGATTGCCCTTTTTTCTCTAATTGAAGAAGACCATGAACATTCTCAATATCACGTAATTTCGATAAATCAATTTTACCTTTTGCAATTCTAAAATACAATTCAGTACCAGAAGGCATTCCAAAATAAGATTCTAAAAACGTGATGTTTTCAGAAGTAAAACGAATATTGTGTTGCTTGAATTTTCTTTCCAAAATCTCTTTTCCATCCAATGCAATAGCCTTGCGACCTTCATTCAAAGAAGATTTTATTTTCTGCTTCGCACGTGCTGAAAAAACAAAACGCAACCAATCTTCATGCGGTTTTTGTTTGGAAGATGTGATTATTTCTAATTGATCCCCGTTGAGTAACTGATAACTCAAAGGAACCAAACGATTGTTCACTTTCGCACCAATGCATTTATCACCAATATCGGTATGAATATCGTATGCGAAATCAAGAATTGTAGAACCATTTGGTAATACCCGTAATTCACCTTTTGGAGTAAAGACATAGATTTCATCAACAAAAAGATTCGCTTTGAATTCATTCACAAAATCCATTGCGTTTGAATCTGGATTTTCTAACAAATCACGAATCTCTGTAATCCAACGATCAAACTTGCTTTCTTCGGAATTCGATTCTTTATATTTATAATGTGCGGCTAATCCTTTTTCTGCAATTTCGTCCATTCTTTTCGAACGAATTTGCACTTCCACCCACTTTCCTTGCGGCGACATTACGGTCGTGTGCAACGATTCATAACCATTTGCACGAGGAGTTGATATCCAATCGCGCAAACGATCTGGACTCGGTTGATAGAAATCTGTTACGATACTATAAATTCTCCAGCAATCTGGTTTTTCGAGTTCAACGGGTGTTTCAACAATAATTCGAACCGCAAAAACATCGTACACTTCTTCAAAAGGAACACCTTTGGTATTCATTTTACGCCAAATTGACGAAATAGACTTTGTACGTGCTTTTATATCAAAAATATATCCTTCGTGCAATAATGCTTCTTTTATTGGTTGCGAAAACTGACGAATAAACCTGTTTCTAACATCTTTGGTAGATTTCAATGCAGCATCTATTTTCGCATAGACTTCAGGTTCACTGTACATCATTGCCAAGTCTTCCAATTCGCTTTTCACAGAATACAATCCCAATCGATGTGCTAGCGGAGCATATAAAAATTTCGTTTCAGAAGCAATTTTCAACTGCTTGTCAGCGCGCATGCTCCCGAGCGTTCGCATGTTGTGCAAGCGATCTGCCAATTTGATTAATACTACTCGAATGTCATCCGAAATAGTTAAAATCATTTTCCTGAAATTCTCCGCCTGAATCGAAGCATTTTCGTCAAAAACTTCTGGAATTTTCGTCAAACCGTCAATGATCAAACGAACTTTTGCTCCAAATAAATCTTCGACATCTTGTAAAGTGATGTGCGTATCTTCAACCGTATCATGCAATAATGCACACGTAATTGCAGTAGCACCAAGTCCCATTTCTTCTGCACAAATACGTGCAACAGCAATTGGATGATAAATATATGGTTCGCCAGACTTTCGACGCATGTCTTTGTGCGCATCTACTGCGACATCAAATGCTTTTCGAATCATTCGTGTATCTTCACGTGAACGATCTTTTGTTGCACGCAATAGACCTTTGAAAGCATTCAGAATTTCTTTCCGTTCGCGTTCAATATCTATTTCTGAAAACACATGTTGTTTCTCTGACATCTTGTTTTTTATTTTGCTGGAAGAACTTTGGTTGAAACTTCTCCAAAACCAACACGAACGCCATCCTTTTCGCTGTATCCTCGCATAATAACAGTGTCTCTGTCCAAGATGAATTTACGTTCTGTTCCATCATTCATTTTCAATGGTTTTGTTCCTTTCCATGCTAATTCTAACATTGAACCATACGAATCTTCTGTTGGACCAGAAATTGTTCCAGAACCCATTAAATCTCCACTTCTAACATTACAGCCGTTCACAGTATGATGTGCTAATTGCTGCGCCATATTCCAATACATATATTTGAAATTTGAACGACTGATAACCGTTTCTTGAGCATTTTCAGGTTCAATTGCTACTTCCAAATTGATATCATATGATTTTAATCCGTCAAATTTTAAATAAGACAAAACTTCTGGCGTTTGCTCAGGAGATTCTACTTTAAATGGTTCCATTGCATCCAATGTTACAATCCAAGCAGAAATTGAAGAAGCAAAGTTCTTCGCTAAAAATGGACCTAATGGAATGTACTCCCATTTTTGAATATCTCTTGCTGACCAATCATTGAACAAACACATTCCGAAGATATATTCTTCCGCTTCAGCTGTTGAAATTGAATCACCAAGTGGTTTTCCATCATACGTAAAGAATCCCATTTCTAATTCAAAATCCAATTGACTTGAAGGAGCAAAAATTGGATCTTCAGTTTCAACAGGTTTTACTTGACCTTTTGGACGATAAATCGATTGTCCAGAAAGTACAACAGAACTTGCTCTTCCGTGATATCCAACTGGAATCCACAACCAATTTGGCAATAATGCATTCGCAGGATCTCTAAACATTACACCAACATTTGTCGCATGTTCTTTTGAAGAATAGAAATCTGTATAATCTCCAATTTGAATTGGCATACACATTTCAACACTTTCAACAGCCAATAAAACTTGGTCTACATGGTGTTGATTTTTTTGCAAATCATCTTGATTAATATCCAATAATTTCGAAATACGGTTACGCAAATCACGTGTCGCCTTCTTACCTCGTTTCATCATTTTGTTCAAGTACTCACTATCGAAATCACCCAATTCGTAAGGTAAATTTTCAAGGTATCCCAAAACAAATAACGTTTTTAAATCCAATACTTTATCACCGATTCTAATAGCGACTCTTGGCGTTAAATTTGGCGTTTTGATAATTCCAAATGGTAAATTCTGGATTGAAAAATCTGAATTAGTAGGGACTTCAACCCACGACTTCAATGAAGGATTATTTGCTGAAATGCTCATATAAAATAATTAGTTTGGTTCAAATTCAGTGTTAAACATTAAAACGGAAGTGCATGATATCACCATCTTCCACAACATATTCTTTTCCTTCTACCTTAAACTTTCCTGCCTCTTTTACAGCATTTTCAGAACCAAGGGTTGTGAAATCATTGTATTTCATTACTTCAGCACGGATAAATCCTTTTTCGAAATCGGTGTGAATAACACCAGCTGCTTGAGGTGCTGTCATTCCTTTTGTGATTGTCCAAGCTCTTACTTCTTTCACTCCAACAGTGAAATACGTTTGAAGATCCAATAGCGAATAAGCTGAACGAATCAAACGATTAACTCCTGGTTCATCCAATTCCAATTCGTCCAAGAACATTTGACGTTCTTCATACGTCTCCAATTCTGTAATATCTGATTCGATTTTTGCACCAATTACTAATACTTCCGCATTTTCGTCTTTAACTGCTGCTTTGACTAAATCAACGTAAGCA
>JBEAUV010000061.1:0-13238 GCA_041161265.1 Bacteroidota bacterium | reverse complement strand
GAAATATGCTCAAAACAAAGAAGTAGGTGAAGCTTTTTTACACGAAAATAAGACGAAACCAGGTATCCATACAACACCATCTGGACTTCAATATGAAATCGTAACAGAAGGAAATGGTGCTAAACCAACTGCTTCTCAAACAGTTTCCGTTCATTATCATGGATCATTAATCGATGGAACTGTTTTCGATAGTTCAATTGAGCGTGGCCAGCCAGCAACATTTGGTGTACACCAAGTTATACCAGGATGGACTGAAGCACTTCAATTGATGAATGTTGGTTCAAAATACAGATTGTACATTCCTCAAGAATTATCTTATGGAGCACATCCTCATCCAGGAGGACCAATCAAACCATTTAGTGCGTTGATTTTCGACGTTGAACTTTTAGAAATTGTTTAATGAATAAATTATTCTTTTTAATCTTCCCAGTTCTATTATTTAGCTGTGGAGATAAAACCAACGAAGAAGTTGAAGAAGTTGTAAAACTTGAAACTCAAAAAGACCGCTTGTCATACGTTTTAGGTGCAATGAATGCTAAAACAATTGTTGGAACCCAAGACCCAAATATTGATAAATTGGATTTAGAACAAATTGCAATTGGTTTTGGTGACAATTTGAATGGAAATAAACCATCAGATTGTGAAGCAACATTGATTAAATTATTTGGGCCAAATTTTCAAGATTTTGATTCGACCTATGCAAAAGAAGGTGCTCAATGTTTGGGTAAACTAACGGGTTATGCATTTTATCAAGATATGATTAAAATGGATGGTCTTTCTTATGTTGATATGAACATGGTGAAAATTGGATTCAGACACGGTTTGTTGAAAAAAGATACATTAATCGCTGAGACCGAAAAACAAGCAATTATTCAAAATTTCATCAAAGACTTGAATGTTAAAAATGGAAAAAGAATGATGGAAAAAGCAGCTAAGATCAAAGGTGCTCAAGTCTTTGAAAATGGTATTGTAATGGAAGTCATTTCTGAAGGAAAAGGCGGAAACCCAGGTACCAAAGATGATGTGAAAGTTGAATACATTTTGACTTCTGCAATGGGAGATACTGTTCAAAGTTCGTACGAAATGAAAAAGAAACCAGGTGCGCCTCAAGAAGCTGTTGCTTTGAAATTAAATGGTGGTGTAATTCCAGGATGGTCATTCATCGTTCCAAAAATGAAAAAAGGAGGAAAGTATAGAATTTATGTTCCTTGGGAATTAGCTTATGGAGAAGAAATGGGAAGAGAATCTCTGTGTTTCGTAATCGAACTTATTGATTATGCGAAAGAAGGAACGTTTGTAAAACCAAAGGCTCCTGAAGTCAATCCTACACAAGGGTTTTAATTGAATGTTATATGAAATAAAAAAAAGGGCTTCTTTAGAGAAGCCCTTTTTTTATTATCCTAAACGGAAGAAAAAGGAGATTCTATAAATTAAAGGGATGTATTTTACAATTTGTCCATTAGCATCTTTTGAAGTCAGAAAATAAGCTTGTCTAAAAGGACTATTTACATTGTTGATGACATCATAGTACATTCCAACATTCAAACGAATAGCTTCATTGAATTCTTTTGAAAATCCACCACAAATGAATAATGTTGGTACCCATGATTTAGGAGAGCTTAAAGAGGTATAGCTGATTGGACTTTTTAACATTTCAAATTCAACCCCGCCAAATAGAATGTTTTTAAAACGAGCATGCGCAAAAACACCACCGCCGAAGATATTATAGGCGAAATTAGTCCCAAAGCCTTTCGACCAAGTGCGTTGAAATCTAAAAGAAGGTCCAGCAATGAAATTCTCATTAAATCGAAACCCAAATTTTGGTCCTAAACCAAATGATCCACCAAGATTTGATGCCCCAAAAAAACCGTCAATTCCAAGTTCTGTTCCTTCAACTTTTTGTGAAAAAGAATAACTTGAAACGAAAATCAAGCAAAATAGTGTGACTCTTTTCATTACTTTTTTTCAACAAAGATAATCCTAATTTATTTTTAAAAAGAAATGCTTAGATTCTTTTAATAAATGCTTTACAAATGTATCTTTGTTCAAAATAGTTTTCATGATTCTACTAGACGGAAAAACCACTTCTGAAAATATTAGAAAAGAACTTGGTGAAGCAATTCAAGTTCGGAAAAGTAAAGGAATGAAAATCCCTCATTTGGTAGCGATTTTGGTTGGAAATGATGGTGGATCAAAAACGTACGTAGAAGCAAAAGTAAAGGCGTGTGAACAAATTGGATTTGAAAGTTCTTTGATACGATACGATGAAACTATTTCAGAAAAAGAATTATTGGAAAAGGTACATTCTTTAAATCAAGACGATGATATCGACGGTTTTATAGTGCAATTGCCATTGCCAAAACACATCGATGAGATGAAAGTTACTGAAGCAATAGATCCTAAAAAGGATGTGGATGGTTTTCATCCTATGAACTTAGGTAATATGGTTTTAAATCTGCCAGGCTTTCTTCCCGCTACACCTGCAGGAATTATTGAGCTATTGAGAAGATACGAAATTGAAACAGAGGGTAAAAACTGTGTGGTTATCGGTCGTAGTAACATTGTTGGTATGCCTTTAAGTATTATGCTAGCGAGAAATACTAATCCGGGGAATTGCACCGTGACACTTACACACAGTAAAACAAAAAATATCAAAGAAATTTGTCAGTCAGCGGATATTATTATTGCTGCTATTGGTAAACCAGATTTTGTTACTGCTGACATGGTGAAAAATGGTGCTGTGGTAATCGATGTTGGAACCACTCGCGTTGAAGATCCATCAAAAGTAAATGGCTGGAAATTAAAAGGAGATGTGAAGTTTGATGAAGTAGCTGAGAAATGCTCTTACATAACACCTGTTCCTGGAGGAGTAGGCCCAATGACCATAGCGTCATTAATGATTAATACTTTAAGAGCTATGGAGCTTAAAGGAATATAAATTTGTAACCACTTAACAATTAATATAATGAAAACAAATGCAATTATTTTCTTGACTTTATTAAGTACTTTGATTTTAGGATCATGCTCTACATCAAATGAAGTTGTAGGAGGAGGAATATTTCAAAAGAGAAAATACAATGACGGTGTTTATTGGAATAGAAATTCCAACTTAAAAGAATCGTCAGCTAAAAATGAGAAAGGACTTGATATTTTCAAGAATGAAGAAAAATCTTCTGCAAAGTATGTTGGTTCATCAAGTTTGTATAATGAGTCAGTAAATGAAAGTGAAAATATCGCAACAGTTGAAAATATTGAAAAAATTAATGATGTTGTAAATATGGAATTAGCTGATGATTTAAATTCAGATGCAGTTATTTCTAATTTGTCTCAGAAAAATATTGAAACGGCAGAATCTGAAAATGTGTCAAATCAAAAAGAAGTGTTATCAAAAAAATCAGAGAATAAAAAAGCTCCAGTAGATGATACTGTAATGTTAATATTACTTGTTGTTCTTGCAATATTAATCCCGCCTTTGGCTGTGTTTATATATGAAAAAGCTTCAACACGTTTTTGGATTGATTTGATTTTGGCAATTTTAGGTTTTGGTGTTGGATTTTGGTTGTTAGGAGGTCTTGGATGGCTTTGTGGACTAGCAGCTATAATTTATGCTTTACTAATAGTTTTGGAGGTTATTTAATCAACTTAAATTTAAAACAAAAAAGGAGCTAGTGATAGCTCTTTTTTTGTTTTATAACCTTTCTAATGGTGTTTTGACGCCATCAACCAATGAATAACATGCTAGTTTATCTTTGAAAACGGAAGATTTAAAAATTGATTTATTTAAAAGCATCCTTACACATTCCTGTATTCCTTCAACAATAGAAGGGTGTGGGTGAATTAATTCAGAAAGAACTTCAATCGACATGTTTAACTTGATCAATAAACCAACAGCTTGAATTGCTGATGATGCATGTTCGCCAACAGCCCTCATTCCAAGAATTTTCATTTCTTTATCATTGGTTACAATAATTTTGAAGAAACCTTGTGTTTTTCGCATTGCTATGGCACGAGTGATTACCGAGAAGTCCAATTTCACCACTTTTACAGGAATGTTGTTTTGAATGCAAGTTTGTTCGTTCATTCCAACTGCAGCAACTTCAGGATGCAAAAACATGATTGTACAAATATTATCGTAACTCAAACGCTCTGTTTTATTACCAAACATTTTTTCTACCGCATGCCGTGCTTCGATTTCACCCATATTTACCAAAGCAATTCTGCCACTAACATCACCAACAGCATAGATGTTTGGAATATTTGTTCTCGTATCGTCATCACCAATATGAATTCCGCGTTGAGACATTTCAACTCCTGCAACTTCTAATCCTAAACTTTCAATATTAGGAACTCTTCCTATCGACATAAGTGCTTTTTCAACTCGGATAATTTCTTTTCGACCATCAGAATAGGCTAATTCATATTCTACTTCTCCGTCGATGGTTTCCATCCTTTCTAATTTGGCATTAGAATGAATAACAACGCCTTTTTCAATAAGATTTCCTGCAACTAACTTTGAAATATCCTCATCTTCAAAAGGTAAAATTCTTTCCGCTCTATCAATAATGTGAACTTTTGTTTTTCCAAAATTTGAAAAAATAGTAGCATACTCACAACCAATTACTCCAGCACCAACAATTACTAAACTTTTTGGATAATCTTCAATTTGATCTATTCCATCACTTGTCATGATCGTTTTTTCATCAACAATAATTTTAGGATCCTTTCTTGGTCTGCTGCCAGTAGCAAGAATAATATTTTCACCCCAAATCACCTTTTGCTCTCCTTCATGATCAATGATTACCTCATTTCTGGATTTCAATTTACCATATCCTCTTTCATAATGAAGTAATTTTTGCATTGTCTCTGTTTGAAGCAATTTGATATGACAAGAATATTGAAACTTTCTCTCGAAAATTGCTTCGTCCAACGTCTTTTTTACATCTTTCCAGGCTAATTCGAATTTTGTTCGACCACTAGAAACAATCATTTCGTTTATTCCCGAAACCTTATTAGCAATCTCCCAAAGGGTTTTAGACGATAAAGCGCCATTGTAAACTCCTGCACCACCGACTTTGTCTTTTTCTATCAAGCAAACACGCATGCCATAATCAATAGCACGCATTGCACCCGCATATCCAGCTGGTCCACCACCAATAATTATTAAATCAAATTTATCCATGTTTTACTTAAATTCGCAAAGTATATAATTTAGCTATTTTTACATTCAAATTCGATGATCGTAAAATTGCTAAACGGTGTAAATTTAGAAATATATGCCAATTTGATCATAAACTAAAGTCCAATTAAGTTGAAAGAAGAATTCAAACAAGCCATCGAAAATGCAAAAGTTGAAAAAGATGTCATAAAAAAGACTTTTGTGAAATTGAAGCAAAAGAAGCCTAAAGATTTAGATCAAACATTTCAAACTCAACATACCAAAGTTTTTCAGAAAATTGATTGCCTTGAATGTGCAAATTGTTGTAAAACGACAAGTCCAATTTTTCGTGATATTGATATCAAGAGAATTGCGAAGCATTTTAGGATGAAAGAAAATCAATTCATTGATCAATATTTACTAATGGATGCTGAAAGTGATTATGTTTTGAAACAGTCACCTTGCACTTTTCTTGAGAATGATAATAAATGTTCTATTTATGAATATCGACCATTGGCTTGTCGCGAATACCCGCATACTGATCGCAAAAATATGTATCAAATTTTAGAATTGACTCAGAAAAACACGGAGATTTGTCCAGCAGTGGCAAAAATTGTGAATGAAATAGTTTTAAAATATAAATAGTGCCAACTATTTTATGATTATTTTCGTCTAGAACTGTAGAAACACTCAAACTATGAAAATTGAACTGGCAAAATTACTGCTAGCTTTTGTAAGCTTATCTCCATTCTTTTCATTTGCGCAAAAAGGTAAAGACAGTACCTATACAACTATTTCTGTCACGAACACAGTTGTAAATACTTATACTTACCTAACTGCAAATACCGTAGCCGGCTCATCAATTACTGTCAATAGTAATACAATGCCTAATACAATGGGGGGTGGAGTATTTACAGGGAATTTGGCTCCTGGAGATCTAATCATGATCATACAAATGCAAGGAGCTACAATGGATATCGATCTAACTGTTTCTTTGCCATCTCCAGGTGGATGGGGAGCAAACTATACTACACCAAATGGACATACTTGGGATGGTTCTTGGATGTTTTTTCAAGACCTTTGGGGTCAAGTAACAGGGTATAACAATGCTGGAAAATATGAACTCAGAGAAGTGTTAAGCGTTACGGGTGCAAATACTATCAATTTAACCTGTGCTTTACAAAATTCTTATACAGCATCTGGACATACACAAATTGTAAGAATCCCAAGATTCAAAAATTTAACATTAAATGCAGCAACTTCCGTTGTTCCATCTGCATGGAATGGCCAAACTGGCGGAGTTGTGGCAATAGAAGTAAATGGGGATTTGGTAATTGGTGCAGGTGCAAAAATCTCTGCAAGTGCAATGGGTTTTAGAGGTGCTTCAGCTAATAATCCAGGAGTAGCTGCCGGTCCTCCAGTGGCTCATACTTATGGTGATGGAAACGGGTATTCTTATCTTGGAACTTTTTCTGGTGCCGATGGTGCACGAAAAGGAGAAGGAATTGGCGGCTATACAACTGAATATGTAGCTTTGTATTCTGAATATGGACGCAGTGCTCCTGCTAATGGAGGTGGTGGCGGTGGTCATTCAAATTCTGGTGGTGGAGGTGGCTCTAATATCGGAACAGGCGCATATACAGGTAAAGGTGTTCCAACAACCACATTTGGTAATGGTCCTTGGAATTTAGAATTAGCTGGTTTTGGAGGTTCTTCAAGTTCAGGTGGTGGTAGAGGAGGTTATTCTTTGTCTTTAGTAGATCGAAATGGATTAACTGTAAATGGTCCTAATGAAATTGTTTGGGGAGGAAATGCCCGCAAAGAAAATGGAGGTTTGGGTGGTCATCCATTATTATATGATGCAACACGTTTATTTATGGGTGGTGGAGGAGGTGCCGGTGAAGGAGATACTTTTAATGGGACTGCTGCAAATCAAGCAGGCGCTGGCGGTGCCGGTGGTGGGATTGTTTATGTTGTTTCATATGGAACAATAAGTGGTACTGGTATTTTAGAATCACATGGTGCCGTTGGACAGAATACTAATCCCTTATTACAAGCTGTTGCAGGTTCTCCAGGATCCACATCAAATAAAAGAGGAAATGACGGAGCCGGAGGGGGTGGGGCAGGTGGGTCTATTTTTATTAAAAATATTGCGGCAATTCCAGCAACAATTTCAATTACAGCAAATGGTGGAATAGGTGGAAATCAAGTATTGACAATCGGCGCAGGTGCTCTTCCTGAAGCGGCAGGCCCTGGTGGTGGTGGTGGTGGTGGTAACATCACTATTACATCTGGAACTCCCATTCAATCTTATATTGGTGGTGTTTCTGGAACTACAAATTCTTCACAACTTACGGAGTTTAATGTAAATGGAGCAACAAATGGAGCTGCTGGTGTTGTGAATCCAGTAAGTACTATTTTTAATTATACTGCAAATAATGTAACAATTTGCCAAGGCACAAATCCTACCTTAACAGCCGTAGTTACTGGAACATTACCAGGAACGTTAAATTGGTATTCTGTTCCATTCGGAGGTTCATCTTTGGGAACTGGTGCAACGTATACAATACCGTTACCACTTCTTGCGGCAGGTGTATATACCTATTACGTTGGTGTTTGTCCAGGTACATTTAGAATTCCAGTAAAAGTAACGGTTAACCCAAAGCCTATTATTAGTGGTGTGGCTGTATTAACAAATCCAAATTGTTTAACGGCAGGTTCCATAACGGGACTTACGGTGAGTGGTGGTTCACCTGGATATACTTATTCTTGGAGTGGAACAACAACTGTTGGTCCTGATTATACGAATATTCCAGCTGGTACGTATTCGTTAACCGTTACTGATATTTATGGATGTACAGATACTGATGGTCCTCATGCCTTAGTTGGAATATCTGGTCCAATAATTAATGTTGCTGCAGCAGTTGTTCAAAATCAATTGTGTAATGGTACGTTAGGGTCCATAACTGGCATCACGGCAACAGGTTCAAGTTTAACTTATTCTTGGTCTAATTCAGGAGGATCGTCTTTAAATGCGAACAATTTAGTTGCAGGGAATTATACTTTAACCGTAACAGATGGAGTGGGATGTACTGCTACTTCTGGTCCATATACTGTAAACTTTATAGCAGGACCTACAGTGGATGCATCAGGAATAATAATAACCACTGAAACATGCGGAAACGCAAATGGAGCTATCTCTGGAATAACTGCAACAGGAACAGGATTAACGTATACGTGGAATGCCATTACTAATCCTTCATTAAGTATTTCATCTCAAGTTGGTGGGTCTTATACCTTAGTCGTTTCAGATGTAAATGGTTGCACCGTTTCTTCTGGTCCACATGTAATACCGTCAATTGCAGCTCCTACAATTAGTACAATTGGGATCAATGTAATGAATGAAAATTGTAATCAAGCAAATGGAAGTATTACCGGATTAACAATTGTTGGGGGCACTCCAAATTTTACTATAAGTTGGTCCAATACAGCCCAAACGACAATGGATATCTCGAATTTAGTAAACGGGCAATATACGCTAACTGTAACTGATTTCAACAATTGTGTCACTACTTCTGGGCCTTATGATATAGCAAATTTAGCTGGACCAGTCTTAGATGTTACAGGTGTTGTGTTGCAAAATGAACTTTGTAATGGCACAATGGGTTCAATTAGTGGAATTACAGCGACAGGAACTGGGTTAATTTATTCTTGGTCAAATTCTGGCGGATCTTCATTAAATGCCACGAATTTATCAGCAGGTTCTTATACTTTAACAGTAACAAATGGAGCAGGTTGCAATGCAACTGCAGGACCTTATGTTCTAAATTACATTGCTGGTCCATCTGTTGATGCATCTGCAATTGTAATTAGTCCTGCTACTTGTGGGAATAATAACGGTTCTATTAACGGGATAACTGCAACAGGAAACGGTTTAACATATACTTGGAATGCTATTTCAAGTACTTCATTGAATTTACCAAATCAAGGTGGAGGAAATTACACCCTTGTAATTACTGATAATAACGGTTGTACAGTTTCTTCTGGACCATATTCTATCCCAATAATAGCAAGTCCAATAATTTCTATTGGCACATTAGTTATTGTTCCTGAAAATTGCAATCTTGCTGATGGAAGTATTTCTGGAATTACAATTTCAGGAGGAAGTCCAATTTATTCATGTGTTTGGACAGGTACTTCACAAACAACATTGGATATTAATAATTTATCTGCTGGAAGTTATTCTTTAACAGTTACAGATCAAAATGGTTGTATTGTCAATATGGGGCCTTTTTCTGTAACAAATTCAGGTGGACCTAATTTAGATGAGACAAATGTCGTTGTTACTAATTTATTGTGTGATGGAACACTAGCTACAATTTCAGGAATCACTGCTGCAGGAACTGGGTTGATTTATAGTTGGTCCAATGGAGGAGGTAATTCTCTTGACATAACAGGGCTTGATATAGGAACATATATTTTAACTGTTACAGATGTCAACGGATGTACATATAATTCTTTACCATATACAGTTAGCCCATTAGTGCCATTTGACTTAGATTTACTTGGTTTACAAGTTACTCAAACTTCTTGCACATCTAATACAGGAACAGTAACAGGAATGGTTGTCGTTGGTGGAGTTAATCCAGTTGTTTCTTGGACAAATAGTGCGGGTACATTTAGTGCAAACACAATAGATCTTGCAAATCTACCTTTTGGAACTTATACTATTACGGCAAGTGATGATCAAGGGTGCTCGGAATCTTGGACAGTTAATATTACGCAATTAAATGCGCCAATGATTGATTTGAGTTTAATGGTTTTAAGTCCAGAACATTGTGGACAAAGTGATGCATCAATTACAGGTGTTTCAGCAGTTGGCGGATTTGGAGCATATACATATATGTGGAACAACGATCCACTTATTAATACGCCTGATTTGACAGGACTTGTTGCAGGTGTTTATACTGTGACAGTGACAGATGTCGCTGGTTGTTTTGATCAAGAAATAATAACAGTAACTGGTTCAACTTTCCCTATTATTTCAATTACAAATCTTTTAGTGAATCAAATTACATGTTTAACAAATGGTTCAATTTCAGGAATACAAGTAACAGGTGCGCAACCAATCACTTATTCTTGGACAGGAACCACACAAACCACTTTGGATATAACGAATTTAACAGCTGGCAATTATACATTGACAGCAACAGATAATTTCGGATGCATAAGTTCTTTTGGACCAATAATATTTGTTGATCCAGTTCCACCAATTGCATCGTTTACTTGGAGTCCAAATGCACCAGTAATTTTTCAAAATGTTGATTTTACAAATACGTCGACTGGAATAGGTTTGATATCAACGTGGACAATTGATGGTCAACAATTTGTGACGAATAATGCGCAATATGCCTTTAATGATGCTGGTGATTTTGTCGTTACATTGTCAATTGTTGATGGAAATGGATGTGTTTCCACGGTCTCAAATACAATTTCAGTTTTTGGTGATTTAGTAATACCTAATGTTATTACAATGAATGGTGATGATATTAATGAGTCATTTATTATTCAAGGATTAAAACCAAATTCTAGCTTGATAATTATTAACCGATGGGGAGATGTAGTATTAGATTCTGATAACTACTTAAATGATTGGAAAGGTATTGATGTTTCGGGTAAAGAATTGACTGAAGGAGTATATACATACCTACTAAAAGAACCAGATGGTAATTTGAAACATGGTATTATACATTTAATTCGATAAGTTAAATTTATTTTAATAACTTAATATCAAACTTCAATAGTTAAATGGTTGATACATTAAATAGTGCAATTGCTTCTGATATTCGTAATTCCTATTTACGTTATTTAGAAAAATTTTCTAAAGAAGAGCAACGTAGTATTGCAGTAAATCATTTTGGTGTTTTCTCTCAGGATCTAGTCAATAGCATTGCAAATGGGGTTGAAGAGATAATGGTTTCAAGCGGAGATCAAAAGAAATTGATTAAACGTGTTTTTTCAATTTTAATCGAAGGACTGCAAAACATTCGGTCTCATGGAGAAAAAGATGAGTTAAATAGACAATTGGCATTCCTATTCCTTTGCAAAAATGCAGCTTCGTATAAAATTGTTTTCGGAAATATTATTCAAAATGAAGACCGAGTTATACTAGTCGAATATCTGGAAAGAATTAATGGTTTAGGGCTTCAAGAATTAAAAGATTTGTATATGAACGTGCTCACAAATGGTTTTTTATCTAAAAAAGGTGGAGCCGGGTTGGGTTTTTTGACAATGCGTATTAAATCTGAAAATGTTTTGAAATATTCAATTGAGAATCTTGATGGTAAGAAATCTCTTTTTACTGTCGAAATTTTATTGAATAGACACTGATTAAAATCCCCACTAATAGTCAAGGGATTTATAATAGTAATAAATCATACTTTAAACATCTACTTTGTTAAATATTTAAATTGGGTATTGAAGATTAAATAATTAATTCTATCTTTGTTTGGAATTATTCTAAATAAGGATGAAACAAGAAATTAAACCAGCTCAAAACGAATTTCAACAGTTTACTGCCTGCATTAATTGTTCATGCGATAAGAAAAAAGGTTGTTGTAAGAAATACAAAAAGCACGGTATTCACTGTAAAAAGTGTCCAAAACTTTAATACTCTTAAGATTCTTTCTCTATCTTTGATTCATGAGATATTTCTTATGCCTAACGATATTTTTTCTTTTTAATTCCAGCTTCGTAAAATCTCAAGATTCACTAAAAAATTCAATCAGTATCCAACTTGGAATGACACGACTCGATTTTTTTACCGGATTTCGATATGCTCGTTCATTTGATAAATGGGCTTCATTTGTAACTGCTGAAATAGGAATTAACCGCACTATCTTCCAATCACGATTGTTTCCAAAGTTGGGTGTTGGGTCTACATATTTTTTGGTGAATAAAAACAAATTAAAAATTGGTCCTCAACTATTATATGCCCATTCGTTGCTAAAATTCAATGCAATTTCAAATCATTATAATCACTGGAATGAGTTGTATATTGGGGGTAGATTGGAACTTGGTTCGAAATTTCGTTTTTCATTTGAAGCAAATGGAGGATTATTAAATGAACGTTTTTACAATCAAATCAGCAAAGAAAAAGACGGAGTGAATTCATTGGGTTTTAATGGGGATATCGGAATAGTGTATGTCTGGTAGAATAGTTTTGATAGCGCTCCTGTTAGTGTCTTGTTCTAAAAATAAAGACTTTGACCAAATCAATGTAATTGGTCATGCCGCAACAGGCCTAGAAATTCTAAATTCTGTTTACCACGACAATTCGAAAGAAGCTGTTGAATTGGCACTTTCCATTGAAGGATGTAATGGAGTGGAAATAGACATACAACTTTCTAAAGATGGAACATTGTGGTTGTTTCACGACGATCAGTTGGAGAAAGAAACAAATGGGATTGGTTGTGTAAATGATTTAACCGACAATGAATTATCTGCAATTGAATACAAAACGATTCATACAGAAAAACTCACCCGTTTAAAAGATTTAAATTTCACCTTATTCAAAGGAAAACAGTTGTTTTTAGACTTACGGCATTATACTGCCTGTTCAGGAATTTTTGTAAATGTGAATCAAGTAATTACCGACTTAAACCTACTGAATCTTCAAACAATAACGGATTTGGATGTTCATTGTATCTTGTCCTATGACCAATGGATTTCGCCTTTTACAGCAGCTGGTTATAAGGTGGATTATTCCATCTTCAATATGAATGAATTCAATATATTCACAAATCTTTACCCTTCAGTCTCAGGTTTTGTAGTGCGTAATAGTGATTTTGATAAAAATGAAATTACATTAATTAAGAACGCAAATAAAGATCTTTTTATATTTGAAATTCGATCTCCAAAAGGAATTCGTTCTGCATTAAATAAAAATCCTGATGCAGTAATAACAGATGATATTTGTGCAACACTAATTGAAAAGTACTAATGGCAAAAAAGGAAAAATTAAACATCATCTATTCTACCAATCCAAATTTTCAATACGAATTTGAAGAAGAAGAAAATGTAG
>JBEAUV010000060.1:0-13335 GCA_041161265.1 Bacteroidota bacterium | reverse complement strand
ATCCTATAAAAAATCCGAGTACCAATTGGTAATAATGCCATCCACCAGCACCAACTCCACCTGGAACAGAAACAAAAGTGACACCAGAGAGTGATGTTCCAATCATTCCAAAAGCCACTAAATACCATGAACTTTTCTTATTTCCAGAGAAAAAAGATTCAGAATCAGCGTTTTTAGATGTCAGAACTGAAATCAAAATCAACACTGCGAAATAGGCTACTAATATCGAAACGACTAATGCTGTACTCATACTTATAATTGAAGGTTGAAATTACTATTATTTGTTTAAACTTCATTTAATGATGATCATAATCCGTTACTTTAATCTCGAATTGAATTATATCTTTGTATTTTAAAAATTATAGACCATGGATGTTGTATTGCAAATTGCCTTGATTATTTTTCCAGCGGGAGCTGTGTTATTAACAACAATATTCTTTTTGAGAAAGGAATCGTCTCAAGAATTGCGTTCGATGCAAATTGAAATGAAAAAACAACGTCAAGAGTTCTTTTTGCCTAGTCGTGTTGAATCGTATCAAAGAGCAGTATTATTGATGGAACGTATTCATCCAAATAGTTTAGTTATGCGTCTGCACAATCCTGGATTACCAGCTAGAGCATTACAAGCAGAATTTTTACAAGCTATTAGAGAAGAATACGATCACAATGTTGCACAACAACTATTTGTTTCTATTCAAGGATGGCAAATGGTAAAAAACTCTAAAGAAGAGACAATCAAAATAATCAATATTGCTGGAAACCAAATGTCGGCTTCGGCTACTGGAATGGATTTATCAGCTAAAATATTCGAAATTGTTGCCGAAATTGGTCAATTACCAACTGAAATTACTGTTGAATATTTAAAAAGAGAATTGCAGGAGTTATTCTAAAATTATTCTCAAATCATCAATTTCAATAATATCTCCTGGAATTAGTTTCGCACGTTTGCGAGTTTCAACTTCTCCGTTTCGGATTACTTCACCTTGTTCGACAATGTATTTTGCATGTCCACCAGTTTCAGCGATTCCAAGTGCTTTTAATAATTGAATAAGCTCAATATATTCTCCTTCTATTTTAAATTCTTGTTTCATTTATCTTTATTATAATACTCGTATAATATTTCAGCTGCATGAAATGAGCTAATTTCACCAGAAAGGACCTTTTGTTCCATGTTTTTTAATTCATTCATGGAAGCTTCATTCCCGAAAAAGTCATTTAAGATCAGTTCTTTCAATGATTCTGATAACCAATATTTATCTTGAAGCTTACGATGTTTATCAAACCAACCATTGATTTTTGTTTGATTTGAAAAAGATTCTATTGTCGTCCAAACTTTATCGATGTTATCATTTGTGTAAGCACTGCATGTGAAAGAAGGTGCAACCCAATCACTTGCTTTTGGTGGAAAAAGATGCATCGCGTTTGCATATTCTCGACTGGCCATTTGAGCTTTTTTCTCATTATCGCCATCCGCTTTTGTGATTACTAAAGCATCAGCCATTTCCATAATACCTCTTTTGATACCTTGCAATTCATCTCCTGCACCAGCCAACATTAGAAGTAAAAAGAAATCAACCATCGAATGAACCATTGTTTCAGATTGACCTACACCAACAGTTTCAATTAGAATAACATCAAAACCTGCTACTTCGCATAAAAAAATACTTTCTCGCGTCTTTCTTGCAACACCGCCAAGCGTTGAACCAGCGGCTGAAGGACGAATAAAAACATTTTTCATCACAGACAAATCCTGCATGCGCGTTTTGTCACCTAATATACTTCCTCCGCTTTCGCTGCTTGAAGGATCAATTGCCAAAACGGCAACTTTCATCCCTTTATCAACCAGTATTTTACCGAAAGCTTCTATAAACGTGCTTTTTCCAACTCCAGGAACTCCTGTAATTCCAATACGAATAGATTTTCCAGCATGCGGCAAACTTAATTGAACAAGGTCATTGGCCATTTCTTTATCAGATGACAATGTACTTTCCAATAAAGTAATACAAGAGCTCAATGCAACGAGGTCACCTTTCAGTAATTTATCAAATAAACTCGCTACAGAGCGAGATGTTCGTCTGAGTTTTCGTTTATTCAACCAATTTTCTAAATGTTGCTGATCCATTGAAACAAATGTAGAAAAAAATAAAGGACATATTGACTATAAGAGTTTAAGACTTCAGGATATTAAGACTCAAAAAATAGACTCGTTCATATTTAACCTTGCTGATTTTCAATAGCAGAAATAAATTGGTTTTAAAATAGTAGGTTTTGAAGTTTATTAGTCTTTTGTCCTAAAGTCTTAATTTCCTAATGTCTTGAAGTCTTTCTTCTAAAACTCTTTCACTAACTTTACCCCATGAAACGAATTGGCTTAATGTCAGACACACATGGATACATTGATCCTAAAATCTACGATTACTTCAAAGATGTTGATGAAATTTGGCATGCTGGTGACATTGGAACAATAGACGTAATAGATGAATTACGAAAGTTCAAACCACTTCGCGGCGTATATGGAAATATTGATGATTATTATATTAGAAAAGAACTTCCAGAATTCAATCGGTTTAATTGTGAAGATGTTGAGGTACTAATTACTCATATAGGCGGTAAACCCGGTAATTTTTCCATTCCAGCAACAACAGAATTAAATAAAAAGGCTCCAAAATTATTTATTTGTGGTCATTCACACATCCTTCTTGTGAAAATGGACCCACGTTATAAAATGTTATGCATGAATCCAGGTGCATGCGGTTTCAAAGGCTTTCATTCAGTAAAAACAATATTGCGTTTTTCAATAACCGGAGATCGAATACACGATTTAGAAGCAATTGAAATAGGAAAAAGAGTTTAGAATAAAATTTTTAGCTTTTCTTTGCGTTAACAATCACGTATGAAATTTATTTTTTCTTTTTCTTTTGTTTTATGCAGCTTTATTTTTATTGCTCAAACTGGTGGAACAACTTCTTTCGCCCTTTTAGATTTAACTTATAATGCACGTGCTGCAGGACTTGGAAATGATTTCATTTCGGCAAAAGATCAGGATATTAATTTGGGAATAGCCAATCCCTCTTTATATAATGATAAAATGCACAATACGTTAAGCGTAAATCAGGCATTGTTATCTGGCGGTATAAATTACGGTCAAGTAGTTTATGGTAAAAAACTAAAAACTGGATTTTTAGGAACGTCTATTCGTTATGTGAATTATGGTGAATTTAGGAGAACAGATGTCAACGGTACTGATCAAGGAGCTTTCAATCCATTCGAATGTATTATTGGTGCAGGATACGGGAAACAATTGAACCCAAGAATTTCAGTTGGAACAAATGTAAACCTCATATATTCTCAATTAGAAAATTATAGTTCTTTTGGTGCAGCAATTGATTTAGCAGGAACATATACTAATAAAAACGAGAATTTTCTTGTTACAGCAATGGTTAAAAATGCAGGTATACAATTTAAAAGCTATTATAATAAGTTAAGATCCCCCCTTCCTGCAGAATTTCAAATGGCCGGATCTTATAAATTAAATCATGCACCTTTTCGCTTCTCAATTTTAGCACATCACCTTAACAAATGGGACATCACGTATGTTGATCCAAAATCAAAACCAACAGTCGATGCTTTAACAGGAGATACAATTCCTGTGAAATATGCAGGATTTGGAGAAAAACTAGCAAGACATTTCACCTATTCAGTTGAGATTCTTGCTTCAAAAAATATTCATTTACGTTTCGGATTCGATTACCAAAAACGCCAAGAGATGAAGCTTGAAGTGAGACCAGGAATTGCTGGATTCACTTTTGGACTTGGTTTATACTTTAAAAAAGTATCAATTGATTACGGTTTTTCCGTTTATTCAAGAGCCGGGTTTAACAATATGTTGACTCTTTCCACCAATTTATCGCGTTGGAAAAAATAAATCTTGCATTTTTTTTATTATTTACATCGAAGTACTAAATCAGTTTAGTAAGGACTTTGAGCTTACTTATAGGTTATTAACCAAAAAATGTTAATTATTTTTTGTAACCTTTTATTAAAAACTAAAGTACATTAGCCCAACCATAACAAATAAAAAAAATAAGTTTATGAAAAAATTAGCAATTTTAGTAGGAGCAATCGTTTTGACAAGTTCAGCGTTCGCTCAAAGACCAACAGATTCAAACCCATTCTCTTTAGAAGGTGGTTTATCTCTTAATTCTGCAGCAAACACGTTTTCATCACCAACACTTCGTTTGCGTTATTTCGCAGCTGAAAACATTGCAGTAAGATTGGGTATTCAATACAATTCATCTAAAACAACTGATTTGTATTACGGATTAAATTCTGCTTTTGTTCCAACAGTAGATTCAACAGGAACTGAAATAAACAAAGCAGCAATGACTTGGATTTCTATCGGTGGTTCTTACCATTTTTCTCAATTAGAGCGTTTAGATCCTTATGTAGCATTAGACGTAATGATCGGTATGGGTTCAACATCTGCTGAATGGACTGATTTTGATGGAACAGGTTTTGATAAAGGTTTCAATGCAACTGGAGATTCTAAAACTTCTGGATTAGGAATTGGAATTGGAGCTGGTTTTGATTACTATTTCGCTGAAAATGTATTTATCGGTGCTGAATTAGGTATGACTTACATGTCAAATAATGACAAAGGTGGTACTTGGAGTTCAACTACTGGTGGTGTTACAACTTCTGGTGAGAATCTTACAACAGGTAAATCTTCTTCTTTTGGAAATAGCGCTAACGCTGCTATCCGTTTAGGATGGAGATTCTAATTTTAGGATAACCAAAAATATGAAAGGGAAGCACATTGCTTCCCTTTTTTTTGTTTCAAATTTTCCATATCTTCGTTGTATGTATCCAGATAAAAAAATTACCATTGCAATTGACGGTTATTCCTCTTGTGGTAAAAGTACTTTAGCCAAAGCCCTAGCAAAAAAACTTGGATATATTTTTATTGATAGTGGCGCGATGTATCGAGGAGTGACTCTTTATTGTATGCGACACCAACTTATTTTAGATGGTAAACCACTCTTCGAAAAAATAGAAGCAGCGTTACCTAAAATAAAACTTTCTTTTATATACAATGGTTCAACAGAAAAACACGACCTCTATTTAAATGATGAGAATGTTGAAGAATTGATTCGAATGCCAGATGTAGCTTCAAATGTATCTCCAATTGCAACAATCAAATGTGTTCGTGAAAAATTGGTTGCAGAGCAACAAAAAATGGGCGAATTTGGTGGAATTGTTATGGATGGAAGAGATATTGGATCCGTAGTTTTTCCTAATGCCGAATTAAAACTCTTTGTAACAGCATCGCCCGAAATCAGAGCTGAAAGACGATTAAAAGAACTCACTCAAAAAGGAATACCTGCAACTTTCAAAGCAGTACTAGCGAATCTTAAGGAACGTGATTTAATTGATTCAACTAGAGCAGAAAGCCCACTTATTCAAACACCGGATGCGCATTTTATTGACACATCTAATCTTACCCCTTCAGAACAATTACAACTTTCTTTAAAGTATGTAAATCAAGTATTAGAAAATTGCAAGGACAAGACTAAATGTTGAAAATTAAACAAATCGCTTTAAAATCAACAATTTTATTTAGATTTGTGCTTGATTTAAAATTACAAAATGAATTCAATAGGCAAAATCACTGAAGATTTAATTAATAGAAGTCCGTTCTTAAGAGAAGCAATGACTGACGATTTAATCAATGTATCTGCATTAGCACGAAAATTGAAAAATGAAATCGAAGATTTAGCTGGAAAGGAAGTAAATGAAGGTGCGATTGTTATGGCAATAAAACGTATGACTCCAGGTTTGTACCATCGTTTAAATATTAAGATAACAAATGTGATGGGAGATATTGGTGATTTCCTTGTACGAAGTAACCTAGAAGATTTTACATATGAAAATTCTGATTCTTTCAAAGCGAATCAAGCTGCTTTAATTGAAGAAATAAACAAAGACAACGATTCTTTCTTCACCCTTTGTAAAGGAGTAACAGAAACAACGTTCATCGTAAGCTCTCAACATTCTGAAACAGTTACTAGAATGTTTAAAAATGCTAAATTAAAATCTCATACAAAAGATCTTGCTTCTGTAACTCTCAAATTACCTTCAATTAATACTGAGATTTATGGGATTTACTATTACATTTTAAAGCATTTAGCTTGGGAAGGGATTAATATTATTGAAATTGTTTCTACTTCAAATGAATTCACTGTTGTGGTGAAGCAAGACGATGTTGACAAAGCATTTAAAATCTTGATGCAATTAAAAAGAGGTCACTAAAAATTAATTGGCATCGATTAAATCACCGCTCCCATATTGATTAAACTTTATGAAAGATGGCATTCCTTTGTAATAAATATCACCATCTAAATCTGTTTGAGATTTCAATTTAGCATTGTTTGCATTGACTTTAACGTATCCTTGTGTATTTGATATCACAGTCAAAGAATCTTTCACTTTGAGACCATAAGTGTCACAAAACCCGTTACTCCTTACATTCAAATTTGCATAATTGACTGTACCGTTGAATGTAAAGTCACCCCAACCATGACTGATTGTAGCATAAATAGCATCTGCATTAAAATTCAACAATACAGGTCCAGCTCCATCTCGAATTAAAAAAGTCATCCAACTAAATTGCAACGTATCTTTGTTAGTAAGTGATTCCGTTCCTTCAAAATGAATGTTGATCAATTCTATAAAATGTATCTCAACTTTTACTTTTTTCTTATAAGATCGAAGGAAATTACATTTATTCGTATTACTAATGTCTAGCAATCCTTCATTTACATCAACTATTACAAAATTCACTAAATTTTTACCACCCGATAAAACTACTTTTTCAATTGTATCTTGAACTAATATATATTCCAAATGTTCATGAAGAAATAATCGATCTATTTTAGGTGTTAAGATTTCTATTTCCGTTTCATCTCCAGCAGACTTTACGCATTCCCTATCTTCCGGTTTAGCACATGAAACCAGGATTAAAAAACCACAAAGAAAACAAATCAAATTTTTCATTTCTTTGATTTATAATTAAATGTATAACCTAATCCCCATTCGACATAATCTGCCCTAGCCCAATGTGATTTCAAAACAATTTGAGCATTCAATCCATTTTTAAAATAATAACGCATCCCTACTCTATGATAAAAATAATCTTCTGGTTGGTATTTATCTTTTATATAAACCCCCATTCCAATTGCCAAATGGAATTGGTCCAGCGGCAGAAGGTAACCTGTATATATACCCAATTGCAAAATTTCCCATTGAGTTTTACTAATATTTTCTTTATATTTCATTATTATTTGCTTTGAAATAATATCAAAGGCTCCTTCAAAACCAACTTTAGGTTTAGCAAACCATCTCAAATGCGTACTTAATGAAAATATTGGGTATTTCTTTTGGCCTGTAGGGAAAATTTCTTTTGCTGAAACAATTGTGGTAATGCCGAATAACCACTTTTTAAAAGGCAAAACATTTGGATGAGGAATGGAATCAAATTGAGTTTTTCGAATTGTTCTTCCATATCCCAAAGAAAGATATGGCAAATTCACTCCGAGATTAGGAACTTTTATTGCTCCATTACTAAAATGGGTCATGTCAATTCCGAGAGAAACCTTATTTCTATTGAATGTATATGAACTTTTCAGACCAAAACAAATAATTGTATTCAAATGAGTGCTCATAGCAACATTCTTTGGATTGAGTATTGGGTCATAAACTTTAGTGCCATACCCAAATCCTGAACCTAATTTTCCAACAAATTCATATTTTTTTGTTTTCACAAATGGAAATTCAATAAAACTATAAATACCCCAAAATGTTCCTAAAATTTCATTGTTTCCAACTGATCCTCCAAAGAGAGTAGCGCCAATAATTGGATAGCGACAGGGTTGGTGCCATTGTTTTCTTCCTTTAGTTTGAAAGTATAATGACAATTCACCAGCATAGGCTTGATTTTGTGGTAAATGCCCCATCACGCCTCGATGTGCCGCTAAATAACCAATCTTTTGTCTATAGTCAATTCCCCACTCTGTCTTTGATTGAGACAAAGAAGTAAATGCTATTAATAGCGGAATAAAAAGACGTAATGTTTTCATTGAACGACAAAAGTAAGCAAATGACTTTGACAAATAAAAAAATTCTACTTTTGAGAAAAAAAATAATGGACGAAAGATTGATTGCCTTTGAGCGCTTGTTGAATATCATGGATGAATTGCGTGAAAAATGTCCTTGGGATAAAAAGCAAACCTTTGAAACCCTTCGACCATTAACCATTGAGGAAACGTATGAATTAGCTGACGCAATAACTGACAATGATCTCGAATCTGTTAAAGGTGAAATTGGTGATTTATTTTTACACCTGATTTTTTATTGCAAATTAGGCGAAGAACAAAAAGTATTTGATGTAACGACCGTTTTAAATGCTATCTGTGAAAAATTAATAACGCGACATCCACATATTTATGGCGATGTTGTAGCAGATTCTGAAGAAGAAGTGAAGAGGAATTGGGAAAAATTAAAATTAAAAGAAGGTAGAAAATCTGTTCTTGAAGGCGTTCCTACCTCATTACCAGCTATGGTTAAAGCCAGTAGAATTCAAGAAAAAGTAAAAGGAATAGGATTTGAATGGGATAACAAAGAGGATGTTTGGGATAAAGTGAAAGAAGAATTAGAAGAGTTTTACCAAGAACAGCAGAAAAATTCTAAGGAAATGGAAGACGAATTTGGTGATGTACTTTTTTCTTTGATCAATTATGCCCGGTTTGTAAATATAAATCCCGAAAATGCATTGGCAAAAACGAATGCCAAATTCATTAATCGTTTTAAATTGATGGAAGAATTAATCCAAAAGGATGAAAAAGGGATTGGAAATTTGACTCTTTCTGAAATGGATGTTTATTGGGATATTGCGAAAATTCAGCTTCGAAAATAACTATCTGTCTTTAATTATAAAATGATTTAGAATCTAACTCACGAAATACCATTTACTATATAATCTATACCATTCAAATAGTTTTATATACAAGCCATTCTCAATTGACGAGAAAGTTTTATCTTCGAGACTTCTAAATGAACTGTTAACCTTATGAAATTAATTAAAATCCTCCTTTTCAACCTTTGTTTTATTGGCATTACATACTCTCAAGATAATACTGTCCGTGGATTTATCCGTGAAAAATCAAATGGTGAAGTTATTGGCTTTCAAAAATTACGTTTATTAAACGGTTCTGATAGTTCATTTGTAGCAGGTGCAGTTACAGATGTTGACGGTTATTTTTCAATGCCTAAATTGAATAAAGGTTCATACATTTTAAAAGTAGATAATGCAGCTTATAAAAGTTTTGTTCAAAATATTGAAATAACACAAATTAAGGGAATTGTTGATGTGAATATTGTTTTTGAGAAGAAGAACAGTATTAAGGAAATGGGAGAAGTAACAATTGTTGCTGAAGGAAACAATAAAAAAACGGAGGTCTTAATTTCTCAATTAAAATTGGATAAAAAAGGAATTGAAAGAATTCCAGGGATGGGCGCTGAAAATGATATTGTTGGCGCTCTGTCTGTGACACCAGGGATTATTACAACGGGAGATCAAGGGGGTCAATTGTATGTTCGAGGTGGGACACCTATTCAAAACAAAGTTCTTTTAGATGGGATGACTATTTACAGTCCTTTCCATTCTATTGGATTTTTCTCTGTTTTTGAAACTGAACTTGTTAAAAATGTTGATGTATATACTGGAGGTTTTGATGCTAAATACGGTGGTCGAATTTCATCAGTAATGGATATCTCTTATAGAGATGGAAATCGTAATGATTTTGGAGGAAAAGTTTCTGTATCTCCGTTTTTAGCGAAATTGGTTTTGGAAGGTCCTATCGGAAGTAGAAAAGGAAAAGACAGCATTCCAAGTCCGGTTTCTTATGTAATGTCTGCAAAACATAGTTTGTTAGATTATACATCAAAGTCATTATATCCTTCGATAAATGAAGGGAATGGATTGCCTTTTAATTTTACTGACTTGTATGGAAAAGTGACCGTCAACAGTAAGGGAGGATCAAAATTTAGTGCTTTTGGTTTTCATAACCAAGATTCTGTTAATTACTCTGTTGCCGATTTAGACTGGAAGGCATCAGGTGGGGGCATGAATTTTTTACTTGTTCCATCAAGTACACCGATGATGATTAAAGGACACGTTAACGGAAGCACTTATGAAACGACATTTTCTGAAGAAGCAGTAGAACCAAGAACAAGTAAAATTGGCGGTTTTGATCTAGGTTTTGATTTTACGCGATTCCTGAGAAATGAAAGCGAAATGAATTATGGTTTAAATTTTAGTGGATTTAATACCTCTTTTGTTACTTATAACGAAGCAAAAAGGAAAATTGAAGCAACAAATTTCTCTACGGAAATTGGAGCTTATTTTAATTTTCGTTTAGTACGAAACCGTTGGGTGATTCAACCAAGTATGAGAGCGCAAGTTTATGCATCACTTGGGACAATATCACTAGAACCACGTTTTGGAGCGAAATACAATGCATCAGAAAAATTAAGGTTCAAATTATCGGGAGGACGTTTTTCACAAAACTTCACATCAGCTTCGTCTGACAAGGATATTGTAAACCTCTTTAATGGATTGTTGTCAGCACCAAGTAATGTGCAGTCTACTTTTGTTAATCAATATCAAAATGAAAAAGCAATCAAGAATGGTATTCAATATGCATGGCATGCAATTGTTGGAGCTGAATACGATCTTGCAAAAAATTTAATGATAAATGTTGAAGGATATTATAAATATTTCTCACAATTAAGTAATATCAATCAGAATAAATTATATGATGATGTTTCGCAATTCTCACAAATTGATGATGTTTTCAAAAAAGATTTTATTATTGAAGATGGCGTTTCTTGGGGTGTAGATGTTTTATTAAAATATTCAAAAAATCGCTTATTCTTGTGGGGTGTTTATTCATATGGGCATTCAACACGATGGGATGGTTTTACAATTTACAATCCTGTTTTTGACAGAAGACATAACGTGAATATAGTTGGCACCTATTTATTTGGAAAGAAAAAAGATTTAGAACTTAGTTTGAGATGGAATTTAGGCTCGGGATTACCTTTCACTCCAACGGCTGGATTTTATCAAGGAGAAACTTTTCAAGGAGGTGTGACAACAGATTATACAACTTCAAATCCTTCAACTGTTTCCACCCTTTTAGGTGATTTTAACAGTAATCGTCTTCCTTATTATCACAGAATGGACATCACCATAAAGAAACGTTTTACATTTAAAAATCAAGATATAATTGAGGTTATTGGTAGTATAACAAACGTATATGATAGAAATAATATATTTTATGTAAACCGTGTTACTGGAGAACAAATATATCAATTCCCTATATTACCTAGCTTGGGTGTGAGTTATAAGTTTTAAAAAGTTGCTAGTTATTAGTTGCTAATTACAAGTTTCTAATACAATAACTAGCAACTTGTAATTTGCAGCTATAAACTTTTTTAAATCTACTTCATCCAAGCACTCAACGCACTTTTTTGAAGACTATTTGGGACAGGCAATTCAGTAATTGTATATTCTGAATAAAAATTTCTGTTCACTTCGGGAAGAGTCAATTCGATTAATTTACCTGCACGAATGATTGAAATATTCTTTGGAGAATGATCTACAAATTGTAACCATTTTTCTAATTCACCTTGACACATAAAGCTATTCACGGCAATAATCTCATCCCCAATCATCATTCCTCCAAGATCTGCAGGTCCGCCTGGATACATCGCTGAAACGATAAAATTATTTCCGCTTTGTACTGCCTTAAATCCTAATCTACTTGCAGAATAAGCTTTTGCAGGAACTTGTTTCATCTCCAAACCTAAATAGTCGAAACTTTCCGTTAAGATTGCTTCGTAAGGATTTGTACCATGCACGAATTCATTGAAAAAAGAAGTAAATGAAATCCCTGAAATGTTCTCAAGTTCTTTTATATAATCTTCTTCAGACACACCTTTTCCATTTAATGCAAATTGAAAATATAAGCTTTTCATTACATCATCCAAACTTGATTTATTGCTGGTAGCACGAAGAATCATGACATCCGTTACAAATGCCAATAAACATCCTTCCGTATAAATAGACACTTTTCTACCTGGTGTTCCCGGAACATAGCCGTCTAACCATGTATCGAATGAGGAATCACCAACTGAATAATTGAAACGCGCATGGTTGTCAAAATGCTTTTGCAATTGGACATTCATTTCTAATAAGTAATTAGGCAAATCAAAAAATGAGCTTTTCAATAAAAACAAATCGCCCATATACGTTGTTACTCCTTCACAAATGTATCCTAAGCGAGAATAGTTTTCTTTTGTGAAATCATATGGAAACATTTCAATTGGACGAATTGCCTTAACATTCCATGTATGATACAATTCATGGGATGAAACACCCATTAATTCTTTATATAACGGCCCAAAAAGATCGTAAGTTGGCCCAAGTGTTATAACAGTTGACTTACAATGTTCAACGCCGTGATACGCTTTAATTGGAAGTATTTGAAATAAAAAATGGTATTCACTCACTGGAAACTCCGTAAACTTCTCAATTTGCTTGTCTGAAAAAGCTTTGAAATCCTTCTTGATTCGATTCCAATCTACCTCAACTGCGCCATTAAACCACAAATGAAATAAGGTTTCTCCAGAAGTGTATTCATCATGTTGTAGATTTACAGAACAAATGAAAGGTGAATCCGCTAACTCATCGAAATTGTCAGCTAATAATATATCTCCTTTTCGTGTCATTGAAGTTGCAACTTTCCAATTCGCAGGAATATTCAATGCTAAAGCTGTAGATTGATCAGCATGCGAATCTGCAAACACACAGCAATTAACTGGATTAACATATAATTGGTCTTTCGAAAGAAATGTTGAACCAGCATTTAAATCAAACGCATAATAACTGTATTCTACTCGAATCGATTTTGTTTCTCTGGTATCTATTTCCCAAGCATCTTTAGCAAATTTTGGTGCATCAACGCGCTTATTTTGATCATTGTAAACTTTGAAACCTTTTACATTTTTAGCAAAATTCCCCAATTCATATCTTCCCGGTCTCCAGCTAGGTAAACGAATAATAGTTGTATCACCCAAATCTTCAAAAGTTACTTTGATTTGAATATATTGTTGATTCGGATTTTCAATACTAAAAGAATAATTTACCATAGTGTTTGTTAGAAAGAATGTTCGTTGACAAAATTACGAATTACAAGTTATTAGTTGCTAGTTATT